>JAZDDE010000066.1:0-9791 GCA_036679495.1 Gemmatimonadota bacterium | reverse complement strand
CGGCCCGCCGTCACCGGCCAGTCCTGCCAGCCCCGGCTCGTAGCGCAGAACTCCGGCCGCGCCGCCCGCAATTTCCGAGTGATAGCGGCCAAACTCCGCGCTGAATCTGCCGATGCACCGGTCGCGTTCGGCCATGACGCGGGCAGCCGGGTCGACGAGTCCACCCGTCCAGGCGTCGAGCGCCGCCGAACTCGCGCCCGAGCGCAAAGCCTCGTTGCGCTGGGACAATACGGCGCGGTAGCGCTGCAGGTTCGCTACGTATCCGGACCGGACTCGCGACAACAGGATGTCGAGAAAGCGCCTGCGCCCTCCGGGTGACCCAGCCACGATTTCGGAATCATCCAGGCTGAACACAACCGCCCCCAGACGACCCAGCGCATCCACAAGGCGGCCGGTGTCGGCCCCTTCGACCTCTACTTTCTTGCGCCGTGTGGTCCGCTCATAGGCAGCCGCAATCTCCGTCTGCCCTGAGGATTCCGGGGTCACGGCCTCAACACGAAATACGTCCTCTCCGAACCGGACGAGATCCCGGTCTCGTACTCCGCGAAATGATCGGAAAATCTCGAGATAGTAGATCGCTTCGACCAGATTCGTCTTCCCGGATCCGTTCGGGCCGAGGATGACGACCCCGGTCGCCGGAAGCTCAATATCGAGCCGCCGCAAGTTCCGAAAATTCCGTATTTTCAGGCTTTCGACCGAAACGGGCGGGACTGCGTTTTCCGTCTCTTGAGGCGTGCTAGCCATTGCTTGAATCGACACCCCTAAAAATAGGCCCACAGAGGCCCACTCGCAACGTACAAACGCGCTGTCCGGGTGCGGAAATTCAGTGGCTCAGGCGTTCTCCTTCGAGCTCGACGATCAAGGCGCGGACAGCCTCGGGAATCGGCGCCTTCCGGCCTGCCTCATAGTCGTAGGAAACAATCACTCCAGACCCCTCAGACATGACCGCTCCGTGATCCTTCGACACGGCCAGGTACTCGGCCGTAAATCGGTCCTTGAGGAGCTCGGAGGCGCGCGTACCGACCAAGATATTATCGGGATAGAATATGGGGCGCCGAAACCGGCAGGATGTGGAATGGAGAATCGGACCGATGCGCGTCTCCTCGTAGGATTGCTCAAAGCCGCACCGCTCGAGGTACACGATTCTGGCCGATTCGAAGTATTGGAAAACACGCGTGTTGTTCACGTGCGCGAATGCGTCCATGTCCGCCCAGCGGACCGGGATCTCTACTACGATGGAGTAGTCCGCCAGGAGGGCCTCCGGGTCGGGTACCCGGTCCGCGTCAGGCACAATCAACGCTGTGCGAAGTCGCTGACGACCGGCTCGTCGCCGCTATAGTCGTAGAAACCCTTGCCCGCCTTCCGGCCGTGGTGCCCCGCCAGGTACATACGCTTGAGAAGCGCGGGAGAAGCGAAGCGTTTCTCGCGGTATTCGTCGTACATGATCTCGGTAATGAAGTAGAGCGTATCCAAGCCCACAAAGTCGCCGAGCATGAAGGGGCCCATGGGATAGCCACAGCCGAGCTTCATCCCGGTATCGATGTCCTCGATCGAGCCGATGCCCTCCTCGTAAGCCCGGATCGCGTCCAGCATGTACGGCACGAGCAAGCGGTTCACGACAAAGCCCGAGTTGTCACGACAGGCGATCGGAGTCTTGCCCAGGGAACGGGCGAAAGCGAAGGCACAGTCGAATGTCGCATCTGACGTCGAGCCAGAGCGGACTACCTCGACTAACTTCATGACCGGCACGGGATTGAAGAAATGAAGACCCACGAAACGGTCCGGCCGGCTCGTTGCGGCGGCCATCTCCGTAATCGTCAGACTGGACGTGTTCGACGCGAAGATCGTGGGCGCCGGGCAAAGCTCGTCCAAGGAACCGTAGAGTTCTTTCTTGACCTCAATATCCTCGACAATCGCTTCACTGATCAGATCGCAGTCCGCCAGGTCCGCTACGTCGGTAGTGCCAGTCAAACGAGACCAGGTCTCGTCTTTGGCCGACTCCTCCAGCTTGCCTTTCTCCACGGCTCTCTTGAGTCCCTTCTCGATAGCGGCCATCCCCCGCTCGAGAAATTCCCCGGACACCTCACGCACGACCGTTTCATACCCGGCCGCCGCGCAGACCTGGGCAATCCCGCGCCCCATCAGACCGCATCCCACTACGCCTACTTTACTTATGTCGCTCAACGCCTGGCTCCTTTCGCCAATCCGCGTGTTCTTGAGTTACTCAAACGGGTCTTAGACTTCTTCAAAAAATCCTCTCACCCGATGGCCCCAGGTACGTCTGCGCACGACAGACATCTTCGATCCTCGCTCGAGCCGATCCAGCAGACCTTCGATTACGAGCTCGACCTTGGCTCGTTGGCGGCGGAAGGTACCCTTGGTGGCCAAGCTGACCAGCCCGGGGCCACCAGGGTAACCGCGACAGGCCCCCCGACCGAGACCCCGCCGATCGACCAGCCGATGGCATGGCCCCGACGCTGGTTCGAGAGATCGGCTCGGATCGTGACCAGAGAACGGTCACTCTCCAGGGGCTCTACCATCACCTCAATCCGCCGCGCCTTGGCCAGTTCGTATCCCTTACCGCCCAGATCTAGCCCACGCTGGAGTTGGCTCATGATATCAGAGGCCGGCTCCCAGACCTGGCGCTCGTGCTGATCTCGTATCTGCCGCAGCGTTGCCTGCGCCTCGAAGTACTCCTCGAGCTTGGCTAGAACCTCCGCTGGAGAGCCTGTGACGACTCGACTGAGCTGCACATGGGCCCGACCCCAAGCCCGAACCGGCAAACTCCGATCGGAGGGCCGCGACGGAACGAGGGCGTTGGCGCGCGTCTCGGCCAGTGCCTGGCGTACGTATCGCTCTTCCAGACCGACTTCGTCCGCAATGCGCACCACCTCATCGTCGCTCAGCCGATCGGCGGCTTCAGTGCGGTGAAGCTGAAGCTCGGCGGCCCGCTGAATAACAGCCTCCAGCTGTCGTCCGGACAGATCGGGTCCGGGAGCGATTTCTGAGCCGGCCGGTGGGCCGTCCACGGAGTTCGAAGGCTCGGTCATCGCACTAGTCAGCGGATCCAGATGAGTCGGGCCGGGACTCTAATGATTCTGGGTCAGCCGTAGAGAGTTCGTCCTGGAGGGTGCCACCGCTGGCGCCGAGCCGCGGCGCGCCGGGCCCCGATGCGACGAGCGGAGATGGGGTCTGACTGGCTTCCTCTGCCGCTCTTCGGGCCCGTGCCTCCAGCTCGGCGAAGCTCTCCTCGCTCTTCTCGAGGTGTTCTCCCGAGAATGCCTTCCCCATGTGGCTGAAGAACTCGAGCGGAAGAGGAAACAGGGTTGTCGAGTTGTTCTCGGCGGCGATTTCCGATGCGGTCTGCAGCGAACTGAGCAGCCGAGCCGCGTCCTTGAGTTTGGTCGCGGCCTGAAGTTCGCCCTCCGCGTTGATGACTTTGGCTCGGCGCTCGCGCTCCGCCTCCGCCTGCCTGGCCATGGCGCGTTTCATTTCATGGGGGAGATCCACGTCCTTGACCTCCACCGCCGTCACGTCGATTCCCCAGGCGTCCGTGCCTTCATCGATGATGTCACGGAGGATCTGGTTGAATTTCTCGCGCTCGGCGAGCAATTCGTCGAGCTCTGCCTGTCCAATCACTGAACGGAGCGTCGTCTGCGCAAGCTGGGACGTAGCGAACAGGTAGTCTTCAATCTCCAGGATGGCCCTCTTGGGGTCCGACACCCGGAAGTACAGCACCGCGTTGACTTTGACGCTCACGTTGTCGCGTGTGATCACGTCCTGCGGGGGAATGTCCATCGCGATGATGCGAAGGCCCACCCTGTTCATACGTTCGATCCCGAGCGGAACCAGGAAAATCAGGCCGGGACCGCGAACGGGTTTGATCCTACCGAGTCTGAACACGACTCCGCGCTCGTACTCCCTGAGGACTCGCAGACTGGTGGCCAGAATGGCCGTGCCGGCGATAGCTGCGATTGCGAGTGCGAGTTCCATGGCTACCTCACTTCACCTTAAGGATGACCGCGATCCCCTGCCCGCCACCGATGCAGGCCGATCCGAGACCGAGACCTCCGCCACGGCGCTTTAGCTCGTGGAGCAAATGGGTCGTGATGCGCGCTCCGGTAGCCCCGAGTGGATGCGTAACCGCGATCGCGCCGCCATCGACATTGACGCGCTCCCGGTCGAGACCGAGCTCGCGCTCGACCGCTACGTATTGCGGTGCGAAGGCCTCATTGACTTCCACCAGGTCCATGTCCTCGAGGATCAGTCCCGCCCGCTCAAGCGCCAGCCGAGAGGCCGGAGCCGGGCCGATGCCCATCGTGCGGGGAGGCACTCCCGCGACACCCCATGCAACCAGTTCACCGATTGGGTCGAGGCCATGGGAGTCCGCATACTCTGAGCTGGCCAGGACGAGGGCGGCGGCTCCGTCGCCGATCCCACTCGCGTTACCCGCCGTCACCAGGCCGTCTTCCTTAAAATAGGGGCGCAGACCCGCCAGCGCCTCGAGAGTCGTCTCGGGACGCATGTGCTCGTCGATCGCGAACTCGATCTCCTTGCGCCTCTTCTTGATCGTGACAGGCACGACTTCCTCACTGAAACGGCCTTCGTCCCAGGCCTTTTTCGCCAGCTGCTGGCTGCGCACGGCGTATTCGTCCACTTCGGTGCGGCTGATGTCGTACTCCTCGGCCAGGTTTTCGGCTGTCTCCGCCATGGAGCACCCGGCGTAGGGATCCGTAAGGGCCTCCCACAGGGAGTCCTCGAAGGGCGCAGCCGGTCCAAGACGTAGGCCCCAGCGAGCCCCACGGACCACATGAGGCGCCTGGCTCATCGACTCGGTTCCGCCGGTGAGGCAGACCTCCGACTGACCCATCAGGATGTCCTGCGCCCCGCTCATCACGGCCTGAAAGCCCGAACCGCACAGGCGGTTCAGGGTCAATGCCGGTGTTGCGATCGGCAGGCCGGACCGCAGACCGATGTGCCGGGCGGCATAGATGGCGTCAGCCGACGTCTGGAGGACATTGCCGAAGAAGACGTGGCCTACATCCTCGGTGTCCACCGCCGAGCGCTCAAGCGCGGCTTCAGAAGCTAGAACGCCCAGGTCGGTTGCGGTGAAATCCTTGAGACTGCCGCCGAAGGTCCCGAAGGGTGTCCGGACTGCGGACAGAAATACGACGCTGCGATCACTCATGAATCCCCCATGTATGCTTCAGGCGAGGTCCTCTCCGCCATTCCGTTATTGGTGCCGCCGTCCATGCGTACGGGCAGGCGGCGACGTGTGTTTCTCGGTTCTAGGCGCGGATTTTCTCCGCGATCCAGCTCCCCACTTCGCTGGTGGTCGACGTGCCGCCAACATCGGGCGTTCGAACTCCCGTCCGCAGGGCCTCGTCGACCGTGTCTTCGATCCGGCCAGCCACTTCGGCCGCTCCGCCATCTCGGAGCAGCATAGCCGCACAGAGAATAGCGGCCATAGGGTTAGCTTCGCCTTTTCCGGCAATATCCGGTGCGCTGCCATGCACCGGTTCATACAGAGCCCCTCCGGCCGGGTTGAGGTTGGCCGACGGCGCCAGCCCCACTCCGCCTACGAGTTCGGCGGCCAGATCCGACAGGATGTCGCCGAGGAGGTTACTCGTCACGACCACTCCGAACCGGCCCGGATCCCGAACCATTTGCATGGCCAGGGCGTCCACATAAACCATCTCAGACTGAATGCCGGTGAACTCCTCGGCCACTTCGGCAAATACCCTCCGCCATAGTCCGTAGACGTGCGGGACAGCATTGGCCTTGTCGCCCAGCGTCACTCGCCCGACCCCGTGCTCACGGGCGTGTCCGAAGGCTGCCCGAACAATGCGCTCGACTCCAGAACGCGTCGCGATCGCCTCACTGACGGCTCGTTCATCGGGAGTCCCTACTCCGGTAGAGCTGCCGGCACCCGTGTAGAGACCTTCTGTGTTCTCCCGGAAGATAACGAAGTCGATGTCCGCCCCATCGGCCAAACGCAGGGGCGACAACTCCGGCAGCCGAAGCTTTGCGGGCCGCAGGTTGATGAACAGGTCGAGGCGAAACCGAAGGCCCAGCAGAATGTCCCGGGCATGCCTCCCATCCGGTACCCGGGAGTCGCCGACGGCGCCAAGCAAGATAGCATCGAACTCGTCCCGGAGCCTCCCGAAGGTCTCCTCGCTGAGCGTCTCCCCGGTCGCCAGGAAATGATCGGCCCCGTGGGGAAACTCTTCGAAAGAGAGCGACACACCGGTCTCTGCGGCGGCCTCGAGAACTCGCCTCGCCTCGCGCAGCACCTCGGGTCCGATTCCGTCGCCGGGAATGAGCGCGACGCGTATCAAAAACCGCCTCGTAGGGTGAGACCCAAGCGAAGAGGCCGGTCTGCCCACTGATGGGAGACCGGCCCCGACTTCACCACGGAACTCCGATCGGCTAGCGGATCGCTCAGCTTCGGCTCAGCGTCCACACGTAGGCCGAGACCGCCTTCACCTGATCGTCCGTAATGTTGGTTCCACCCTTGGGCGGCATCGGGACACCGGAGGTCGACGCCTCAGCCGTCACTCCGCTCATCACATTTTCGACGATCTCCTCATACGAACCGTCGATGTGTGTCCACTCGTCGTCCGTCAGATCAGCCCCCAGATTCGGAACGCCGGCGCCAGTCGGACCATGGCACGAGGAGCAAATTCCCGCACCTTCGAAGATGGCTTTCCCGTCGTCAACCATGGCCATGGTGACACCTTCCGGCAGTTCCTGGGCCACCGGCTCGCCGCCGTCATGATCCGCGGCACAAGGATTATCCGTTGCGGACGCCACGTCTCCGGCAGCAGCCAGATTGTTGGCTTCAACCATGTCGTCGGCCGATGCATTGGCATCGTCCCCACCGCAGGCTGCGGCTCCGAGCGAAAGAAATACTATCAATCCGGTTCCCGCCAACGCTCGCAGCGCCGTCTGCCTATTTTTCTGCATATTCAGTCCTCTTGCTGGAATCACGTCGATCTGAGTCTAAGGCGTACCATAGGCCGCGCCCCGGTGCTCACCGGTCGCCAAAGTAACGCTTATGGGGGGAAGTTTCTAGCCGCCGGACTGCGTCGCGCCACACTTCGGACAGAACTGCCACGGCCGTTGAATTTCGGTCTGACACTCGCTGCAGTCCCACCGGTTCTGATCGGTGCCACAATGCGGACAGAATCGCAGATCGGCGACGTCGGGCAGCTCTTCCGGACAGGATCGGCAACTCTGTGCCACTGCCGCTGGAGCCGGGCCACGCTTGGTGGACGGTTGGCGGCGAGTGGTTCTGTGTGCCCTTTGGGGCGCTGATTGCTTGGTCGCGTTAGGCGGCGCCGCCTGAGCGGCAGCCTCGGCAACCTCGGCGGCGCTGTCGGTCTCGACGGCGCTGTCGGTCTCGACGGGAACTTCCGTCTGGTCCGGTGGCGGCCACTGCCCCTTTCCGCGAGTCGAGGTCTCTGGGGCTCCGGATGCCTTCCGATGGAGACGCGGACCCTTAACTGAGCCTGTTCCGTTCGTCGGGTCGGCCGGGGCTCCGGAATTGCTCGATCGGCCGTTCGGAACCTTCAGCGTGACTTCGGAGGCGGCAAAGCGGCGCAGAAATCGGAGGGCCGGTTCGGCGGAAAGAAGCTCACTCCGGATGGCTTCGCCCAAACGTTCTTCCTGGATCTCGGCCTGCTTTTCATCCCCGAGCAGGTGCAGCAGAGCCAGGTCATACTCCGCCTTTGTCGCAAAGCGAAGTTCTGCCCTGCACAACCTATACGGAATGAGCCGTTGCTGGAGCTCCGCCATAGCGATCGGACCCTCCAGCGAGTGACCTTCTTCTACTAGTCTCCTGGCCAACAAATCAGCCAGTGGCTGCGTATCCATGCGTTTTTTTCACCCTCGCCTCAGTGCTCTATATGAAGCACCCCGGCTTGCGCTGAAGCCTTGATAAAGGCCTCAGGATCGTCATCCGGTATCCGAATTCCGGTCTGAATATGTATCCGCTGAGCAGTGTCTTGCATGAACTGTTCCACGCTCTGATATGGCTGTGGAGAAGCCTGGCTCATGGCCCGTACAATCGCCACCCAGTCCGTGGTCTCACCAGGCACAGGACGAAACATGTCGAGCTGGCCTCGGCTGCCCGGCATCTCGGGCGAGTCATGTCCCCGCGGCTGGATCTCCGCTAGCAGCTTTTCAACCGGAGTAGGCTTGACCAGGAGTCGCTCAAGCCGATCGAGGTACGGCTCCAACTCGCGCCCATCGCTCGATAGTGTGCGGAAAGCGCGAGTCAGTTCGATCGCCCGCCATACCGTCAGCGGATCCCACAGTCGATCCGTGGGCACGCGCTCAAACTCCTCAAGCGCCCGTTCCCTGTGTCCACCTTCATACTCCAGGTTGGCCAGACACGTGCGGGCGTCGTGATTCTCGGGATCGAGCTCGATCGATCTGCGGAGCCAGATGAGGGCCTCCCGGGGTTTGCCAAGCCGCTGAAGTGAGTACGCCAGATCAGCGGCGGCATCGGCAGACTGCCCATCGGCAGCCGTAGCCTTGCGAAAGAAACGCTCGGCATGCTCATAGAACTCCTCGCGGAACAGGGCCCTACCGATCGACAGCATGAGATCGCTATCGGTCGCGAAACCCAGTTCCAGCACACGCTCAAAGGCTCGAAAACCACGCGATCGCTCGCCGAGCTTGAGAAGAGCCTCCCCGACCCCTACCAATCCGTCTTCGTGGTCAGGTTCGTGTTCCAGGGATAGGTCGAAGGCTCGGCGAGCCCACGCATACTCCTCGCGAGCGAGCTGTGTGTACCCCATCGACACCCACAGGTCAGCCGACTCCGGGTACAGTCGCAGCGCGGTCTCCAGCAGCGAGCTGGCCGCATCGAACTCGCCCTCCTCGTATCGCTGCTGCGCCTGTCGGTCGAACTCCTCCGCACTCCAGAACTCAGAGGCCATCGACAGCTCCACCCTCCGTCTGAGATTTGCGGTCGTGACTCCCCGCCGAAACGAAGAGCTCAAGACGTGTTACCCGTTTTTCGTTGGTCTCCAGCACTTCAAACTCTCCCTCGCCGACCGGAATACGGTACCCGGTCTCGGGAATCCTGCCAAGAGAACCTATCACAAATCCAGCCACCGTATCGTAATCGCCTTCCGGCTCTTCAATGGCAAGGCCGAACTCGGCCAGCACGTCTGCGAAATCGGCTCCGCCATCGATCAGAATGCGACCTTCCTCATCGATGGTTACGTCGGACTCAGGTACGTCGTGCTCGTCAAAGATTTCTCCCACGATTTCCTCGAGCAGGTCTTCAAGAGTTACGATACCATCCGTGCCGCCAAATTCATCGACCACCACAGCCATGTGAACTTTGTGGTGCCGCATCTCAGCGAGCAGATCGTCCACCGCCTTCGTGTCGGGAACGAAGTACGCCTGTCGCATGACATCTCGAAGCTCGAAGGCGACCGGCTGAGAATTCTGAATCCAGCGAATAAGATCCTTCACGAGAACTACCCCGAGAGTGTCATCCATGGACTCGCCATATACCGGAAATCGGGAGTATCCGGACTCAGCGACTGCTTGCAGCACCTCATCCAAGGAGGCCCCGGCCTGAAAAGCCACGATGTCAGGTCGAGGAGTCATCACCTCTCGGGCGACGGTGTTGGTCAGCTCAAACACGCCGTGTATCATGGCCTCTTCGCCGTGTTCGACCGCCCCTTCTGAACGGCTCTGCCGAAGCAGGACCTGAATTTCCTCCGGGCTATGCGCGCGTTCCCCGACATCGGCCAGCCGAAGCCCGAACAGCC
>JAZDDE010000065.1:0-2467 GCA_036679495.1 Gemmatimonadota bacterium | reverse complement strand
ACCGGTCCGTATCAGTCGAGTGTGGTGTGTCGAGTCGAACTCGAGGATCTCGATCATTGGTTGTGGCCGGTCAACGGATCGAGCATAAGCGGCGGCGCAACAGACTGCCCGGCTCGCTACTGCTCAGATGGTTGTCGAGGAATTCTACAGAAGGCCGAAATGCCTCGTCAGGCCGAAGGCCTACGGAGTGGGCCCCTCCGGAAGCGCGAGTCCGACGAGGAGGTAGCGACTCTGGAGGGGAGGGTGGTGGTATCCGAGCGCAGCGGAGTGTCGGTCCGCTGCAAGACCGCGTTCGGCGGGCGTGCAGCTAGCTTGGGGTGGGCCATCCGAATCTCACGAGCACTGCGTCTGCGAGGCCCCGAACCTCGGCCCAGCGAGGGTGCTCTCTGAACGCGTCCTCGCTCCACAGCGCCGCATTGTCGGGACCCGACAGGGCGGTCAGTGCCGAGTCGAGGGACTGCAGCGAGGAAAGCTGCTCATCAGTCGGGAGGGCATCGAGGCTCGCTACGTACTCGGTGTAGGCATCGTCGAATTCGAGGGCGAGCTCATCCGGGCGATGGGCTCGCTGAGCCTTGTGGGCTAGCGCCTGCTCGCCTTGCTGTGCAAGGTGCTGCACAGCCGAGATGAGCAACTTCTGAAGCGCGTCGCTGCTCTGGCTCATTCGCTCCGCCGTCCGACGGTACATGGCCGAGCCGCAAAAGCTGAGGCACAGCCATCTGACACCAGAACGTTACCGGATTCAGGCACGCCCAGCTGTCGGCGCTGGTTCGGATCGGTATAGGTTGAAGACGTGATAGGGCGTGTTGCAGTTCAAACTTGAAGTCAGACGGCGCTACCTCACGACCGTGGGTGGTTCACTTCGCTTCATCGAGGTGGTTACCACATAGACAAGGCCACCCAACACCAGAAAGCCGATTGCTCGGAGGACCCAGTCGAGGCGAGTAAGCGGCTCGTCGTCGGTTAGATGGCTGACCAGTAGCATGAAGCTGGTGTAGAACGAGACGAAGAATACGGCGACGAAAACCCTGGCGAGGAATGATCGCGAGACACGCTCGTACCGCGGGACTTCGCCCACCTTCCAGGAGTAGCTCTGTCCTTCTTGATCGATGAGTTCGACGGTTCCTTCCTCGCGCGAGGCCCCTACTTCTAGGATGTAGCCGACCGGAAACGTTCGCTCTCGCTCGAACTCAAGAGGCACCGAGACTTCTTCCAGTAGGCGAATCTCGGAACCTGGCCGAAGGCCAAGGGGATGAGCGATCGCCATCTGTGTCCGATTCCGAGCCCGCATGCGCCGCCTAACGGATCGGCGGTTCAGCTGCGCCCAACTGCGCTGACCGTCAACGCTGGGGCACCGCTCCCGCCGCCAGAACGGTACCACGGATCGATTGGGGACGAGCTGTTGGGTGTCAGCTGCAAGGCCTTGTTGGGCGGGGCGAATTCATAGAGTAAGTGCAACACGGAACCCAGAGAAGGAGGTGACCTGGGATCTGCCACGATTCCTCAAACGACTAAGAATGGGGAGTCGCTAATGGCCTACCACCAGATCACCTCAGAGGAACGATACACGCTGTCAGCGTTGCGGCGGCAGGGCTTCAACCAGTCGGAGATCGCCCGAGCCATGCAACGACATCGCAGCTCGATCTCGAGGGAGCTCCGCCGCAACCGTTCGTCTTGGGATGGCGGCTACAGGCCCTTCGTGGCGTCGCATCGGACGCGGGCTCGGAGGTCGTGGTCTCGGCGCAACCAGCGCTTTACGCGAGAGGACTTCCGCCGGGTCGAGTTCCTGCTGCGGAAGCGCTGGAGCCCGGAGCAGATCTCGGGCCGGCTCCGCCTCGAGGGAAGGCTCTCGATCAGCCACGAGACGATCTACGTTCACATCTGGAACGACAAGGAGTCCGGGGGCCGCCTCTACCAGTCTCTGCGTTGTGCACTGAAGAAGCGGCGCAAGCGTCACAACAGCTACGACAGCCGTGGGCGACTCGCGGGAAAACGCCACATCTCAGAGCGTCCGGCCTGGGTCGAGAAGCGCCGCTCGATCGGCCACTGGGAAGTGGACACCGTGGTGGGCGCCGGCGCTAAGGACTGCGTGGCGACTCTGGTCGAACGCAAGACCGGCTATGCCCTGGTCGGGAAGCTCTCGGATCGAAGCAAGCGCGGCATGTCCCGGAGGCTTCGGATGCTGATGCGACGCGCCCCAACCAGTTCAAGACGATCACCTCTGACAACGGCACCGAGTTCCACGACTACGCGTCGGTCGAGGAGGCCATGGGAGTGAGGTTCTACTTCGCCACTCCCTATCACTCCTGGGAACGGGGCAGCAACGAGAACTTCAACGGCCTGCTCCGCCAGTACCTCCCGAAGAGGACGAGCCAGGCTGGGCTCACTCAGCGCGGATGCGATGCCATCGCACGCAACCTGAACACCCGACCTCGGAAGAGACTCGGCTACCGGACACCGGAGGAATGCT
>JAZDDE010000064.1:0-68785 GCA_036679495.1 Gemmatimonadota bacterium | reverse complement strand
CTGGTCCGCCGAGATGACGAAGCAGGCGACCTGCGTCTCGTTCTTATAGTCGGAGGGAAACAGCGGCCTGAGCGGTCGGTCGATCTGTCTGGCCGATACGATATCCTTATCGGCCGGCCTGCCCTCGCGCTTAATGAATCCACCGGGAAACTTTCCGGCTGCGTAGGTCCGCGGCCGGTACTCGACAGTCATTGGGAAAAACGGCAGGTGGGATGGCTTTCGATCCGCCCCCGCAGCTACCAGGACAGCCGCATCACCGTACTGCACGAAGACGGCTCCATCCGCGTTTCGTGCCATCCGGCCTGTCTCGAGGATCAATTTCCGGCCGGCGAATTCTCGTTCGATTCTGTGGGTCATTTCGCTTCTTCTCTTCTTTCGTCTTTCTTGCCTGCTTCTACAACAAAACAGCCTCGACACCGCAGAAGCGCGGTAGGCGAGCCGCCGTTGGGTACACTACTACCGGCCGTAGCCGAATTTAATGTCGGAGGCCGAGTTCTTTGATGACGGTACGGTACCTGGGAAGGTCGGTCTTCTTGAGATACTCAAGGAGCCGGTGCCGACGTCCAACCATCTTCAGCAGACCGCGGCGACTGTGGTTGTCTTTCGGGTGAGTACGAAAGTGGTCGGTGAGTTCGGTGATCCGAGCGGTGAGCTGCGCGACCTGCACGGCCTGTGAGCCGCAGTCGTTCTCGTGCGACCCGAACTTCTCTACGATCTGTGCTTTTTGTGCTGTATCCAGACCCATCCTATGTACTTCCTCCAAGCGTGTTTTCGTTGTCTCGATAGCTAGATAGAATAAGTCTCTTCTTGGCCAATGTAAACATCCTACGGAGCTACATATCCTATCGGGTGCTCTCGAAAATAGTCCCTCCCAATTTCGAGATCCCGCTGCATTTGTTCGACCAGCTCAGCAGCTGAACTGAACGGGAGCACGTCGCGAAGGCGCGTGAGAAACTCCACCTGAACGCTTTCCCCGTAGATGTCCGAATCGAAGTCCAGCACATAGAGCTCGATAGACGGTGGCGATCCGGCGAATGTCGGACGCGGGCCCAGGTGCAGCAGCCCAGCCAGAATCTCGTTGCGGAAGGAGGCTCTCACAGCATAGATCCCAGCCTTCGGCAGCAGCTTTCCGCCTCCGGGGGGCAGCAGGTTGGCGGTTGGGAACCCCAGGTGGCGCCCCCTGCCTTGTCCGTGGACCACGGGTCCGCGAAACGAATAGGGCCGGCCAAGCCCGTTGGCGGCGGACTCCACGTCTCCGTCTTCCAGTTCCTTTCGGATCCGGGTCGACGAGACCGGATCGGTTCCGGCAGCCACTGCCGACACCACGTCAACGGCGAACCCGAGATCGTGGCCGAGCTCACGAAGCAAAGTGATATCGCCGGTCCGGGAACGGCCGAAGCCGTGGTCGTACCCGATCACCAGCTCTCTCACCCGGAAGCGTTTGAGGAGTACCAGCTTGACGAACTCCTCGGGTTCGTACGACGCAAGCTGCGGCGTAAACGGAAGAAAGGCCGCGTAATCGAGCCCCGATTGGCTGAGAATCGCCTTCTTTTCATCCGGAGTCGTGAGAAGCGCCGGTGCCGCCTGCGGTCGGACAACCGTAAGAGGGTGGCGGTCGAACGTGACCAGGACGCTGGACAATGACCGCTCCCGGGCCCGAGCGGAGATCTCGCGGAGAACCGCTTGATGGCCTAGGTGAACACCGTCGAATGAACCGACAGTCACGACCGTCCCCGGTACATCTGGTGGCAGTCCGCTATCGCTCCAGTCTCTAAATTCAGTCGTCAAGAAAGACCTTCTCAGGCTTCAGAATCTCTCCTTCTCGCTGCGCCAGCGCGAGCAATCTACCGCCCGCGTAAAGCACTACGGGGTTCGTTCCCGAACCCGGACTCGCCGTCTCGATCATGCGTCCGTGCCGGATGTGCTCGGCGTCCTCCGGGGACACGTGCACGGCTGGCAGCCAAGCGAGGGCCTGCTCGGGCTCAATCCATCCCGGCACTGGTTCCTCTGGCGTATGCCTAGCGGGATTGAGAGCCTCAAAAGAGGCCGGGTCGATCGCGTCCTGCACAGTGAAAGGCCCAATTGATGTTCGACGAAGCTCCGATAGGTGACCCCCGCAGCCGAGAGTGCGTCCCAGGTCGCGGGCAATCGCCCTGATGTACGTTCCGGTCGAAACAACTGCACTGAGCTGGACCACGGGCGGAATGTACGACTCGAGACGCAGCTCATGGATATGAACGCGCCGGGGCTCCAGGTCGAATTCCTCTCCGGCTCGAGCCATCTCGTGGGCGCGCCGTCCTCCTTGCCGTTTCGCCGAGTAAGTCGGCGGGATCTGGTCGATCCGACCAGTCATGGCCTCGAGAGCTGTCTCTAGCGTCTCGAGGGCTACTCCGCGCCACTCGTCTGTGCTCGCAGTGATTTCGCCGGTCCGGTCATCAGTGGTCGTCTCTGCGCCCAGATGAACGGTGGCCAGATAGGTCTTGGGAAGCTCGTGGAAATACTCCACGAGGCGAGTGACGCTGCCCACGCATAGGATCAACAGTCCGCTCGCGAAGGGATCGAGGGTCCCAGTGTGCCCGATTCGCCGGACGCCCAGTGTGCGCCGCGCGGCCAGGATTAGGTCGTGCGACGTGGGGCCGACAGGCTTGTCTAAGAGCCACACTCCGCGGGTCGGGTCAGTCTGCGGCTGGCTCAGTTCCGTCCTCGGCCCGGGCCTCCTCCAGCAGGGCCTCGATGCGCTGCGCGTGCTCAATGGTGCGATCGGCCACAAAACGCAGCTCTGGAATCCGCCGAAGGTGGAGCTCGCGGCCCAACAGGCGGCGGAGGTAACCCTCGGCACTATCCAAGCCCTCAATCGCGTCCTCAACGGGCGTTTGATCACCGAGCGTGCGGACGTATACGACCGCGTGCATCAGATCAGTGGTCGTCTCCACGCCAGTGATCGTAATCACGCCCACCCGAGGATCCTTCAGCTCCGCGCGAACCAGCCGCGAGAGTTCTTCCTGGAGAAGTCCGTTGATGCGCTCGATACGCCGGCCGCCGCTCACGACCTGCTCACGCTGAAGGGCACGCTACGCTCAGGTGGCAGCAGCGCTTTCGGCGAGCGAGCGGGCGACCTGTTCGATCTTGAAGCACTCAATCACATCGCCCACCTTGATGTCATTGTAGCCCTCGATCGAGATCCCGCACTCGTAGCCGTCCTTCACTTCGCGGACGTCGTCCTTGAATCTTCGAAGGCTACCCATCTTGCCCTCATAGATCTGGACAAACTCGCGAAGTAGCCTGACAGCCGCGTTCCGTTGAATGGTACCGTCGACCACGTAGCACCCGGCCACCGTCCCGGCCTTCGGAACCTTGAACAGCTCTCGAACTTCGGCGGACCCGAGCACGACATCCCGCTCTTCGGGTTCAAGCAGACCCTCGAGCGCCAGCCTGACGTCTTCAACAGCCTCGTAGATTACGCTGTACACCCGAATCTGGACCCCGTCGCGTTCGGCGACCGACCGCGCTTTGGGTTCGGGTCGGACGTGGAATCCGATAATCGCAGCGTCACTCGTAGTCGCCAGGAGAACGTCTCTCTCGTTCACGGCGCCCACGCCACGGTGAATCACCTTCACGGCTACCTCAGACGTGCTGAGCCGTTCAAAGGAATCGGACAGGGCCTGTACTGAACCGTCTGCGTCGCCTTTGATAACAAGATTCAAGGTCGCCTGCTGGCCGGCCTTGATGCGCTCGAATACGTCCTCGAGCTGGGTACCCAGACTGCCGCGGCGCATCGACTTTTCGCGCTCCAGCTGCTGCCGTCGAGCGACGATCTCGCGAACGCGGGATGCTTCCATTGCCAGCAATCTGTCACCAGCCTGCGGAACCCCCGCGATGCCAAGAACTCTCACCGGCACTGACGGACCCGCTTTGGTCACCGTCTGTCCACGCTCATCTAAGAGTGCCCGAACACGGCCACCATGAAGGCCGCAGATAAAGTCGTCGCCGACCGCGAGCTCGCCGCTCTGAATCAGCACCGTGGCCACCGGGCCCATGCCCTTGTCCAACTCAGCCTCCACGACGGTACCGCGCGCCGGCCCAGCCGGATTCGCGGTCAGCTCGAGGAGCTCCGCCTGCAGCAGCACCTTTTCGAGCAACTCCTCCATCCCCTGTCCGGTCTTGGCTGACACTTCGGCCGAGAGCACCGTACCACCGAATTCTTCCAGGACGACCTCCCTGGCCAATAGATCCTGCTTCACCTTGAGAACATTGGCTGAAGGCAAGTCCACCTTGTTGATGGCCACGACCATCGGCACGCCAGCATTCTTGGCGTGACTGATAGCCTCAATCGTCTGTGGCATGACAGCGTCATCTGCGGCAACGACCAGGATGACGACATCGGTCATCTCCGCGCCGCGCGCTCGCATGGCTGTGAAGGCTTCGTGACCCGGGGTGTCCAGGAAAGCCACCGACTTACCATCCGGCAACTCCAGGTGATAGGCGCCGATATGCGAAGTCTTCCCGTGATCAACGTGCCCCATCACGGTGACGACTGGAGCACGAGGCTCGAGCGCCGTCTCGTCCTCCGCCTCCAGCTGGTCATCCACCAGGTCCGCTTCGTAGGCCTCCTCTTTCACCGCATCAAAGTTGAATTCGTCGCAGATCAGCTCGATCTGGTCGAAGTCCAGGCGCTGGTTGATCGTGATCATCAAACCGAGGTTCTTGAACGACGAGGCGATGATCTCCTGGACCGAAGTTCCAAGCTGATCCGCCAACTCGGCAACGGTGAGAAACTCGTTGACCCGGACCGTCGTTCGCTCCACTTCCTCCTGGGCCTCGCGCTCCTCCTTCTCGACCTCCTGCTGCGTCGGACCCGTGTCGCGACGCCGACGCCGACTGGTGCCACCGCCCATAGCCGCCAGCGTCTTCTTGACGTTCTCCTGCACGGCCTCGCGGTCAACACTGCCCTTTCGCTTCTTCTCTCGTCGGCTCCGCTGCCGACCATCCGTCGTGTAGCCCTCAGCCTGAATGCGAACCATACCGCCCGGGCCTGCCGACGCTGCTGGAGCCATGGGTTCCGGGCGAGCCTCAGGGAGTCCGCTCCGAACGGGACTGGGCTTGACTTCGCGGCCCGGCCCGGCCTCAGGTTCCGTCGGTGCCGGCTCCACCGCCTCAGGAGCAGGTTCGGTCGACGCATGCTCGTCGGCCGGCTCGGGCTCCGAGGAAACCACTTCGCCCAGATCCGCCTCTGCGGCCTCGGTCGCCTCCTCGGCCACGATCTCAAGAGCCTCCGTCTCACTGGCCCCCTCGATCTCCTCCGACTCAGCCGCAGCCGGCTCTGCCGACTCGGCGGCCACAGCCTCTTCGGCCTCGTCGGGAGCGGGATCTACCACCTTGGGTGGCTTCCTCCGCCGGCGCCGCTGCGTCCCAGCGGCTCCGTCGGCTTCGTCGGCATCTCCGGTACGGCGTTCACGCTCCAGGCGGGCGTGCAGACGCGAAACCATCACTTCATCCACGCTGGACATGTGGCTCCGGACGCGAACGTCCATTTGATGTAGAATTTGGATGAGGTGACTGCTCTCAACTCCTAGTTCCTCAGCCAATTCAAAAACTCTGTACTTTGCCAACCTGGAACCTCCGCTGCGGCTACGCCTGCCTGTCGAGTACCTGCATTACTTTGGACGCCAACTCTCGGTCCGTCACGCCGAGTACCGCCGTTCGTCCGCGGCCGATTGCCCTTCCCAGCGTGGCCACTGAGCCACACTGAACCACCGCTACCTCGCTCCATAGCGCCTGCGGGAGCCGCGCTCTCGCGTTCTCCGAGGCGTCGCGGGCCACCACGATCAGCTGCAACTGCGAGGACCGCGCTGCCTGCCTTACACCTTTATCGCCGTGCACCGTCCGGCCAGCTCGCCTGGCGAGACCCAGAATCTCAAGCGCTTTCTTGTCGCCGGCAGATTCCACGGTCACCGCCTGTTCAAGTCCCTGACTCAGTCCTCTGCAGAGCCATCCGCCGAAGTCGCCGACGCCACCTCTTCTTCGGGCGCCTCTTCCGGTGCAGCTGGAGCACTCACTTCGATCTCTGTCACGCCTCTCTCCTGCTCTTCCTCCTCCGCCACGGGCTCAGCCGAAGCGGCGGGGTCTCCGAGCCGCTCTGTCTCCACGGATTCGGGTATCTCTTCCTCCACGGTCAACTCGTCGATGATTGCGACGAGCGAGGTCGCTTCCTCTTCGCCGATACCCGGCACCTGGAGCAGATCGTCCCGCTCCATGTCCAGCAGGTCGAGGAACTTGTTGATACCCGCTGCCTGCAGAGCCGCTAACGTGGCTGGCGTGATTCCCTCGAGTTCTGACAGCGCGAAATCGGCGACTTCGTACTCGTCTCCTTCCCCGAACAGCTGCGTGTCGGCTCCCTTGGCCATCCAGTCCCGGCTGGAGTACAGATCGATCTGCCAACCGATGAGCTGCGACGCGAGTCGCACATTCTGACCGTTTCTGCCAATCGCCAGAGACAGCTGATCGTCGTCCACGATCGCCGTCACCACATGCCGGTCTGCATCCGAAATGACTTTGGCGACTTTGGCGGGCGCCAGCGCGCGGCGGGCGAAGATATCCGGATCCGGGTGCCACGGCACAATATCAATCCGCTCACCGCTGAGCTCCGAGACAACAGCCTGCACGCGAGAACCCTTCAAGCCAACGCATGCGCCAACCGGATCTACCGATTCGTCACGGGAAGAGACCGCGATCTTAGTGCGCCCACCCGCTTCACGGACGATCTCCTTGATCTCCACGATTCCCTGATAGATCTCAGGCACTTCAATCGCAAACAAAGCGCGTACGAAGGCTGGATCCGCTCGTGACAATACGAGCCTCGGACCGCGAGGGGTCTCTTCCAGTTTCTTGAGGACCGCCCGGATCGGCTCGCCCTGGCGAAACCGCTCCCGCGGGTTCTGCTCTCGCCACGGGATGGCCGCTTCGGCCTCACGAGCGCGATTCAGCATCACGACCAGTTTGCCACGCTCGATCTGCTGGATCTCGCCGGACACAAGCTCGCCTACGATGTCCGAGAACTCGTCCCTAATGCGATCTCGTTCACTCTCACGAACCCGCTGTATGATGCGCTGCTTAGCCGCCATCACGGCGTTTCGGCCAAAATCGGAGAATGCGATCGGGATTTCGATCAGGTCACCGGGCTGAAAGTCAGGATCGTCCCAACGGGCCTCTTCGAGAAGGATCTCGCGGGCCGGATCCTCAACCTTCTCCACGACCTCCTTGAGCACCACGATTTTGATGTCGCCGTCCGGAAGGATCAGGATTTCGGCATCCACCGGGCCACCGAAGTGGCGGGTCAGGGCGGCCAAGATCCCGTCTTTGATCAAACCATGGAGCTCTTCATCTGACAGCGACTTGTTCGCCGTCATGACACGGAATGCCTCGACCACTGAAATCTGATCGTTCATATGAGCCCTATCGATTTTATCGCTTAGAGATCGTCAGCCAGACGATACACGAGCGTTGCCCGAGCCAATCCCGACAGCGGGATTTCGAGCTTCTCATCCTCTACTTGAATCAGCGCACGCGGCTCCGCCTCACCCGGCACCAGCCCCACGAGCTCCCCTTCTACCTGTTTCGCCCCCGCGCGCAGCGGTTCATAGCCCTGAAGACGAACCGTCGAGCCCGCGAAACGCTCAAAATCTCTTTCCTTGACCAGCGGCCTCTCGACACCAGGTGAGGAGACTTCGAGCGTGTACTCCGCCTCTCCGTGACGCTGTGCGAGGTATTCACCAACTGCACGGCTCACGCGGCTGCAGTCCTCGAGCGTGACTCCACCCATCTCCCGAGTCCCACCTTCCACATGATCGATGCGCAGGCGAAGCAGCGGGCGTCTTCGTCCGCCGCCTCGCTCCAGCTGCACCAGCTCGAATCCCAGACCTGCCAGGAACTCTTCGAGTTCTTTTTCCACCGTTGTTGCCCCTGCATCCGGGCCGCCATACCAGAGCTTCATACAACAAAAAAGTGGGGCCGAAAGAGCTTCCCCACTTCAAAGACCATCGCTCTACGCCCGGGTCGGCCCTGCGCACCCGAGCAAAAATACTTGCACAAGAAAATAAGGGAAAAGCTGGTCCGGGGCAACCGTAGGAATGAGGCTACGGAGGGTTCAGAGAAGCCCTATGTAGGCGGCCATTCTGCCAGCCTTGCCAGCACTTCCCCGGTGGGAGTGGAAGCGGGTGGCCTGACACTGAGTACAATGCTCGGAGATTGAAATCTGACTTCTGGGGACGCCCGCCACAGTCGCCTGTCCAGCAAGCTGTGCCCTTAGGTCTATCGTGCCCCTGCCCTCTGGTCTCTCGTTGCTCACGCCAAACGCCGTGAGTACCTCCGGACCGACTTCGTAGCAGGCCCCGCAGATGGCGACGCCCAGGTGAACATGCACGTCTTCGATATCCACACCGAAGCTGTCGCCCAGAGCTGTGAGACCCGCGCTCAGCACACCGGCCACGGTGCCGCGCCATCCGGCATGCAGCAGGCCGACGGCCGACTCCCCGTCGGCCGCCAGATAAACGGGAACACAGTCGGCAGCGGTAACGACCAGGAGCTGCCCGGGCCCACCGACCAGTCCGTCCGCTGCGCCCAGAATGCTCAAGCCGGGATTACCGGGTGCCCGGACTGTGACAACCTTGTCTCCGTGAACCTGCCGGATCACACAAACCGAGGAAAAACCGAGGCTGTGCGCCAAGGCCTCATAGCCGACCGCCAGGTCCCACGGCGACTGGGCCGTCGTCATTCCGAAATCGAGCCCGGTTTCGGCTGTTGTTATGCCGGCAATGACGTCCGGCAGCGCCTCCGCCCACCCGTCCACCGGAAGAATTCCGTTGGTTATCACGCCCGACCTGTCCATCAGGCCGAGGCGCCATCCCCGATGCGCTCGATTTCAGCGCCGAGCGCACGTAGCCGTTCGTCGATGCGCTCGTACCCACGCTCGATCTGCTGGATGTTGTAGATGCGGCTCTCACCCTCGGCCGCGAGCGCCGCGATAAGGAGCGCCATTCCGGCTCTAATGTCTGGACTCTCAACGGTCGAGCCGCGGAGCCGCGCAGGACCCACTACGACCGCCCGGTGCGGATCGCAGAGCACAATCTTGGCGCCCATGCCGATGACCTTGTCCGCGAAGTACATCCGTGATTCGAACATCTTCTCATGAATGAGGACTGTTCCCCGGCACTGCGTGGCCACGACCAGGGCGATCGAAGTCAAGTCGGCAGGAAACGCTGGCCACGGGCCATCACCCAGGACAGGAATCTGATCCCCATAATCAGATTGGATTTCGAGCGCCTGCTCAGCCGGAAGCCTCAGGTCTCCGTCCCGCAAGTCGAAGTGTATTCCAAGGCGGCCAAAGCCGACGCGAAGAGGATCGACGAGTTCGGGATCCACGCCCTCGATCGTGATGGCCGATCCGGTAATCGCACCCAGTCCGATCAAGCTTCCGATTTCGATATGGTCAGCTCCGATACGGTGAGTACAGCCGCCGAGTTCGGACACACCTTCGATGGTCAACTCATGCGTTCCGACGCCTTCAATACGCGCTCCAAGTGCCGTGAGAAATCGGCAGAGGTCCTGAACGTGCGGCTCCGCAGCCGCGTTTCTCAGCCGGGTCGTACCGGTGGCGGTAGTCGCCGCCAGAATGGCGTTCTCGGTCGCGGTCACCGATGGCTCGTCGAGGAAGATGTCCGTCCCGTTCAGGCGCTTCCCGCGTAGCACATACTCTGCGCCCACCTCTATCTCCGCTCCCAACTTGCTTAGCGCGAGGAAATGCGTGTCGACTCGCCGGCGCCCGATCACATCCCCACCGGGCGGTGGCAACACGACCTCCCCGCATCGTGCGAGAAGGGGACCTGCAAGCAGAATAGACGCCCTTATCTTGGACGCCAGATGTGCGGGGACCGAGCCACTCGACACGTGCTCGGAATCGATACTTACGGTGTTCGGGGCTGTCCATTCCACGATGGCGCCAAGCCCCTGAAGCACCTCAATGATCGTATGGACGTCACGGATGTCCGGAACGTTCTCCAGAACAACCGGATCCCGTGCCATGAGCGACCCGGCCAGAATCGGTAGCGCCGCATTCTTGTTGCCCGCCGGCCGGAAGCTTCCGGACAAAGTGGCCGGTCCGTTGATTCTGAAGTGGCTCAACGTCTCCTCCTGAGGGAATCCACGCCGCCAACCTAGGAGGCATACGCAGCGGCGAGCAACGCGGAAGGGCCGTTCCGTGGCGCCTTGACATGCTTTCTCGCACGCTTCTATGCTTGCCGCGACCGAAGCGCACAGACTGATAACCCCAAACGCGACGAAGATTGGATGCAAACTGAGTGCGAACTGCTCGTGGCCGTGATCCCCGACCCGGCAAAACTTGAAGAAATTCTGACAGGGTTCTTGCAGCTCGGAATTCGGGGTGCGACGATCATCGAGTCTCAGGGGATGGGAGAGCTGCTGGGCCACGATATCCCCGCGTTCGCCGGCCTACAGAGCTTGATTTCGGGCTCGCGGCCGGAGAACCGTACGCTGTTCAGCGTTATCGATGATCCTGGGAAGGTTGAGGCGGCTCTCAGGCTTCTTCAGCAGTCCAGCGGTGGCGCCGAGAAACCAGCCACGGGTATCGCATTCACGATCCCCATACGGTACGTCCAGGGACTGGCGGACGATCTGCGCAGCGGGTCCGGGTGAGCGGCCCGGATCGTGCGGTTGAGGGCTTCGGAGGCGACTCGTATACTTTGTTGGCTGGGAGAATACTCTACTCGACCGCGGAGGACTGTTGAGTCTTACCGAAGCATTGATACTCGCATCATTGATCCTGTGGGTCGTTCTTGGAAGCGGCCTCGTGCTCGCGGTAGCCGTGCTGGTCCCCCGTCTTATTCGGGCGCTCAAGACGTTCGAGGCGATCTCGACCCGTCTCGAGAATAGTGTCGCTCCCATTCTCGCCCGTTCAGACCAGCTTCTCGATCAGTCCAGCCAGATCGCTTCTCTCGTTCTCTCGAATGTAGAGGCCGTAGACGACACCGTTGCGCGCGCCTCAGAGTCGATCATCAGAATGGTGGATCTGGCAGAAGAGCGCGCCTCAGATCTCAATGCCCTTCTGGCCGTCGTACAGGAGGAAGCCGAAGAAACGTTCTTCTCGCTTGCCGGGCTGGTCCGTACGGTGCGCGGATTGACAGGAAAGGGAAAAGGCCGCAAACGCTCCCGTCGATTCCTCGGCCGAGAGCGCAGGCGGTACGGTTGAAACTCCGGTCCTCGGGGTCTGTAGCGCTGATCGTTGTCGCACTCCTTCTACTGACTCCCGAACCGGCCCTGGCGTGGGGCCCCGCTACTCACGCTCAGCTTGGCCTCGAAGTTCTCCGCTCTCTCAACCTGTTTCCGTCCTCAATCGCGGCGCTCCTAACGTCGTATCCTGTCGACTTCCTGTACGGCAACCTGGCCGCCGACATTTCCATGGCGAAGAAGTACGCGGCCGCTGGACGGCACTGCCACCACTGGCATGTGGCCGAAGAAATCTATGAAGAGGCCGGTGATGATCCGCAGCTCCGCGCCGCCATGCTCGGGTATCTGTGTCATCTGGCAGCGGACGTGCTGGCGCACAACTGCTTCGTCCCGCGGCAGCTGCTCCTCACCTCCTCGTCCAAGGCCCTTGGCCATTCGTACTGGGAGCACCGCATGGACGCGGATCTCGGGCCTGCCCCGACGACTCTGGCCCGCTGGGTGGTGACGGAGGCCGACCACGCTCGGACGGATGATCTCTTTCGGCGGGTCCTGTCGGATACCCTGTTCAGCTTCGGCACGAACCGCAGGATCTTCCGAGGTATGATCCGCATCAGCGGCCACGAAGGTTGGCAAGCGATCTTTGATTCGCTGGTCGATCGATCGCGCTGGGATCTCGCGCCTGACGAGGTGGAAATGTACCACCGGTACGCGTTCGAGTTCGTGGCCGGCTTTCTGGTCGAAGGCAGCTCGTCAGCAGCCGTACGGCAGGATCCCATCGGCGAGGCAGCCCTCGGCGAGGCCAAGCGTATCCGGAGGCGCGTTCTGATGGCGGGTAGCTGGCAGGACAGTGACGCTCTTCGGCGGACCGCCGACTACCACTTCCCGAAGCCGAGTGGCGAGGTCAAGTACTGGGAGCGGCGCGGAGAGACGGGTGATCTGTCGGACCGCTTGCTGGAAGAAGCTCATTTCGCGATCGGAAGACCGACCTCGCGTCTCGCTCCCTCCTAGGCCTCAGTTTCGGCCGACAGATGTCCTCTGAGGGCTTCGCGCGTCCTGCTGGGATCTGCCCTGCCACCCGACGCACGCATCACTGCACCCATGAAAAAGCCGATGAGCTTCTCCTCTCCGCCCCGATATCGGGCCGTCTCAACAGGGTGCGCTTGGACGACCTCGGAAATCCAGTTGGACAGTTGCGTATCATCCTGGACCTGCGCCAGCCCATGGCGGGCGACGACATCATCAGGGTCTTGACCTGCTTCCTCAGAAAACAGCAGGCGCAGGGCCTCGCTGGCCGTGTCAGAGCTAAGTACCCCCTCCGACCGCAGCGAGACAATCCGCGCCAGAGTCCCCGCTGAAATGAGCTGCTCCTCCGTCACGTTCGCACCGCGCCGATTCAGCTCCGCGGCCAGGTCACTCATGATCAGGTTGGCGGCACTCTTGGCCAGATCCGCGCCGGTCCGCTCTGCAACCGATTCGAAGTAGGACGCACGAGCGGGAGTCATGCCTAGCAGACGGGCGTCATACTCCGAGAGTTCGTACTGCGACTGGAGACGCGCCTCGAGTGGATCCGGGAGCTCCGGAAGGGTCTGCCGCTCGTCTTCGACCAGCGCCTCGTCGATCGCCAACAGGGGCAGATCCGGCTCCGGGAAGTAACGGTAATCCGTGGCCTCTTCCTTGCCCCGCATCGGCCGCGTCTCGCCAGCTCCCGGATCGAACAGGCGGGTTTCGTGTCGGACCTCGTCACCTGCTTCGAGGACAGCCACCTGCCGCTCGAACTCAAACGTGAGGGCTTTCTCGACGTGCGCGAAGGAATTCAGATTCTTGACCTCAGTCTTCGTCCCAAGGCCCGTGCTGCCGATTCTCCGGACGGAAAGATTGGCGTCCGCCCGAAGGCTCCCCTGTTCCATGTTGCAGTCGCTGACGGCTGCAAAATGCTCGAGAAGCTGCTTTATCCGCGTGAGGTAGGCCCGCGCCTCGGCGGGACTTCGGAGATCAGGCTCGGTCACAATCTCCGCCAGAGGCACTCCGGCCCGATTCAGGTCGACGGCTGTGCTTCCGTCGAATCGGTCGTGCTGCGACTTGCCCGCGTCCTCTTCCAGATGGAGTCGGCGCACGCCAATGGATCGCTCTTCGTCCCCATTCCGAATCCGTACGCTGCCGTTCGTAGCCAATGGCCAATCGAACTGGGTTATCTGGTATCCTTTGGGAAGATCTGGATAGAAGTAGTTCTTTCTGTCGAACCGGGATGTGGTGTGGATAGAACACCCGAGCGCCACGGCTGCCCGGACTCCGAGCCGCACAGCCTGTTCGTTCGGCACCGGAAGTGCGCCCGGTAGGCCCAGGCACACGGGACACACTCGCGTATTGGGCGCCGCCCCGAACTCAGCGAGGCAGCCGCAGAACATTTTCGTCGACGTCCTGAGCTGCACGTGCACTTCGATGCCAATAACGGCTTCCCAACCGTTCGCGCCTTGCCTACCTGCGATCATGCTGCTGTCTCCTGTAGCTCAGGAGGCGCGTAGCCGATCAGCTCTTCAAGGCGTAGGGCCAGACCTAGCAGGGTTTCTTCTCCGAATCGCGGTGCCATGAACTGGGCTCCGATCGGTAGCCCCCCGATGTTTCCGATCGGCACGGAGACCGCGGGAAGCCCGGCGAGGTTGGCGGACACCGTGTATACGTCGGACAGGTACATGTCGTAGGGATCCGCGATTTTCTCACCGAGACGAAACGCAGGCGTTGGAGTCGTGGGAGTGAACAACGCGTCCACGCCCGATTCGAATACTCGATCGAAGTCCCGAACAATGGCCTGCCGGACGAGCAGCGCTCGGCCATAGAATTCATCGAAGTATCCGGCCGAGAGCGCGAACGTCCCGAGCATGATGCGGCGCTTCACTTCGGCCCCGAAGCCACCCGCCCGCGTTCGCGAGTACAGGTCTTCCAGGCCGGAGCCGGACGCGTCTCGGAAGCCGTATCGCACCCCGTCGTAACGGGCCAGGTTGCTAGACGCTTCGGCCGGAGCAATCACGTAGTAGCAAGGGATGGCCGACGGTGTGCTGCAAAGGGACACCTCGCGGATCTTCGCGCCCGCTTCTTCGAGCTGCCCTAGCGACTCCTCGAAAACCGCCCGAACCTCAGCATCGAGACCCAGCCCCAGGTATTCAGTGGGTACACCGATCACCTGATCGTCCAGCCGAACGTCGTCGAGCGCGGCCACACGTGGCACCGGCCGATCCTGGCAGGTGGCGTCTCGCGGATCCGGGCCGGCGATAGTCTCCAACACCCGGCCCGCGTCGCGTACTCCACGGGTCAGAATTCCGATCTGATCCAGGCTCGAGGCGAAGGCCACAAGTCCATACCGGCTCACGCGTCCATACGACGGCTTGAGTCCCACGAGACCGCAGAATGAGGCGGGCTGCCTGACCGACCCCCCCGTCTCTGAACCCAACGCGAACGGGACGACTCCAGCCGCGACTGCCGCGGCGCTGCCACCAGAGCTTCCGCCCGGCACACGGCCCCTGTCGTACGGATTCCGGCTGGCTCCGAACGCACTGTTTTCCGTAGACGAGCCCATGGCGAACTCGTCGCAGTTTGTCTTCCCGAACAACCGGGCGCCGGCCGCCTCCAGACGTCGTATGGCGGTCGCGCTATAGGGAGACTGATAGCCCTCCAGAATCAATGAACCGCAGGTAGTAGGAAGATCCGGGGTGCAGATGTTGTCTTTTGCCGCGTACGGGACGCCTTCCAGCTCGCCCCCTCCAGGACCGGACTCCCGCGGGCCGGACTCCCGCCGGATACCGTCGTTGATCGTGCTAAGGAACGCGTTGAGGGCCGGATCACCGGACTCGAGCTCGGCCTGACGCTCGGCCGCACGATCGAGTAGTTCCTCTGGCGTGGAGCCGCTGGCCAACAGGCTCCGGGCTTCGTCGATCGTACGGATCATGCGTCGCTGTGCTTCCCTCCCAGGGCATCCAGCCTGGGAACCACGATCAGGCCATCTCGCCGCGAAATAGTCCAGAATAGATGACATCTCGGACCCTAGTTTCTCAATTTCGGCTTCGTCGAGACGGAGGCGGGCCAACCTCGCGACGTGCCGTACGGTATCCGGATCAATTCTGGTCATCTGGCTCTCTTTGGTTTCACTCCGGCCGCAGACGTGCGTGCGCGACCACCACCCTCTTGGTTCCGTATCCCTCGAACTCGATATCGGCCTTCACAGAAGCGCCGTGCCCGCTGACGGTCAGGATCTCACCGGATCCGAAATGGGGATGAACGACCCGGGCGCCGGGCTCCAGGCGGAGCGGCTCCTGTGTGTCTCCAAAATCATACCGAACACCAGCCGACTCGGAGCCGGAGCGCGATTCCGCAGCCGGGCTCCGCTGCCAGGAAAACCTAGTCTCGGATTGGGTACTCGTCGACGGTGCCGGCCTGCGAGAGTTCCGGCCGCCGTGCGCCGGGTTTGCCTGATACGTCCTTCCCCCTACGTGAACGCGGCGCACGGAATCCTCGGGCAGCTCGAGAAGGAACGGGGACGGCGCCGACCGACTCTCGGATCCGTACCTCCACCGCCGGTCCGCATGCGAGAGAAGAAGATGGTCCTCAGCTCTCGTGACGCCCACGTAGAACAGGCGGCGTTCCTCCTCGAGTTCCTGCTCCGATTCGGAAGCCCGGGCCAGCGGAAAGAGGCCGTCTTCGAGGCCGACCAGGAACACGACAGGAAACTCGAGACCCTTGGCGCTGTGGATCGTCATCATGGTGATGCAGTTCTCTTCGTCGTCCACTTCGTCGGCGTCCGTCTGGAGCGCGGCGGACTGCAGATAGAGTTCGAGATCGGTGGCCCCGGCCTCGGCATCCTCAACCTGAGATGGGTCGAAGGCAGCGGTGGCAGCAAGCAGTTCCGTGACATTGGCCAGCCGGTTCTCCCCATCATCCTCCAATTCGAGCGCGGCGATCAATCCGCACGACATAAGGCTTTCCCGCAGCACGGCCTCGACAGTCTCTTCCTGGCTGAGCAGCCGGAGCGCAGAGATGGCCGCGGCAAAGTCCACGAGCGCGCGAGCCCCAGCCGGTGGCAACCCGGGCACCTCGGCAGCTCGTTCGGCCGCCGCAAGCAGCGGCACACCCTCGGCGGAAGCCCAGTCCCGGAGACGCTCCAGGGTGACCGATCCGATCCCGCGCCGCGGCCACGACACGGCCCGGCCGAACGCGTTCTCGTCAGCGGGATTCACGGTCAGAAGAAGGTAGGCCAAAACGTCCTTGATCTCCCGCCGCTCGTAGAAGCGGACTCCACCTACGACCCGGTACGGGATCCTGACCCGGCGCAGCGCCTCCTCCAGTGGCCGCGACTGCGCGTTCGTCCGGTACAGAATCGTACACTCTGTGGCGCGAACCCCGAACGCCTGGAATCGCTCTATCACCCATTTGGCCTCGGCTTTCTCGTCCCGCAGCCGGGCCACGACGACGGACTCTCCCGCGGCGCGCTCGGTTCTAAGTTTCTTTTCCTTCCGCGACCGGTTAAGCGCGATAACCGAGTTGGCCACATCGAGTATGGAAGCGGTGGACCGATAATTCTGTTCCAGTCGGACAACCTCGGTACCCGGAAAGTCGCGTTCAAAGTCCAGAATGTTCCGTACGTCGGCCCCTCGCCAACCGTAGATTGATTGGTCGTCGTCGCCCACGACGCACACATTTCCGTGTCCTTCCGCCAAGCGGCGGACGATTCGGTACTGGGCGTGATTGGTGTCCTGATACTCATCCACGAGAATGTGGAGGAAACGATCAGCGTAGTGATCCCCGATAGTCGGGTTGTTCTCCAGAAGCAGGGCCGTATGGAGGAGGAGATCATCAAAATCGTATGCGTTGGCCTGAACCAGCATCCGCTCGTATACCGGGTACACGCTAGCCACCGCCTTGGACATCAGATTGAAGGCGGTCGCGGAGTATTCCGGTGCCGTCACGAGCGCACTTTTCGCGTCAGAGATGCGCCCTCGAATCGCTTGCGGTGACCAACGCTGGGTATCCAGGCCAGCCTCGTCCATGGCTCGCCGGATGACCCGCAGGGTGTCGTCCGAATCGTAGATCGTGAAGCCCCGGGTCCTGGACGCGCCCTCTGACTCGCGCCTCAAGACGCGCGCTGCGATCGAGTGAAACGTTCCGACCCAGAGTCCGCGCGGCTCACCTCCGATGAGGTCCGCGATTCGGGTGCGCATTACCCCGGCCGCCTTGTTGGTGAAGGTCATGGCCAGAATGCGCTGCGGCGGCACTCCGTCCTCTTCGATGAGGCGGGCTACGCGGGCTGTAAGCACGCGCGTCTTGCCGGAACCGGCACCGGCCAGGACAAGTAGGGGACCGAGTCCGTGCTGGACCGCACTGCCCTGCTCCGGGTTGAGCTGCGGGCCGGCCATCAGGCGGACCCCAGCAGCGGCAACTCGATCCGAAACGAGGCTCCGCTGGGAGTGGGTTCGAGCTGAATACTGCCTCCGTGCATCTCGACGAATATGCGCTCCGTGAGAGACAGTCCGACTCCCCACCCACCCTCTTTGGTTGTCACGCCCACCTCAAACAGCCGGTCCCGAACTGCCAGCGGTACGCCTGGGCCATCGTCGCTCACGCGAAGAACCGCCCGGTCGTTCTCGAGGCCGGCATACGCAATCCGAATCTCACCCTCACGCCCGGCCAGAGAATCGAGCGCGTTCTTGATCAGGTTTTCGAACCCCCATTCGAGCAGCGTCGAACTGCCCCGCAGAACCGGCCCTTCGGGAGGCAGATCCAGCGTCAGTCGCACGCGGCTTGTCAGAGACGGCAGGCGGGCCGAGAAATAGCGCTGAAGACCTTCCAATACGGGCGCCAGATCGACCCGGCCCAGTTCGGGCGCCAACCCGATCAGCTCAAACCGCCGCGACACTTTGTGCAAACGCCTTACATCCGCGTCCATCTCAGCCAGTACGTCCACGTCCTCGGCCCCCGCCAGGCCCTCGGGCCCCGAGGCCAATTCCAGCCAGCCGGACAGCGAGCTCAGGGGCGTCCCCATCTGGTGAGCAGACTCCCGGGCCATGGAGGTCCAAAGGCGTTCCCGCTCGCCTCGACTCGCCTCTCGTACGGCCCAACCACCGAGCAAGAGCGCTCCGAGCAGAAGAGCCGCCTGGAACCAGGGAATCCACTTCAGCCTGCGCAGAGACACCGGTTCTCCATAATGCACTACGAGGTTGAGCGTGGAATCAACCAGGGGGATGGACCGGGCATCGAGCCGTGCCACGTATTCGCGCACTCGCTCCTGCCCCATTGGGTCTCCAAGGTCGGCCTCAAAAGGCAGATTTCGGGCGTCAGTGGCCAAACCGTCTATGTCCGTGAGCACAACTGGAATCTCAATCTGATACAGCTCATCCAGAAGTTCCAGCATGCTTTCGAAAGAGAGACCGTCCTGCGATACGGCACTCTGGACAACACGAAAATAAATGCGGCTATACGAGCCCGCGTCTCGGCGGAGCGTGTTCGCGATTCTGGTCGTGTACACGAAATACGACAGTAGGATGGCGGAAAAGGCGAGCGCTATCCCCAGCGTGAACCGGCGGCGCCTCACGGTACGGTCAGACGGTCGGTTCCCATGTACGGCTGCAGCACCCTCGGAATTCGGACCGATCCGTCCTCTTCCTGACCGTGTTCCAGCAGAGCTACGAGAGTCCGCGCCAGAGCCACCCCCGATCCGTTCAGCGTCGTTACGAAAGCGGGCTTCCCGCCACCTGCCGGCCGGTAGCGGATCCCGCCACGCCGCGCCTGAAAGTCAGAATAGCTGGAGCAACTGGAGACTTCCAGCCATTTCTCGACGCCCGGAGCCCACACCTCCAGGTCGTAGGTGATCGAATTGGCAAAACCGAGATCGCCGGCTGGAAGCAGGATGCGCCGGTACGGAAGGTCCAGCCGCTCCAGCACGACTTCGGCATGGCGGGTGAGCGACTCCAGTTGCTCCTCGGCAGCCTCCGGGGGGCAGAAGCGGACGAGTTCGACTTTGTCGAACTGATGCACTCTGAGCAGACCCCGCGTATCGCGCCCCGCGGCACCGGCCTCACGGCGGAAGCAGGGAGTGTACGCTACATAGGCGATCGGCAGCTTCGATTCATCTAGAATCTCATCCCGGTGAATATTGGTTACCGGGACCTCGGCCGTTGGGACGAGAAACAGATCGTCGGGCTCCGTCCGATACACGTCCTCTTCGAACTTCGGCAGCTGGCCCGTAGCCGTGAGGGTATCCCGATTGACCAGCAGCGGTGGCGCGACTTCTACGTAGCCGTGTTCTTCCACGTGGAGGTCGAGCATGAATTGAATTAGAGCGCGGGAAAGCCGAGCGCCCGATCCGAGCAGAAGTGGAAAGCCGGATCCGGCGATCCGCGCCGCTCGTTCCAGATCCAGAATCCCGAGCCGTGCGCCCAGATCCCAGTGTGAGACCGGCTCGAATTCGAACGATGCCGCCTCTCCCCACTCCCGGAGCACGGGCCCCTCCCCTTCCCGGCCGGCAGGCACGCGACCGGCTGGAAGATTGGGAAGTTCCAGGAGTGCGTCCCGAAGCTGGTCATCGATGCTGGCGAGCTCCCGGTCTAGCCCCTTGATCTCGTCCGCCACGCCCTTCATTTCTCCGACTAGATCTTCCGCGGCCTCCCCCCGCCGCTTCCGCTCCCCGACCTCGTGCGACACTTCGTTTCGGCGTGCTTTCAGTACTTCCACATCCCCGATGACTGCGCGGCGGCGCTTGTCCAGCGAGAGACAGAGATCGAGGGTCGCGACCGCATCCTGATCGCCGCGGAGTGTCAGGCCGGCCCGAGCCGCTGACGGATCGGCCCGCAGAGTCTTGATGTCGAGCAAGGCCTAGGCCTCGGCGAGCTGCAGGTCTGTCTGCTCGCAGTTGGGGTTCCGTACAATCCGTAATTGCATCTCGAGGGTGCCCGGATCGATCGAAAGTATCTCGAACTTGGCGAACAGACGGCACCGCACGGAGAAAACGGGATTCCGCCGGCTCACTGCCAGCAGGACATCGCCCTCCTGAACAGTCAACGCTCCCGTGGAGTACCCGGTCAACGGCGCTTCCGTAATCCCGTTGAAGCCGTCCGAAGACAGCTGAAGAGCCGCATCGGAGTCCTCTCCGGTAACGGCCGAGCGCGGCTCGAGGGTGGCCGTACCGTCCGGGGCGAGCGCGAAAAGAAAGTCCCAGGTTGCAACTTGATCCGTCCGAACCGTCACATTGTTCAGGAGGTCATAGGCCGCCGGATCGATGAGACTGCCGTCATTGAAATCGAATAGCGATACCTCAACGGGTTCCATGGGATTCGGGATCAGCGTGGTCCCGAGCGTATCGCTACAGCCCGTGAGCAGTGCCGTACAACCGCCGAGGGCGATCAAATGTCTTTTGAGCACAATTCGTCCGAAGTTAGGGGTCCTAATCCGCCAAGATGCCGGGCCATGTGAAATAGTGTCAAGCACTCGCGGAAATCTTCCGGGCGACCGATAATCTCCCGTGTGCCGGACCGCGCACCCGTGTTACCTTGCGATCCATGCGACCACACGTCGTGATCCTGGCTGGTGGAATCGGATCCCGGTTCTGGCCCGCTTCTACACCAGCGCGGCCTAAACAGCTCCTGCCGCTCGGCGGAGACAGACCTCTCATCTCGGACACGCTGGCCCGGGCGACCGAGTTCGCGGGACGAGACAGAGTCCGGATCCTGGCGGAAAATCGTCTGGCCGAGCTGTTCCGCCAGACGGAGTCGTGGCTCACCGATGATCATTTCTTCCTGGAGCCCAAGGCGGCCGGCACCGGTCCGGCCCTCACCTGGGCGGCGTTTAGACTGTGGCAGGCGGATGCTGAGGCCACCATGATTTCCCTCCACGCGGACCACGTGATCTCTCCGTTTGAGGAATTCAGAACGTCACTCGATCGTGCCGTTCATACGGCCGAGACGCGGAACGCGCTGGTCTGCGTGGGTATCCAGCCGGAGCGCCCGGATACAGGCTACGGCTATATCAGGCTCGGCGAGGAGAGCGCCCCTGGCGTTCGGATGGTCAGGCGATTTGAAGAGAAGCCGGACAGGGCGCGAGCCTCAACCTACGTGGCCTCCGGCGAGTACGTATGGAACAGCGGAATCTTCGCCTGGCGGGCGGCCGATTTCCTGGCGGCGGTCAGGGAGTTGACGCCTGAAATCAGCGAGGCACTGCCCCATCTGGAGCGCGGGGATCCCGTCGCGTTCTTCGACCAGGTCACCCCGATTAGCGTGGACGTCGGTGTCCTCGAACGGGCCGACAACGTCGAGGTCGTCGAAGCCACGTTCGATTGGGACGATGTGGGTACGTGGAGCGCTGTCGGCCGCACCAAACCGGCCGATGGAGATGGCAATCATGTGGTTGGCTCGGCCAGCCTGCTGGAAGCGTCCGACAACATTGTGTGGTCCGAAGATGGGCGAGTCGTGCTGTTCGACGTCGACGGTCTGGTCGTCGTGCGCAGCGGCGACCAGACTCTGGTAACCAGCAGTGGTGGCGCCGAGCGCCTTAAGGAGTTGCTGGATCATCTTGAAAACGAGGCGGGCGATTGAAGCTCTACGTATTCGACGACACGGTTGCGGATACATGGCATCCGTTCGCCCTTACTAGACCTGTCGCCGAACTTCTGTACGGAGCCATGACGCTCCGTGGCCGCACCGAAAAAGCCTCCGGGCTGCAAGCTTCGGCTACGCTTACGCGCTCCTGGCTGAACGGCTTCACTGAACTGGATGCGCCGCCGGGACGCGCCCGGGAGAAAGTAGGCGAATTGCCGGCAGACGAAGTCAGGCTGCTCGTGACGAGCCGGGCCGTCATCGATGCGATTCCGATGGACGAACTTCAGGCAGGAGGCGTTCATACGCTGCGGCTGATGGGTTCAGTGGCCGGCTACTTCTTGCCTGCTGGCGCGCCCAATCTCGATCCAGGTCAATTGGAGTCTCTGGAGCCTTTGCGCGACTCATCGGATGTAGCGCTGCGCGGTGAGTTGCTCGGCGGGCCGTGGCACCTGGTTGGCGGTCTGGGTGACCGACTGGCCGCAGACCTCGAGCGCGCTTCGCAGGAACTGGAGACCGGCGTCCTGCTTATGGATGTGGAACAGCGGGTGGGCGACGGCCCGGTGCTGGCCGGCCCCAACGTGGAGGTCGAGCCCGGAGTCCTTTTCGATACTCGTGACGGCGCCATTTTTTTGGGCGAAGGCACGGAGGTACGTACCGGATCGCGATTGACCGGGCCCATGTGGGTCGGCGCCAACTGTCGCCTGCTGGGCGGATCTATGAGCGGAATCGCCACCGGGCCGTGGTGTTACCTCCGAGGCGAGATCGAGGATAGCCTGATCCTTGGCTACACTAATAAGGCGCATGACGGATTCATCGGACACAGCTACCTGGGCCGCTGGGTGAATTTGGGGGCGCTGTCCACAACCAGCGACCTCAAGAACAATTACGGCGAGGTGCGCCTGGGGGGACCGGAGGGCTCAGTCGATACGGGGCTTACGAAGCTCGGTAGTCTACTCGGGGATCACACCAAGACAGCCATTGGCACGATGCTGGGAACCGGCTCCGTCATCGGAGCTGGGTGCAATCTGTTCGGCGACGGGTGGCCGCCTGTCTGGGTGCCCCCCTTCTCCTGGGGCTTCGGGCCCGAAGCTGCCGTACACGACCGCGAGAAATTTCTGGAGACCGCCGAAAAAGTGATGGCCCGCCGAGGCGTCGAGCCGGGCTCGCTGCACCCCTGGTTGAGTTCCGCCTGGGATACCGCTCGCGGATGAGGCTTGCCTCGCTGGGTAGCGGAAGCGCGGGCAATGCGTTGGTTGTAGAAGGGGGACGGACGAGGCTCCTGATCGACGCAGGTTTCAGTGGCCGACAGATAGAACTCCGGCTCAAAAAACTGGGCATGGAGCCTGAGAGTTTGAGTGGGGCGCTGATCACGCATGAGCACCAGGATCACTCGCGAGGCTCCGGCGTGCTTGCCCGCCGCTGGGGTCTGCCGTTGTTCATGACTGCGGGTACCGCCGACGCCTGCGCGGCACTGTTTTGTGGGACAGAACGGGTCGTTCGTATCGAAGGAGACCGGGCATTTACCGTAGACGATCTGGAAATCGAGCCACTTCAGACGGCTCACGATGCGGCTGATCCTGTCGCGGTATGCGTGCACGAGCCGGCTACAGGCCTCCGGATTGGCGTCGCTACAGATCTGGGGAGACCCACCACCTCGGTTCGCCGCGCCCTGGGGCGGTGCCACTTCCTGGTTCTGGAAGCCAACCACGACGAGCTGCGTCTGCGGGAGAGTCCTTACCCCTGGTCGGTGAAGCAGAGAATCGGAGGTAGCCGCGGACACCTCTCCAACCGCCTGGCCGGAGACCTCGCGGCTGAGCTCGTTCACCCAGACTTGGGCGGCATACTTCTCGCCCATTTGAGCGGCGAGTGCAACAGCCGGGAAGAGGCGCACAGCGAGGTCGGGCGCCGGTTGGCCCGAGCGGGTTTCAAGGGCCTGCTACAGATCGCCGAGCAGCACGAACCTACTGCCGTGTATGACATCGGAATCTTGGCCGCACGCGCCCGGCCGACCCGACAACTCAGCCTGTTTGAGGCCAGCCCGACCTAGGCTTTGAAGAGCCGGACGATATCGGCCGAGAAGGCCCACACCATCAGGCCCAATACGATCAGAAAGCCGAGCTGGGTGAGGCGGAGGCGACCCTGTAGACTCATGGCCTTGCCCCGGACCGCTTCCATTCCCAAGAACATTAAATGGCCGCCATCCAGGACGGGAATGGGCAGCAGATTCAGCACGGCCAGGTTGACGCTCAGAATCGCCATGAAGTTGAGCAGAGGCCAGAAACCGGAACGCGCAAACTCACCTGACAACTGCCCGATCATGATGGGCCCGCCGAGGTCTCCGGGAGGAACCTCACCGGTAAACAGCTGGCGCAGGAAATCACCGATTGATGTGGCCCAGAACCAGGTTCGGTAGGCGCCTTCGCTGATGGCCGGCAGGAGCGCCATCGGACGGTTCGAACCTGTGGTCGCGAACGCCACTCCAATTCGGCCGATCTCGATGCTATCTTTGGCAATATCGTCGTATTCCCGGATAAGAGCAGGCGTTACAACCAGGTCCAATATCCTCTCGTCCCGCAGCACGATGATATCCAAGGGCCGCTCCGCTGACCCTCGAATCGCTACGACCACCTCGCCGCGGTCCCGTACCGAGTCACCGGCAACACCAATGATCTCGTCGCCCGGGAGAAGCCCTGCGGCTTCGGCCGGAGTGTCCGGGACCACTTCGGAGATCTGGGCCAGCGCCACTCCCTGCGTACGTGCGATGGCCGTGAAGGCGACGAAAGCGAAGATGATGTTCATCGTCACGCCGGCCAGTATGACGATGGTCCTGGCCCATAGCGGCTTGGCATCAAAATCTCGGGGGGACGGCTGCCGCCGCGGGCCCTCCGAGGCTCCGCCCTCCAGCGCAGCGTACGCCTCCTCGTCCGCCATACCCTCCATCTTGACGTAGCCGCCGAGCGGAAGCGCGGAAATCACATACTCCGTCTCGCCGCGCCGGAACCCGATGAGCTTCGGTCCAAAGCCGATCGAAAACCGGCTTACTTCAATGTCTACGGCCTTCGCTGCCCAATAGTGGCCTAACTCGTGGACCAGAATCAGGACACCGAGGACGACGATCGTGGCGAGGATGGTGATCAGCATATATGTGGCTATTCCGTTGGCTGTTTGTTCGTTACCCCGGGCGCTGCTTTCATAACGCTCTTTTCACACCCGATGTTTCTCGAGGTTCCGGCCTCCGCGTCTGTATCGCGTCTCGAGCCAGCCGCCGAGCCCGGGCATCGACCTCGCGGAGTTGGTCAAGGCTGCGCACCGGATCCGGATCCGACTGGTTCAAAACGTCACCTACTATGGCCGAAATGCCCTGAAAATCAAGAGCACCTTCGAGGAAGGCGGCAACCGCCACCTCGTTGGCCGCATTGAATACCGCAGGCATTGTTCCACCCTGGCGGCCGGCCCCAACCCCGAGGTCCAGGAGCGGGAAATCAGGGCTGCGTGGATTCTCAAATACGAGGGGGCCCCCACGCACCGGATCCAGAGGCGCGAACTCGTTTTCCAGCCGTTCCGGAAACGAGAGGGCGTACTGGATCGGGATTTCCATGCTGGGGTTGCTGAGCTGAGCTATGGTGGACCCGTCGCGAAACTCCACCATCGAGTGAACCACTGAGCTCGGGTGGACCAGTACTTCGATGCGGTCGTAGTCCACACCGAACAAGAGATGCGCCTCGATTACCTCCAGCGCCTTGTTGGCCAGCGTGGCCGAATCGACCGTCACCTTGTCGCCCATGTCCCACGTAGGATGGGCAAGCGCATCAGCCCGTGTCACTTCCTGAAGTGCCTGCGCCGAGTGAGTTCGGAAGGGTCCGCCCGACGCCGTAAGAAGTATCCGGCTGACCTCAGAGACGGGCCGCGACTGAAGGCACTGAAAAATCGCACTGTGCTCGCTATCCACGGGTAACAGTTCGCCCGCGCCGCTTTGCCAAGCCTCGAGCACCAGAGGTCCCCCCGCGACCAGCGACTCCTTGTTGGCCAGTGCGAGACGTTTTCCGGCCGCGAGTGCCGCGAGGGTCGCTTCCAGGCCTGCAAAACCGACCACTCCATTGACCACCGTGTCCGCGGCCGCCGTGCCTGCGGCCCGTCCGATCTCGTCCTCCCCGATTCTCCATTCCCCTGACCAGCTTGGCAGAAAGTCGGCTGGGGGTTCGTGGGCCAGAACTACGAAGTCGGGATCGAATTCCAGCGCGAGTTCGTCCAGGCCGGAGGCGTTTGAGGCGGCCGCCAGTGCGATGGGCCGAAATCGGTCCGGGTGCCGGCGAAGTACGTTGAGTGTGGAGCGGCCGATTGATCCCGTCGCACCTAGCACGACGACGTTTCGGACTGAACTCAAGTCGCCGCCCACAAGAGCACGAAGGCCGTCGGAATCGTCCAGAGCAGTGAATCCATTCGGTCCAGCAGTCCTCCGTGTCCCGGCAACAGCGCCGAGGAATCCTTCACTCCGCACTCTCGCTTCAGAGCGGACTCGGCCAGGTCGCCCGCCGTCGCTGCGGCCGCGATGGCTACCCCAAATAGCGCCGCACCCGCGATGCCCCAAGTCTGGTAGAGCTCGGGCAGTAGACGCCAGACGTAGATCACAGCGCCGATCCCACCGGCCAGCAGACCCGCGACTCCGCCTTCCCGCGTCTTATTGGGGCTGATAATGGGCGCCAGTTGGTGGCGACCGAAGGCGCCGCCCCCGAAATAAGCGGCCGAATCCGTCACCCACGTCAGCACAACGGGAAGCAGGAACAACAGCGTACCCTCGGTCCTGTCCATCCCCATGTTGCGGAGTGCGACGCCGAAGCTCAGAAGCCCGCCCACCATGAGTATTCCAGTGACCGCGAGCGCTGCCGAGGTGAACGGCCCATCCTCAGGTTTCACCGTCAGGGTCGTGTAGACGGTCACCAGGAACAGCGTGGCCAGGATCAGCAGCCACATTCGGCCCAGTCCGCTGACGTAGACGAGCAGCGGAAACGCGGCCGCAGCCAGTACCGCGAGGCGGGCTGGGACGTGGGATCCCCGCTGCTTCAGCATTCCCATGAGCTCGAAGGTGGCGATGGCGGCCAGAATGGACAGGCCCGCAGCGAACCACGGCCCACCGATCCAGGTCACCGCAGCGACCACCGGAATCCCGATGGCAGCCACCGTCAGACGCTGTCCGAGATTGCTCAAGAGTCGCCGCCCTGCCCGCCGACGCCACCGAACCGGCGCTCCCGGCCGGCGAAATCGCGCAGCGCTCCATATAGATCGGCTCGCGTGAAGTCAGGCCACAGCACGGGCGTCACGTGAATCTCCGCGTACGCGATCTGCCACAGGAGGAAGTTCGAAATTCTGAATTCACCGGAGGTGCGAATCAGGAGGTCCGGATCCGGCCAACTCGCCGTTAGCATTTCGCCGCTCATCGACTGCTCGTCTACGTCGCCCGGGCTCAGATTGCCGTCGGCCACCTGTTCAGCAAGCCGGCGTGCGGCTCTCACGATCTCACTTCGCGAACCGTAGCTGATGGCGAAATTGAGCTGCATTCTCGTCTGATCGGCCGTATGACTCTCAAGCTCTTGGACAGCCTTCCGGGCCGCCTTCGACAACCGCTCCAGCTCACCGAAGAACATGACCCGGACTCCTTGCTCGCGGAGATCGTGCTTCTCGATTTCTACGAACTCGCACAAGAGGCTCATGAGTGCTTTCACTTCGAGCCTCGGCCGATTCCAGTTCTCCTGGGAAAAGGCGTACAGGGTCAGAAATTCCAAGTCGGCCTCCAGTGCGCCCTCAACCGCTTCCCGAACCGACTTCATGCCCTGCCGATGCCCTCTCCACCGCGGCAGGCCCTTTTCCTTTGCCCAGCGGCCGTTCCCATCCATGATGATGGCTACGTGTCGCGGCCGCTGGGCCGGGTCCGGCAGTTGGAGACTGAGATCGGCGGCAGGAGTGCTCACCGGCAACCTTCCTCCTGCAGCCGCCGAAGAGCGGGAATTCCGCCAGCGAAGCTGTATGCCTCGTACCCCTCGGACTGAAGCCGCTCGGCCAGCTGCGCGCTCAGCAATCCTTGCTCGCACACGAGCACGTGGACGCGACTCTTGTTCAACGTATCGCTGCGCCCAGAAATCCTCGCGATCGTATGGTTTTCCGCCCCTGGCCAGTGCCAGGCACCGAAGGCGGCCGCGTCCCGGGTGTCCACAACAGTGGCGCCGGACGCAATTTCATCAACGAACAGTCCGTCTACAGCCAGCTCTGCCAAATCTAGCTGTTTCAGAGTAATCGTTTCGGTCTGACCCAGAGCCCCGGCAAGAACTGATGGATTCATCTTGGCCACGTCTGACTCGACCGCATCGGGCCGTGCTGCGGTGGCGGTTCGGCCATCTCCGATCGAGCAGTATTCGCGGACACGCGCGGATAAGTCATGGGTTCCGACGTGCCGGGCCAACGCAATGATCTGCTCTTTGTCATGGCCGATGAGCGGGCGCAGGACTGGCAGCGATGTCGCGTTGTCGATAGCACGAAGGTTGCTAAGCGTCTGCGACGAGACCTGGCCCACGGCCTCACCGGTAACGACCGCTTCGCCGCCCATTGCCTCAGCAATGTGCTGGGCCGCGGCGTACATCTGGCGCTTCAGGGCTACCTGCAGGTACACCGGTCGGACTACGCGTCGAAGCTCGGCCACCACCGAGTCGAACGGCACTACGTGGATTCGCGGGGCCACGCCATGGCTCCAGCGGTCGGCCAGTACGTGGGCCACCTGCACAACCATGCGACGGTAGGCCGCGCCGCCCAGATTGCAGAATACGTAGTCCAGGTTTACTCCCCGGCGGAGCAGCATCCAGGCAGCGACCCCGGAATCGAATCCGCCCGATAGGAGTCCGACGGCGCGCCCCTCCACTCCGAGAGGGAGTCCACCGGCTCCCTCCATTCGCTCCGAATAGAACCAGGCTCGATGGTCCCGGATCTCCACGCTGACCTCAACATCCGGGTTGGAAAGATCCACCGTTCCGAGCTCGTTCAGCGCGGCCCCGAGCTCCACCATCACATCGCGCGACCCAAATCCGTGCTGGCCCGAACGCCGGGCGCGCACGGCGAAGCTGCGCCCGGTCACGCGGTCCGAATAGATCCGAGACCCTGCTTCGACGATTCGCTCAAGGTTGGCTTCACACTCGGCGTCAATCGGAGAGTAGGAACTGATCCCGAACACTTCGTCCAGAAGGCCCGAGGAGGCCAGATCCCTGTCTTCGTCTGGTTCAGGACTCAGGTACAGGCGGCTCCAGTCCTCTTCGAGCTTGTAGGCGAGATGCCGACGATCCAGCGCTGCGCGGAGATTCCGTGCCAGGCCTCGCTGAAAACGCAGCCTGGTGTGTCGCCCCTTGGTGGTGATTTCACCCGATAGGCGAATCAGCACGTCCCGGGGAGAGGCGGCGCCGGGTTGATCCGGAGAACGAGACGTCATGTTAATCTTGGAGCCCGGCCGGGCTTCCTATTCGTCCGGACGTCGGCTCGGGACTCGAGCGACAACCAGCGCCACGATCAGGCCGGCGATAGGGATCGCGGTGACAATGCCGATGAGAAAATAACTTTCCGGTATGTTCACTGCCGTCGCTCCGTACGCTCGGGGTAGGCTCTGCTTCAGGAAGCTAGGCCGGATCCGGCCCGGCCTGCAACCCACTCGTCAGGTAGACCGCCCGTCCCGGAGTGTCCGGTTTCGATACAGTTCATCCCCGGGGCGAACGATAAGCGTCGCCGCAGAGGTACATCCGAACTGATCTATCGTAATACAAACACGCCACTTATGTATATTGCCGACATGGCACGGACGTTGCTTTTCTGTCGGGCAACGCCCTCCCTCCTACGGGAGTGTGTTCAGCTTCTAAGGGAGAAACGATGGGTACACGGACAATGATCCACGATCTGATCTCGATCGGATTTGCAGCGATTGCCCTGGTAGGGGGCACGTTGTTGTCGGGAGCGGCTTCTGCCGCCGAGGTACAGAGCGCGCCGCCGCCTGACGTGAAGAGAGTGCAACCAGCGTCAGAAGTGCAGAGAGCTCAGCCAGCGTCTGACGTGCCGAGAGCACAGCCAACGCCTGACGTGCAGAGAGCGCAGCCGACGCTCATAGCACCGGACAGCGGTTGCCCTCAATTGCCTTTGGTGGAACCGATCTATCTGCTACGCATAGACACGCTGCTCTAGTACTCTATTGGGCGGGCCTCCGGGACCTGCGGCGACGCCGCAGGTCCGGAACGCGGGACGCCAGAAGCACCGTCAGCACCACCGCGAATACCAGCGGTTCTCGCGTATCCGCCTTTACCTTCCACGTGAAATGCAGCGCTCCAAGTACTGCAGCTACATAAATTAGACTGTGTAGCTTCCGCCAGCGGCCGCCCAGTCTGCGTATCCATCCTGTGGTCGAAGTACTCGCCAACGAGAGAAGGATAAGCCAGGCCGCGAAACCGATCGTGATGAACGGGCGTTCCAGAATATCCTCGGCGATGTACTCCCAGGCGAAGAACTGATCCAGCACCAGATAATTCAGGAGGTGTAACGTGACGTAGAAGAAGGCGAAGAGACCGACTAGCCGGCGAAGCCGAATGACCCGCTTCCAGCGTGTAAAGCGCCTGATCGGTGTGGCGGCCAGGGTGCAGAGGAGGAGAGTAAGACCCCACCATCCAGTGACGAGCTGTATCTCCTCAATGGGATTGGCACCCAGATCTCCCGTCCAGGCGCGATACGCCAACCATGCAGCGGGCGAGAGCCCCCCGATCCAGACCAGCCCTTTGGCGATCAAGACGTCCCGCTTGGCCCCGCGACTGGGGCGCTTAGAAATAGCGGCGCAGATCCAGGTCGGTGTACATGCTGGCAACCTGGTCGGCGTATCCGTTGAACATCAGCGTGGGCTGACGCCTGAGCTTGCCGATTCGGCGCTCCCGGGCCTGGCTCCATCTCGGATGGTCCACGGTCGGGTTCACGTTGGCGAAGAAGCCGTACTCCCGCGGCGCCGAAATCATCCAGGACGATCTCGGCATTTCCGAGACGAACCGCATCCGGACGATGGACTTGATGCTCTTGAATCCATACTTCCAGGGGATGATCAGGCGCAGGGGCGCGCCGTTCTGATTAGGCAGATCGCGCCCGTACACTCCCGTGCACAGCAGCGTTAGCGGATTCATGGCCTCGTCCAGCCGTAGTCCCTCAACATAAGGCCACTCGAGAACTCGCCGCCGCTGGCCGATCATTTCGGCCGGCCGATGCAGCGTTGTGAACTCGACGAAACGCGCCCGGCTGGTCGGCTGCACGCGGCGAATCAACTCTGCGAGCGGGAACCCGCGCCACGGGATGACCATGGACCAGGCTTCGACGCAGCGGAGCCGATAGATCCGGTCTTCGAGTTTGTGGGGTGCCACGAAGTCTTCCAGGTTGTACATAGCCGGATTGGCCACGTCCCCTTCGACCGAAATTGCCCACGGCCGAGTCGTCAGGGTCCCGGCGTTGCGCGCCGGATCCTCCTTCCCCGTGCCGAATTCGTAGAAATTGTTGTAGTGCGTTACGTCCTTGAATGGAGTGAGCGGTTCACCCAGCTCGGACCGAGCACTCGAGAAGTCCTGGACTTCCTGAGGCGAGAGTCCCGGCGCGGCCGACGGTGAAATGGCGCGGTCGTCCGGGCCAGTGCCTTCAGAAAGCGAGTCCTGTCCAGGCAGGATGTCACACGCGGTGAGAACCGACGGGCCTAGCGTAGCCGCTGCAGCGAATCGTGCCGCTCGGTCCACGAAGCGGCGCCTGGATAGGTATGCAGCCTCCGGAGTCAACTCGGAAGAGCGAACATCGTCTGGCGAGCGTTTTCTGATCAGCATGACTAGTCCTCGGTGTGGTCTTTACGACTTTCAGTCTGCCCGAGAGGTTGAAACGTTGCAGGGGCCGAAAAGGATCCCGCCCGGTGGGAGTGGCAGGGGCGGGATTCGAACCCGCGACCTAGGGCTTATGAGTCCCCCGCTCTGACCGACTGAGCTACCCTGCCGAAAGAGAGGCGCCACGTTACCGGTGACCAGACTACTCGTCAACCGGCGTGGACGATGGAGGTTCCGCAGTCGAGGGCTCCCGGAACCGGTACAGTTCCTCCCCCTCACGAACGAGTCCGTGCTTCTCGCGAGCAATACGTTCGATCGCGGCGGGATCCGATTCCAGGCTGTCACCGCGCATCACGAGCGAATCCGTCAGATGGATCAGGGAATCGGCGCGCTCAAGGGAGCCCGCGTGCTCCCGCTCGAGTCCTCTCATATCGAGAACGCTGTACACGCCGCCGAACAGAAGATAGTAGCCAGCGGCCACCCATACGACCGCCAGTGCACCCCGGAAGACCAGGCGCCTCATCCGCTCAGGAGACGGCACTAAACACGCTCGCACCAGGATAGCTCGCCCGGCCCCCTAGCTCTTCTTCAATGCGAAGCAGACGGTTGTATTTGGCCACGCGCTCCGACCGGCAGGCTGAACCTGTCTTGATCTGCCCGGCACCCGTGGCTACCGCGAGGTCCGCGATGAAGGTGTCCGCCGTCTCCCCGGAGCGGTGTGAGATCACAGAACTGTACCCGGACCTCCCTGCCAGATCGATGGTCTCAAGGGTCTCGGTGACCGTGCCGATCTGATTCAGCTTGATCAATATGGAGTTGGCGACCCCGGAGGTGATTCCCCGCTCGAGCCGCTGGACGTTCGTCACGAACAGGTCGTCACCCACCAGCTGCACTCTCTCGCCGAGGGCCTCCGTAAGGAGTCGCCATCCGTCCCAGTCGTCCTCATCCAATCCGTCTTCGATCGAGACGATCGGGTAGGCTTCGCTCCAGGTTTCGTACATGGCGACGAGTTCGGCAGCACTCTTCTCGCCGCGTTCTCCCTCGCTCTCGAACACATACGTCTGTGTCTCAGACCTAAATATCTCGGACGCTGCACAGTCCAGGGCCAGGCCTATATCCGAGCCCGGCTTATACCCCGCGTCGGTGATCGATTCCATGATGAAATCCAGCGCCGCCCTGTTTGAAGGGAGGTCAGGCGCGACTCCACCTTCGTCGCCCACGGCTGTGCTCATCCCTGCGCTGGTCAACCGTCGGCGCAAGGCGTGAAACACCTCCGTCCCGGCGCGCAGGCCCTCGGCAAACGTATCGGCTCCGATCGGGACGATCATGAACTCCTGTATGTCCACGCTGTTGTTCGCGTGGGCCCCGCCGTTGAGGATGTTCATCAACGGCACGGGGAGCTCGCAGTTGTCGGCCGCGACCAAATGAGAGTGCAGCGGGACGCGCTTCTCCGCTGCCGCTGCCCGGGCCACCGCCATCGAGGCGGCCAGAATCGCGTTGGCTCCGAGGCGACCCTTGTTCGGGGTCCCGTCCAGCTCGATCAATCGGCGATCGACCTCTTCTTGGTCGGCCGCATCCAGGCCACAGAGGGTATCCCGAATCTCCCCCATCGTGTTCTGAACCGCCTGAAGGACGCCCTTTCCGCCATAGCGCTCGGGATCTCCATCGCGAAGCTCGACCGCCTCGTGTTTTCCGGTGGACGCACCACTCGGAACGGCGGCGCGGCCCCGGATGCCTCCCTCCACGAGAACATCCGCTTCCACAGTCGGGTTGCCTCGCGAATCGAGGATCTCGCGCGCCAGCACATCGCTAATATTGCCCATTAGTATCAAATTGAGCGGCAGGTAGTAGACTGACAAGACTTTGCGCTTCGAAAAACATCTATGGGAGATCATTCATGAAAGAGCTTCTTCAACGAGCCGGAACGCTTGGCGCCGGTTTTCTCGTCGTCCTCGTGCTCGCCGTGTTCCTGTTCGGATTCAATCGGATCGATGAGTTCGAGGTTTCGGTCAGGCGGAACCCCCTGACCGGAAGTGTGGCGGGCCAACCGTTCCGACAGGGACTGTACCACTCCATCCTCAGATCGTGGACCAACTATTCCGTACGGGAGATCCAGTATCCGCCTCAGGGAGCCTCCGAGCGCCTGGAGGCTCTCACGTCGGACCAGCTACAGATCGGACTGGACGCGGCATACCGCTACAAGATCAACCCCGACTCCGCCGTGCAGATTTATCTTACGATCGGCGAGCCGGGCCAGGTCCATGCTTTCGTGTACAACACCTACCGCTCGGCCCTGCGCGACGCGGTGGCTGAAGTGAGCGCCGCCAACGTCCTGTCGACCGAGCGAGCCGGGATCGGACAGCGCATCAACGACCTCATGGCGGAGCGGCTCGTGCCACGCGGCGTCGAGGTCACAGATTTCTTCGTGAGGGAAATCGAGCCTCCCGCAACGCTCCGCACCGCGATCGAGGAAAAGCTGTCTCGGGAGCAGCAGGTGCAGAAGGAAGGATTCCAGACGCAGGTAGTCGCCGAGCAGGCCAACCAGGAACGCGCCCGGGCCGAGGGGATTCGAGACGCGCAGGACATCATCGCCGCCAGTCTGACCGGTCCGTCAGGCCAGCGGTACCTGTACTGGCGTTACCTGGACGTGCTTGGAGAGGTGGCCGACGGCCAGAACAACTTGATCATCGCTCCCACGGAAGGCGGCATACCCGTCTTCGTCACGCCCGACAACAACAGGTAGGTCACGGGTCGCCTCACGACATGGTGGCGGGGGACGGTGGATCGCGGTCTAATGAAGCCGCTCGATCGCCGGCCCCGCCCTGGTCCAAGAGGCGCTCAACCGCCGCCCGGACCTCAAGGAGCAGCGGCTCTCTGTCCTCTGCCGTAAGGCCGGCCGTCTGAATCTGGGGTCCGACTCGCAGGCTTACCAGGCCGCCGCGAATTCGTGGACTCCCCGGCGTGAGGATGTTTCGACTACCCTGAATCGCGACCGGTATGATCGGTTCCTGAGTTTCTATGGCCAGCACGAAGGTGCCCCGCCTGAATTCGCCCAAAGCGCCGGTCCTGGACCGGGTGCCCTCAGGATACAGCCCTAAAGAGAGGTTCTCGGCCTCCATTCGGCGGCCAGCCGCCCGCATGCTTTTCATCGCGGCTGCCCGCTCTCCACGGTCTATGAATACGTGGCCAGCCGCCTTCATCGCCTGTGCAAACAGCGGGATTCGGCTCAGCTCCATCTTGGCTACGAATCGAATGGACGCGGGGAGGCTGAGCAGGAGAACGAAGGTGTCCAGGTTCGACTCGTGGTTGGACATGAACACCTGCGGCCGGTCTCTGAGCACATGTTCGAGGCCGTACACCTCGACCCGGGTGCTGGCCGCCCACAGCATCGAAAGTGACCAGCTGCGGTGCACCCAGTCGTGAAGACCCTTGGGCGCTCTTACCAGTCCTCCCAGCACCGATACCAACGAGAAGAACGCCGTAGACAGCAACGCCATAGTCCAGAAAAGGAGAGTTCGCATCAGACGCTCACTCGGTCCCGAAGTGCTGGTATCCGGTAGCGGGAGCGTCCCACTCAAGCCCGTCCTCCCCGAGCCAGACAAGAGCCGCCTCCTCACCTCCGGCTTCCAGCGCTACCGATCCCACTTCGCCGACCCGGGTCAGCGATACGCCAAACGCTCTCAGCGCTTCCTGTCTCAGAGGCTCCACGGTTCCCGGCGCGGCCGATACGAGTAGCTCGTAATCCTCTCCGCCCGAGATCGCCATGCGCCACGCGGCCTCTCTGTCTGCATACTGGACGAGAGGCTCGGCGAGCGGAAGCGATGTCAGCTCAAAGCGGAGTTGCGCACCGGAGGCCGCGCTCAAATGAGCGGCGTCTCCGGCGAGACCATCGGACAGATCGATCATCGCATGAATTACTGCGTTCTCCGCCAGCCAGCGTGCTACTTGAATGCGTGGCTGAGGACGCTCGAAGGCCTGCCGGGCAGCCGGATCGGGCTCCAGACCGCGCTGGTGAGCCTCTATGGCGGCGCCTGCACCACCTATGTTTCCGGTCAGCCACAGCTCGTCGCCGGCTTCCGCGCCGGACCGGAGCACGGGGCTGGCCGCGTGACCCAGAACGGTGATATCCATGAAGACCCCGTGCTGCGACGCGGACAGGTCTCCTCCGAGTAACGGAGCGTCCAGGAGATCGAGGCACTCTCGCACACCGGCGGCTAGCTCTTCTATCACCCGGCTGTCCAGTTCAGGAGGCAGGGCGAGTGAGATCAGGCAACCGAGTGGAGCCGCTGCCATGGCGGCTAGATCACTGAAGGCCGCGGCTACGGCCCGATACCCTATCTGCTCCCAGGTGAGCCAGGCTCGCTCGAAGTGAACTCCCTCCACCGTTTGGTCAGAGCTCACGACCAGGCGCTCGCCCGGCGGAACGGCGAGAACAGCAGCGTCATCGCCGGGACCACCCCCGGCCGGAGGAGTGTCTCGGCCGGCGTTGGCCACACGGACAAAGGCGTCGATTCTTCCGAACTCTCCGGTCACGGCGACATCGTGATCCGGAACGCGCCGGCTGGCAAGGCCAGCCACGCCGCCTCGGAGTCTATGGGCAGGATCGACCGGACGCCCCGGAACCCAGCGCTCTGGGGCAGATCACCGGCGGCGAAGCTCAGGCGCCTCACGGGGCCCCCGTCTGGCTGCCAGCGCACGACGCCTTCCGCGCTGCCCACCCATACGGCGCCGCTCGCCGCGGAAATCGCTGTAACCGGACCGCCCGCCCGCCCGATCGCCTCCACCCGACTCCATTCCTGGCCCGGGCTCCACACCCAGACTTCATCTCCCAGGCCCGCGTAGACGCTGTCCCCGTGTGCGGCGAGCGCGCCGACGGGCCGATTGAGTGCGCCGCCGCCGGGGGCCCGTGACGGGCCGATGGCCTCGGGCGTGTCAGAGAGCGACGACACCTCGAGGGTAAACAGACCGGCCCGGGTGCCCAACCAAACGCGGGACCCAGACTGAAGTACAGCCCGTATTTCTTCCCCGCCAAGCAGAATCGGGCCACCAGCGGCTCCAGAGGAACTGAGGCTCACGGCCCCCCGCCGGGTACCGACCCAGAGACCCGACGTGGCTCCCGGGACACTCGCCGATGCCAGCGCCGTGACGCGCTCAGACGGCAATGACCCCGCTCCTATCCGACGCCAATTGCCTTCCGGTTCGTTGAGTACGAAGAGTCCCTCTTCACTTCCTACCCAAAGGGAGGGAGAGTTCCGGTGGTCGGCGAGGACCACGGCGGCGCCGCGTGGGGTCGTTCGTAGTAAGTCGGAATCCCACGTCGTCCAGCGCTGTAGATCCGGATCCGCTCTGGCCACGGCGTAACGTCCCTCCAGCGGACCCACTGGTACGAACCACAGACTGCCGGCAAGCTCAGCGATCCCTGCGGAGCCGCCTCCGACCGGGCCGAACGAGACCGTCTCCCACTGCCGCGAAAGCCGGTCGTATTCCAACACCGCGGCGCCGTCAGTCGCAACCCAGAACAGGGCCCGGTCCCGGGTGGGCATCACGTCGGTGATCGCGAAGCGACGGCCTCCCGGGCTCCGCGGAAGGAAGGCGCTGATAGACTGAAAGCCCGGCTCTTCCAACAATTCCTGCCGGCGGCGGAGATCGGGACTGCTCTGAATCGCGGCTGCCGCCTCGCTGGACGATGCCGGGAGTGACCGCCGGGAGAACGCGTCATACCGAACCCAACCGGTCCCAGATCGGAGCAGCAGATCCGTCCCGCCTATGTCGGGCAGGATGGAGCCGACCGCGTCTGGCATGACTTGCCGGTCTCGGATCCGGCCGTCGCGGGCGTCCAGTTGCAGTAGCTCCCGGTCCCGACTGGCGATCCACAGCGACCCGTCCCGGAGATCGTAGGCCATGGCACTGACCGGAACCTCTGGATAGCCGTCCTCCAGGGTCAGAGGCAGCTCAAATCGCCCTCTGAGCTCATCGTAAATAACCAGGCCGCCATCGGTAGCGGCGAACAGGCGATCGGGACTTCTGGCCAGAGCGCGGACGACACTGAAATCGGTGATGAGTACGCGGTCCTCGGGGCGCCAGCGGGTGCTGCCGATCTGGGCGTGGGCCGGGCCGCACGCTGCGGCCATTCCGACGAAGCCCAGGACCGCCGCGGCCCGTACGCTAGGCCTGTGGGTCACCGATCCGCGGAAGGGCGAAAAGTACTGATCCGCCTCTTTCTTTCTCGAGGCCCGCAACAGCGGCGCGGGCCGCCCGAAGGTTGTCAGGAAGGTCTTCAGCGGTGTGTCCCACCGCCGGCCCTTGGCCGGCCGCCAGGCCGGTGAGGAGAAGTGCACCTGCGGCGGCAACGTGTCCGGCAAGTCCGCTTGCCAGCAGTGCACCGGTCAAACCCGCCACCACGTCACCCGTTCCTCCGGCGGCGAGAGCCGGGCCCCTGGTCGTAGCCACGTGCAGCGGCTCGCCGGAGGCGGCCACAACCGTCGGGTCGCCCTTGAGTACAACGGTACACCCGAACTTTTCGCTCGCCTCTACAGCCGTCGCGAATGGATCGCTCAGGATACTCTCGATGGGTCGATCCAGGATCCGCGCCATCTCTCCCGGGTGCGGCGTCAAGACAGCCAAGGGCGGAACCTGACTCGGCAGCTGGTCTGCCGATCCCTCCCACACGGTCAGGCCGTCCGCGTCGAGGACGATCGGACGGGCGCCAGCTGACGAGAGTACTCGCTCGACGAGTCGCTTCGCTTCGGCGTCACGGCCGAGACCCGGACCCACCACGATGGCGTGCGCCCACTCCAGGGCGGCGCTCACATCTTCATCACTATCCCAGGAGGCCCACACGGCTCCAGGAACGGTCTTCTGAACGATTTCGCGGTTCGCCGGATGACTCACTACGCGGACTATGCCAGCACCTCCCCGTATGGCGGCGCGGGCCGCCAGGACCGCAGCGCCCGCCATTCCCTCGCATCCGGCGACAAGCGCTACATACCCGGCGTCGCTCTTGGTGCGGCGGGACGAGTCTTCTGGAAGTCGTTCAGCCAGCCAGCGGCCGGTGATGGCCTTCGAACTCATGGGTGGAGGCGGAGGAAATCCGATCTCAACCGCCACCACGTCCCCCGACGCCTCTCGGGCGGGAGGCCGAAGGACACCCAGCTTCGGCCAGCCAAGGCAAATCGTCAGGTCTGCGCGCACGCACACGCCGGACACCGCGCCGGTGGATGCGTTCACTCCGCTTGGTACATCCACGGCGACTAGCGGCACACCGAGGGCGTTGACGGCAACGATCGCCGCGGCAGCTTCTTCTCGTGGGGCGTCTCTCAAGCCGGTGCCCAGAATTCCGTCCAGAAGCACCGCGCACCCCGCCGCATCCGAGAGCTCCGAAACCGATCTCAGGCCGAGTTCCCAACCCGCCAACACGTCAGGAGCGGGTGCCTGCCGGCCAGCTTTGAAGGCCAGCGTCGTCCGGCCCCAGGAGTGGAGGGTTCTGAGCGCCACGAGAGCGTCCGCGCCGTTGTGCCCGGAACCGGCTATCGCAGCGACCGGCCCGTGAGGAAAGAACTGCTGGACAAGATGGGCGATCTCCCGGCCCGCTGATTCGATGAGAGCCCTTTCTGAGATCGTGCCGCTGGAGACGGCCTCGGAGTCGAGGGCCGACATTTCCGCCGCGGTCGGCAACCAGACTTCCGATGCGGAAGCCTGCCACCACTCAGATTTGGGAAGGTCGGCTAGTCCCGGCACGGCGGGGTCAGACTGGAGCTACTTGTACGACTGGTTGATTTCGCGGCCGTAACTGATTTCTCCGTTATCGATCCGGATGTTGTATCCACAGTTCGGACTTGAGCACACCCACGCTTTGTAGCGAATAGGAGCACCGTCCCGCCCATAATCAGATAACGGAAGCAACAAGCCGTCGTCGCATCGCAAGCACTTCGGAAACCGTCCTGAGTCCACGTTCACCCCTCCCCGCAATCGGTGGCCGCTACCGTAAAAGGCAGCCACAATCGGTTAGCACCACCATTGAATACAACCTGAGAAAATCCGGATCCCGGGATCCCCTCGGCTATCCTGTCGGCCCTGCGCTGAAGCTCAACGGCCCCAGGGATACTCCAATTCGAATACCTGCTCGAACGAAAACAGCTCCTCGAAGTCCTCTCGGCTATCGCCCTCCTGCTTGTCCAACACACCGTGTTCAATCAGAAGAAATACGACCTCGCCGAGGTCGGCCGTCGAGGCCACTCCCCAGTACTCCAGCACGGCGCGAGCGAGCGGACCGTACCGTTCCAAGGCCAGATCTCGCAGGGACTCTGCCAGCTCGGCTCCGGACAGATGGCGCGGACTGTCCAGCGATTGAATCCGACAGTGCAATGCTTCGAGCACAAACAGGTAGGCGGGCTCAGCATACTTCGGATATCTCCTCCGTAGCTGTGCCAGCGTGTTACCCAGTTCATGCGAATTTCCGTCACTCATGCACTCTCCAAGGCGCACCCACTCAAGCTCGCAATTCACGTCGCAAAGCGCCCGTGAATCTAGATTCCGGCTATAAACCGTCAAGGGTCGACCGTCACCAGCCCGGTTTCGCCGCTTTCGCGCACCTGAATCCGGCCCGCCGTGCCGCCAGCGAGCCTCGCACACAGGGCTTCGCACCTTTCCACCGCCACGGCGACCTCAATGTGTACCCGGTCGTCGTAGCTCGTGGATCGGACGAGCCCCTTCGCTCCGGCCAAGGCCCGGGTTACGAACCCGGTGTCCGGATGCGAGTAGGAAATATGCATGATACGAGCCAGGGCCACCTGACGGGCTGTTACTCCAGCCAGGGCGGCCCGAGCGGCGTCGCCGTAGGCTCGCGCCAGCCCGCCCGTACCGAGCTTCGTTCCGCCAAAGTACCGAGTCACAACCAGCACCACATTCACGAGATCTTCCCCTTCCAGTAGAGAGAGAATGGGCCGACCTGCGGTGCCAGCAGGCTCACCATCATCGTCCGATCTGGATTCGCCGGACGCTAACCGTGCGGCGAACACGTGATGGGTGGCGTCGTGGTAGGCCCGGCGCTCGGCGTCCCGCACTTCGAGCGCCTGGACTAAATCCGTGATGGGGGCCGCCAGAGCGAGGAACCTCGAACTCCGAACTCGACACTCGCCGCGGCCGGCAGCCGCTGGAATTCGCACCAGATCGTGTTGAGCGTGCTGGGGCTCAGGACGTCTCGGTGCACGGGACAGGTTCGGCTCGGGCCACAGCGGCGTGCAAGGGGAACGAACCGGTCAACTCGGTCACTTCCTCGCCGATGGCCCCCAGAGCACCCTCATCTGCATCTGGACGGAGCGCCCGGTGGATAAGATCGCCGACCCGGCGCATGTCGTCCGGACCCATCCCACGCGTGGTGAGCGCCGGAGTGCCTAATCGGATCCCCGAAGTCACGAACGGCGAGCGGGTCTCGAACGGAACCGTGTTCTTATTCACGGTGATTCCGGCTACCCCCAGGCGCTCTTCAGCGTCCTTCCCGGTCAAGTCGGTGGTTCGCAGATCTACCAGTAGCAGATGAGTGTCCGTTCCGCCGGAAACCAGTGTATATCCATGGCCGGCGAGGCACTCGCCGAGGGCCTTGGCGTTTTCGATCACCCGCTTCGAATACGCGATGAATTCCTCCGTCTGCGCCTCGTGGAGGGCGACCGCCTTCGCGGCGATCACGTGCATCAGGGGACCGCCCTGCATGCCGGGAAACACGACCTTGTCTATCACCCGGGCGTGCTGCTCCTGGCACAGAATGAGCCCACCTCGGGGTCCACGGAGTGTCTTGTGGGTTGTGGTGGTCACTACGTCGGCGCACGATACTGGCGACTCGTGAAGGCCCGCCGCGACCAATCCTGCGATGTGTGCCATATCAACCATTAAGCGGGCCCCGCACGACTCCGCTATTTCGGCGAACTCGGCGAATGGCAGTTCACGTGGATACGCGCTCGCGCCCGCAACGATGAGTGCCGGCTTCTGATCTCGGCTCAGCGTGGCTAGCGCGTCGAGGTCCACCCGGTGGTCCTCTGCCCGGACGCCGTACGAATGAACCGAATACAGCTGTCCGCTGAAGTTGACGGGCGAACCGTGGGTGAGATGTCCGCCGTGGGACAAATCCATCCCGAGCACCGTATCCCCCGGATCGATTAGAGCGAAATAGGCGGCCATGTTGGCCTGAGAACCGCTGTGTGGCTGGACGTTGGCGTGGTCCCCGCCGAATAATTGCTTCGCCCGCTCGCGTGCCAGGTCTTCTACCCCGTCAACGACCTCGCATCCGCCGTAGTAGCGCTTCCCGGGGTATCCTTCGGCGTACTTATTGGTAAGAACCGAACCCAAGGCTTCGAGTACGGCCGCCGAGACAAAGTTCTCACTGGCGATCAGCTCGAGGCCCGCCCTCTGGCGCTCCTCTTCAGCTTCAATCGCATCGAAAACCACCGGATCGACCGCTTCCAGAGGAAGGGGCGCTCCCGGTGGGAGGATCAAATCCAAGAGCTGTGAAGCTTGGCGACGCGCTCCACGCGGCGCAGCGCCACCTGGTCGGCTGCCTCGGCGTTCGTGATTCCCCGCTCATCGGCCAGCTCGAAGATCTGCAGCATGGTGGCGTAGATCTCACCTGCTTTGCGTTTCGACCGGTCGAGGGACCACCCCGCCAGCTCGGAGTACACGTTGATCAGGCCACCCGCGTTGATCACGTAGTCCGGAGCGTAGAGAATCCCGGCGTCCTTGAGCTGCTGGGCGTGCTCGAGCCGGGCCAGCTGGTTGTTGGCGGCTCCGGCCACGATCTGCACTCTCAGCTTCGGAATCGTGTCGTCGTTTAGCACGGCCCCCAGAGCACATGGCGCGAAGACGTCCACATCCGCTTCGTACACCTCGTCCGCTGCGGTCGCCGTGGCCCCGAAGTCCTCGACCACCTTGCCAACCTTGGTTTCGTCGATGTCAGAGACGAATACCTTCGCGCCATCCCCGGAGAGCAACTCGCACAGGCAGTACCCGACGTGCCCCGCCCCCTGAACCATTACAGAGCGGCCCTTCAGATCGTCACTGCCATAGCGGCGAGCCGCGCTGGCCTGGATCCCGCGATATGTCCCGTAGGCCGTAACGGGCGACGGATCTCCCGACTTCCCGGCCATTCCTACTACGTGATCGGTCTCCATGTGCACGAAGTCCATGTCCTCAACGCTCGTGCCCACGTCTTCGGCCGTGATGTAGCGGCCACCCAGCGTGTCTACCGCTCGGCCGTGCGCACGCATGATGAGCTCGCGCTGGGCCGTCTTGTTGTCGCCGATGATTACAGACTTCCCGCCACCCAAATTGAGCCCCGCCACGGAGGCCTTGTAGGTCATGCCCCGGGAGAGCCGCAAAACGTCCACGAGCGCGTCTCGATCCGACTCGTAGTTCCAGAAGCGAGTCCCTCCGAGCGCCGGCCCGAGATTCGTGTTGTGGATGGCGATGATTCCCTTGTAGCCGCTCGTCGGCTCACGGGTAAACAACACCTGCTCGTGTCCGCGCCTTCCGATCATGTCGAACAGCTCGGGCTCGGCCACAATCATTTCGCTGATTTCGTCCGGTACCTCGGTCGCTGATTGACTCAACGGTCGGTTCCTCTCTCCATATACAGTTCGCGAGCAATGATCATACGGTGGATCTCACTCGTGCCTTCGTAAATCTCGGTCACCTTGGCATCCCGAAACAACCTCTCCACCGGATACTCCCTGCTGTACCCGTACCCGCCGAAGATCTGTACGGCATCTCGTGTGACGCTCATCGCGGTTTCTGAGGCGTGTAACTTAGCCATGCTGGACAGCTTACGCTTTCTCGCCTCATCTGCCATGTAAGCTTGAGCAGCCCGGTAGAGTAGCCCCCGAGCCGCTTCCAGACGAACGGCCATGTCTGCGAGCTTGAACTGAATTCCCTGGAACCGCTGGATCGCCTCGCCGAACTGGTGACGCTCTGACGCGTAGTCCAGCGAATGATCCAGAGCGGCCTCGGCAATGCCGATCGCCTGCGCCGCGATCCCAAGGCGCCCGCCTTCAAGCGCTTCCAGCGCGTACTGAAAGCCGCGGTCGGGCTCGCCAATGACATGCTCGGGACCGAGGACCATGTCATCCAGGTTGAGGGCCACAGTCTCCGAACCACGCAGACCCAGCTTCCGTTCCTTCTTGCCCGCCGTGAACCCTGGAGTGTCCCGGGGAACGATGAACGCTCCAATCCCCCTCGTTCCCCGCCGCTCGTTCGCTGAATCCGTCCTCGCCATCAGCAGGACGAGATCGGCCGAAGCGCCGTTCGTCACCCACAGTTTGCTCCCGTTGATCCGCCAATTATCGCCTTCCCGCACGGCCTGAGCCTGCAAGGCCGCGGCGTCACTGCCCGACCCCGCCTCCGACAGGGCGAACGCCCCCAGCATTTCACCACGCGCCAGCGGCCGCAGCCAGCGGTCCTTTTGCTGTTCGGTCCCATGCCGGAGAATCGTCTGGGTAGGCAATGAGTTGTGAACGCTCATCGAAATGGCGACCGACGCGTCTCCCCAGGCAATTTCCTCCAGTGCATACAGATATGTCAGCATGTCCAATCCCAGGCCATCGTACTCCGGAGGGACAAGCATGCCCAGAAAGCCGAGTTCAGCCAGCCCATCAACGGGCGTCCGGTCAAACCTGTCCTCGTTCTCCTCGCGGGACTCTATGCCGGGACGAAGTTCTTCCGCCGCGTACGCTCGGGCCAGCTCGCAGATCTGGCGCTGTTCCTCCGTGAGGCTCGTACCGCCGTACGAGCTACGCATACTCGTAGAATCCGCGCCCGCTCTTCCGGCCCAGTCGGCCAGCGGCCACATACTTGGCTAGCAGGGGACAGGGACGATACTTGTCCTCCCCGAGATCACGGTGGAGCACGCGGCAGATCGCCAGACAGGTGTCCAGTCCGATGAGATCAGCCAATGCCAACGGACCCATGGGGTGGTTCATCCCCAGCTTCATCACCGTATCGATAGCCTCGGGCTCGGCCACTCCTTCCATCAGGCAGAACACGGCTTCGTTGATCATCGGCATGAGAATTCGGTTCGACACGAATCCAGGGAAGTCTTTCACCTCCACTGGAGTCTTCCCGACTCGGCTGCACATTCCGAGCGTGAACGAGGTCGCCTCGTCCGACGTGTCCAGGCCACGAATGACCTCCACAAGCGTCATCACAGGCACCGGGTTCATGAAGTGCATTCCGATGAACTTCTCGGGATGGGAGAGGCCCGACCCGAGCTCGGTAATCGAAATTGAACTCGTATTCGAGGCCAGTACTGCCCGGGCGCCACAGATCCCGTCCAGCTGCTTCAGAATGTCCCGCTTCAAGTCGATGTTCTCCGAGACCGCCTCCACAACCAGATCCGCCCCAGCCACCGAAGCGAGCCCGACCGAAGTGGATATGCGGGTAAGTGTATCTGCGGCGGCCGCCTCCTCGAGTCGTCCCTTCGACACCTGGCGGGCGAGATTCCGCTCGATCGTCTCCAGGGCGTTTTCGAGGGCGGCATCCACAGCATCCACGAGATGAACCTGGAGACCGGCCTGAGCGAAGACGTGGGCAATACCGTTGCCCATGGTCCCCGCCCCGATCACCCCGACCGAGCCAGCCTGTTCGGCATTCACTACCTGAGCCAGGACCTCTGAATGGGTGTCCGGAGGCCACTCCCGATCAGTAGAACGAACGCCACTTTCAGAACATCTCCGACTACAAAGGGCGCGACGTGCGTCGCGAAGGAAATCGGAGTGCTGATCACGAGCTGTAGCCACGCGATCCCCATCAGGTGAATCACCGTGACTCCGAGCGCGAGCATGCCTAGACGCACGGGCAACCTCCAGTGGCTGCGGTAGCCAAGACCCGCCACGGCCGCCGCGACCGGGAAGGCCGCCAGGTAGCCACCCGTGGGACCGAGCAGATACGCCGCCCCGCCCCCAGCCGCGAAGACCGGGAACCCGACCGCCCCGATCGCCAGATAGGTCAATTGGCTCGCGAACCCAAGCCGAGGTCCGAGTAGATAGCCCGACAGAAGCACCGCCACCACCTGAAGCGTCAGCGGTACTGGTAGAACAGCGATGGGTACCGCTATCCGTGCAGCGATTGCCGTCAGGACCGCAAAGGCGAAGACGGCGATCACGCGCCGCCCGATCGCAGACTCCGAGGTCCGACTAATCGCCGAATTTACCGAAGCCGCTCCTGCCACGGACACCTCCAGTTGTTCGTGAGTTCTCATATTCGCTCCACGCTCATGGCTACGGCGTTTCCTCCACCCAGGCATAGTGTCGCTAGACCCTTCTCGACTCCCCGATCCCGCATCGCATAGGCAAGTGTGGTCAGGATCTTCGCCCCCGACGCTCCTAGAGGATGGCCCAGCGCGATCGCACCGCCCCGAACATTGACCCGATCCAGATTCATGTCCAGTTCCCGGGCGTCAGCCAGGGCTTGCACGGCGAACGCTTCGTTCACTTCCACAAGCCCGTAGTCGTCAATCTTGGTGCCTTCTTTTTCCATGAGCTGCCGTACCGCCGCGATCGGCGCGAAGAATAGATCCCGCGGCGCCGTAGCGCTGACCGAATATGCTGAGATCCGTGCGAGCACGTCCAGGCCGTGCGCGTTGGCGTAGGCTTCCGACGTGACAAGCATGGCCGCGGCTCCATCGTTAAGGCCCGGCGCGTTGCCGGCCGTCACCGTTGCTTCAGTGACCTCGGGGGGCGCATCGCCGCTAAAGGCCGGCTGGAGTCGGCTCAGCGCCTCGAGTGAGGAATCACGCCGCGGCGGCTCGTCCGTGGCGACAAGCACCGGACCCTTTCTTCCGGGGACTTCAACCGGAACGATCTCATCCGCAAATTCGCCAGCGTCGATGGCGGCGATTGCCTTCTGGTGGCTGCGCAGTGCGAATTCGTCCTGTTCCTCCCGTGTGATCCCAGCCTTGTATGCTGTGTATTCCGCGTGCCCGCCCATATGGCATTCGCCGAACGAACACCACAGGCCGTCATGCACGAGACCGTCCACGATCGGACGGTCACCGAGCTTGATTCCCTGACGGTATCCGCGCAGGAAGTGCGGCGCGTTGGACATGGATTCCATTCCGCCCGCTACCACCACCTGGTTGTCGCCGGCCTTGATCGACTGAGCGGCGAGCATGACAGCCTTCAGGCCTGAGCCGCACACCTTATTGATCGTGAGCGCCGGGATCGTGGGAGACAGTCCCGCTCCGAGCGCGGCCTGCCGAGCGGGCGCCTGGCCCACCCCGGCCTGGATGACGTTACCCATGATGACGTCTTCGACGTCCGCCGAATCCACTCCCGACCGCTCGACGGCTGCGCGAATGGCGACCGCGCCCAGCTCAGGTGCCCGCATCGGCGCAAGCGCTCCCAGGAAACGACCCGTCGGCAGTCGTACCGCCCCGACGAGGACCGCAGTCCTGTCGGCGTCGCTCATTCCAGCCATCCCTCGCATCCCTGCCGGCGCCTGGTGTCGACGATTCCGACAATCTTCCACTCGTCACCGAGCTTACCAATCTGGAACGTGTTCACACCGCAGTGCGATGCCTCACCCTTGAAATGGAAGACGTAGCGATTCGCGGCTGTAACCAGATTGTCGTAGGCGCGGAGCTCCGTCTCACCGACCTGCTCATCCCAATCTCCCGGGGCCGCTCCGCCTACACCCTGCACGAAGCTCTCGATCTCGCCGTACCGCACGCCGGCGACCCCTTCTTCGTTCGCGAACGAACTGCCGACTGCAGCCTCCGGGTGAAAGGCGGCCCGCACCGCCGCGCTGTCGGCTGCCCGCATCGCGTCGAACAGACCCGTGATGACCTCCATTGCTGCGGCCTTCGCCTCTTCCTCTTCGGCCCATTGCGCGGCAGCCGGAGCCGCCCAGACACCTGCCGAAACGCTCACTATCAGAGCACTCAACATCATTCTACGCATCGTTACCTTCCTTTTGGTGGCTGCTGTGCGCCGCGCCATCATCGCCCACCGCATCCAGCAGAACGCATCCGTCGCCTCCTTCAACCACCCCCGCCCTCCCCCAGGCGATGTGCGGGTCGTGCTCGAAGCCGAGCAGCCAGCTCTCAGCCGCCGCTCGTCCGAGCCAGTGACGCTTGCTCTCCAGCGTGACCAGAGGCTCTACATCATATCCCATGATCCACGGGAGGGGCACGTGAGCCGCCGTGGGAACCAGGTCGGCCAGGTACAACAGCGTCTCGTCACCTAGGTCGATTCGAATCACCTGATGGTGCGGCGTATGTCCAGCCGCCCGATGAGCCCAGACGCCAGGCACGACCTCCGTATCCTGGTCCAGGAAGTCCACAAGGCCGGCATCGACCAACGGAGAGAAGTTGGTCGGAAAGTAACTGGCCCGTACCCGCGGATTGTCGGATTGAGCGTATATCCATTCGCCGTGTCTGATTACGTATCTGGCGTTTGGGAACGAGGGGACGATTCGTCCGTCGCTCTCCGCCCGGGTATTCCCGCCGGCGTGATCGAAGTGGAGGTGAGTGTTGAGGACGATGTCCACATCCTCCGGCTCCACACCCGCCTCGCGCAGCGCGTCTTCCAGCCGGGTGGGGTTCCCGGCGTTCTCCACGCCGTACAGGTCGTGGAATTTCTTGCTCTCTTTGTTGCCCACTCCGGTGTCTACAAGGACGATCTCATCGCCGGTCTCGACCAACAGACAGCGCATGGCCAGCGGGATTCGGTTGCGGTCGTCAGGCGAGGTGCGGCGGCTCCACAGCGGCTTTGGTACCACACCAAACATGGCTCCCCCATCGAGCCATAACGTGCCGGCGCCGAGCATTGTTACCCGGAGATTCGAGCCGGTCAGAACCGTCATTGGCTCACAATGCTTTCCGGCCCGCGCCTGCCGGATGGCCTCCCGGCTAGCCAGAGCTGAAGCTGGTCCCACGTCTCCACTTCCGATCGGCTGGCTTCCTGAAGCAACCGGATGAGAACCTGGGCTGTCGCCAGGGCGTCTCCACCGGCCCGATGCCGCCCCCGGATCGGGATTCCGAAGTAGTCCGTCACGTGGTCCAGGCCCCGCCGGCGCAGACCCGGCACCGCCCTGCGTGTCAGACGTACCGTGCACAGCCTGGGACCGACGGGAAAAAGGGCACTCGACCGGCGCATTTCCTCCGCCAAGAAGCGCCAGTCGAACCCGGCGTTGTGCGCCACGAACACCCTGCCCTCCAGACAAGCGCGCACCTGGTCGGCGATATCCGCGAACGTAGGGGCCGTCGCCAGCATGTCCGACGTTATTCCGGTAAGCCTGGAAATGAACGGAGAGAGGACACGGCCCGGATTCACGAGGCTGGAGAATTCACCCACCACCTGGCCACCGCGAACCTGGATCGCCGCGAATTCAATCACTCGGTCCCCGCGTGAAGGAGTTCCCCCGGTGGTCTCCACATCAACCACCGCGAATTCAAGGCAAGACAGAGCAGTCGTGGCGAGGAGCGCGTCGGTGGTGGCGTCGGTGGTGGCCAGGCGCCATACACCCGCTCCGTCCACCGAGACGCGCCTGTCGGAGCCCAAGAGGTCATACACCAGCCGGGCGGCCAGACCGGGTGGCCCGTTACGTACGCCCAGGACGTCGCGTGCCAGAGACGGAGTCGAGCGGGGGCCCGACTCGATCGCTTCCAGGGCTCGTTCGACAAGGGCGGACCCTGACTCGAACCCCAGCCCGAGCTGCGTCAGGCCCACTCGTCTCGTTCCACCGGTAGCGTCATGCAGCGCGGACCTCCCCCTCCCCGCACGAGTTCGCCCCCGTCGAACGTGATCGCGAAGCGCTCATCGTCAGTCGGTTCAGCCGTTCCGGCGCGGAACTCGTCTCCTGAGATGATGCGAAAACCGCCGTCCCGGGCCAGCGCCGCCAGGGTGTGCTCGTTGCGTCCGTATGAGAGCACCTGACCCGGTCCGACACAAAAGAAGTTGCAGCCGCTCCCCCATTGTTCGCGCTCCTGCATCGTGCGGGACTCCCCACCGCAGAAGATCGGTGAGAGCGGAAACGACAAGTTCTGAAGGACCTTAAACAAGTCGGTTGGCTGTGTCAGAGAGTCAGCACCGCGGCTCAGATGGAGCACTGGTAGCTGCGAGGGCCCGAGAAAGAAGGGCGGAAAAACGCAGCATTGGCCCGGACCCACCATGGTCACAATCATGTCCAGGTGGATCGAAGACCGATGGGGGGGCATGAGCACGATTACGATATCCCGCACGCGGCCAAGCTCGAATACGGACGCTGCCAGCGCGTCGATTCCCGCGGCGCTCGTGCGTTCGGACAGGCCTACCAGGAGCAGATCCTCCCGGAGAATGTGAACATCCCCGCCCTCGATACGCGTGTTGAGTCGCCTCTCGCTGGCGCCGTCAAACATGATCCCGGCGCTGCACAGCTCGGGATGGAACGAGAAGATCGCCCGCATGAGCACCATCTCGGTCCAACGCACCTCATGGCGCATCGCCGAGATCATTACGTGACTGCCGACGACCGCCGCAGAGTCTCGCGTAAAGAACAGGTTAGGCTGCGGCGGGAGCGAATAGGAGGGTTCGTTGACGAGTGTGGCCAGGGCACCGACGCTCGTCTCCTCGCCTTCGATCAGCAGGCGGGCTATTTCATCTGAGCCCGCGATCTCCGATCTGGTCCGGATCTCCGACCCGCAGCGGGATGTGATGTAGTCGCGGGCCTCGGGAATTTCCAACACATCCCGGAGCAGATCCGCCGTCTCATACACGTGCGCAAAACGGCTGAGGATGTCTGCAAAGGCAGCATGTTCGCGCTGTGCCAATTGAAGATCCAGAAGATCATCGAACAGGTATTCATGCCGGTTGCTGGGCGCTACACGGGCCAACTCAGGACCTGGCGTATGACAGATGACACGACGCAGTCGGCCGATCTCGCTGGTCACTCGTAGAGAGGACTCCGTGCCGCCACCAGGCGCTGACGTCATCAGGCCCGCCCGCCATTCGTCCTCGACGAAAGTGCGAAGCTGAGCGCTTCGAGTTCCAGCGCGACGTCCATTGTTCGCACGGATACCTCCTCGCTCACCGTGAGTCCCACCGGGGCAAAATTGAGGATCCCACGGACGCCCGCCTGTTCGAGAAGTCGGACTGTATCCTGAGCAGCCTCCGGCGGGGTGGCTATGATCGCCACCTCCACGCCTCGATTCGAAACAACTTCATTCAGGTCGGACATCGGAAATACCCGGACCCCAAACAGGTCCGATCCGATCTTGTCGACATCCGTATCGAAGGCAGCCACTACGTCGAATCCGCGATCCGCCAGCTCTCTATATCCCAGAAGCGCGGTGCCGATCTTACCGGCTCCAACCAGCGCCACCCTCCATTGCTTCTCAAGCCCCAGGATATGTTCGAGAGTTCGCTCTAGTTCCTGCACTGAGTATCCACGTCCTCGCTGGCCGAAAGATCCGAAGACGCTGAGATCCTTCCGCACCTGAGCCGCGGTAGTCCCACTGCGGTCCGCGAGTTCCTGGCTGGACACGACTTCCGCTCGCTGCGCCGTCAGATCACGGAGCAGCCTGAGATATCGCGACAGTCGGCGAACGGTTGATTCCGAGATTCGTCGTGTGGTCATTGGACTGGCTTGTGAAAGGCTTCACAAGAAGATATCTCGGCCAGCCCGCGTTCTCAACCGGACGAATGAACCTCCAGAATAGCCGCTAGACGCTGGAAATCGGCCGGGCTCAGCTCTTCAGGGCGGCTAACGGGATCGATATCCAGGCTCAGCAGCAGGGCGGTGCTATCCGCCGCCGATAGCTCGTACTCCGGTGCCGTTCGGAGGATTTTCTGCATCTGCTTTCGGCGCCGTGAGAAGGCTGTCCGCGTCAGGCGCCTGAGTCCCTTCGCCGACTCGACACTGAGACTGGCGGGGTCTGGATCCAGGACCACGGCGGCCGAGTCCACGCGAGGCACGGGCCGGAACGCCTGGCGGCCAACCCCGAACGCCAGCCGTGCCCGGCCTCTCGCCTGCACGCCTATGCTCAAGGCTCCGTACGCGCGGCTCCCCGGGGCGGCAACGATCCTCTCCGCCACTTCCTTCTGAACCAGCACTACGATCCTGCGCGGAATCGGCACGAGTTCGAGGAACCGAAACAGGAGCGGAGAGGTAATGGAATACGGCAGATTAGAGATCAGCCGGAAGGGGTGCCGGCGGTCCATAAGGGCGGCCAAGTCAGTGCGTAGCGCGTCCGCGTGTTCGATCGAAATGCGCGCATCCGTCTCCCAGCGCGACCGCAAGACATCCACCAGCCGATCATCTTTCTCGACCAAACACAGGTGTGAGGCGTGCTCTACCAGGAGTTCTGTCAGTTCGCCGTGTCCCGGACCCACCTCCAATACCGAGTCGCCGGGCTCAATACCAAGCTCCTCGACAAGCCTGCGGCGAAGATTGTGATCCATGAGAAAATTCTGGCTCAGCGACCGCTTGGCTTTGAGCACGGCGTCTACTTTACGATCAAGGCGGTGCGATCATCGGAGATCTCCGCCTCCGGCGGACACGCCAGTTCAAATACCGTGTTCAAGATTTCGGCGGCTTCTGCGCTCGCCGCGCTTCGCACCGCCTGCAACAGGCGTTCGTCGGACCACAGGTTCTCCGCTCTGTCGCATTCGGTCAGCCCGTCCGTAAACAGAAGCAGGACATCCTCGCCCGAAATCCATTTCGTGTCTGCCTGGGCATAGGAATCGAATTCCGCGATACCCAGCGGTGGGTTCAGTGCGCCAAGCCTCTGGTTGCCGCCCCTCCCGACCCGGAAGGCGTGGGGATGGCCGGCGTTCGCGTACCGGAGCGTTCCGGCGCCCGCATCCAGTACGCCGTAGAACACGGTCATGTACATCTCCGTGGACTCCAGCTTGCGGACAAGTAGGCGATGAATAGCCCGAAGAACTTCCCTCGGTTCAACCGTGCGCGCCGCGACCAGAGGGGCCGCACTCATCATGAGGGCCATGATCAGACCGGCCGAATATCCGTGCGAAGAAACGTCGCCGAGCATGATGCCGAGTCGGTCGCCGGGAAGACGAATCAGATTGTAGAAATCACCGCCCACCGACTCGACCGGCTCGCAGCGGGCCGCAATGTCACCCAGATCATCGAAGTCGCTGAGCTCGGGCAGGAGCTTCAGTTGCAGATCATGGGCGAGACTCATGCCAGCCAGAGCCTGCTCGCGCCGATTTCCCTCGCTCACAAGGCGCCCGTTCTCGATCGAAGACGCCAGCCGGCTCGCAACGGCGTTCGCGAGCGTAACATCGGCACCAGTAAACGGCTGGCGGTCTATCGATCCGTTCAGGCAGAGGACGCCAAGCAACTTTGGCACTCCCTTGGGCGGCATATAGGTGACAGGAACCGCGAGGGAGGCTGCCTCTCCGTCCCCCGCTCCTCCCCTCACGGCGCTGCGACCGGAACGCCGTACCTCGGATACAGCGGCGCCCGGCCGACCCTTTCCAGTAGGCGGCCCGGGAGCCCCGGATCCCGCCAAACGCACAAGATTCCCGGCGTCATCGTCAAGCAGCCATAGATCCGCGGCTTCGGCCCCCAGGACGTCACCGACTCCGATCAACAACTGCCGAACTTCGTTCTCAAGATCCAGGTACGTGGCCAGTATTTCGCTCATCGAAGTCAGAAGACCGATTTCCCTAGTCCGGTCCGCAACCTCCCGCCCCAGAAATCTCGCCTCTTGCTCCGAGCCCATGAGCTGGGTAACTGCCTGTTCCAGCAGCTTGACCGTCAGCTCCCGCGTCGCGGGATCGGCTCCGACCACCTCAGCGCGCAGGAAACCTCCGAGCGGAAGCGTCCAGGGCCCGGCACTCAGCTGCTGGGACGCGGCGGCTGGATCGTTCGGTCCGATTCCGTCGTACACTACGTTCCCGTCATCTCCGTCCGCGCCGGAAGCAAGGCGGAGACGAACCCGGCTTTTCGTCAATCGTTCGTACTCCCAAAGAAACTCCTGCACCCGAGGCCATCCTGCTTCAGAGGTTCGGCCAAGTGACACGCCAGGCGAGGTAAATCGGAGCGTAATCGCGTTGGCGCGCTCATTGAACCTTACGGCGTTGGACAGGGAGCGAATCAGGAAGAGTCCCCTTCCTTTGTCGCGCTCGAGGTTGCCTGGGAGCGTGGGATCGACAACGGCGGACGGGTCAAAACCGGGACCCTCGTCCGTCACCGTCACCGTAAGCACTCCTGGCTGTAGTATGGCGGCGACCGACACGCGCTTTAGGCGATCCTCCCGATTCCCATACAGAATGGCATTATTGATCGCCTCGCCCAGCGCGACGCGTACGTTCAGGGTCGCCTGAGCACCGTCAAACGCTCTCGCTTCGCAGACGGCCACAACCTCGTTGGCGACCTCTCGTACGTAGCGGATATCCGATGGAAATTCGAGACCGATGTGGTCCTCATCCTCGCCCGTCCGGATAGCCTTCCTCTCCGGAGGACCGTCTACGTGGCGTCGCCACTTGAGAGCCAGTTCCGGAGAATTGGTCGGATAGAAGAGGTAGTCGTGGCAACCCGCCATAAGGGCCGGAATGAGACCCGCGAGCGACTGATTGTCCACCAGCGCTACCAGCTCGGAGGCGGGGAATGCTTGTGCGGCATCGGTTACGGGCTGGCCCGGGTCTGAAAGATCGATCACCACTAGAGCGCCCGCTGCCTGCGGCCATTCTTGGCGGGATCGAGCGACCTGTGTGGTTACCCCGAGAAGCGCCCACTGCCGCTCGAGATCGGCAGCCACCTGCTCGCGGCCGCTGCAAACCAGAACACCGGAGGGGATCACCGTCCGAAAATCAAAATCCCTGCAGCGCCTCGGCTCGGGAATCAGCAATGTTGAACAGAGTATCGAGCCGCGTCAGTTCCATGAGAACGAGAAGGTCCTCATTGAGGCCGGCGAGCCGCAGCTCTCCGCCTCTCTCGCGAATTTTCTTGCCCAGAGTGACAAGGACTCCGAGACCGCTGGAGTCGATATATCCGCAATCGGCAAAGTCGATCACGAACTTGGTCGCTCTTTGGTCCAGATTCTCGAGAACGCCCTGCTTGAACTCTTGCCGATTGCCTACAATCAGCTCACCCGCCACCACTACCACAGTGACATCACCACTGCTCTCGACTGTGAAGCTCATGTCTGCTCCTGTGCGGGTTCCGCCATCAGTGCCGTCACATACGCCACCCTAACAATGTCGTCGATCGAGGCCCCGCGCGAGAGGTCGTTCAGGGCGCCAGCCAGACCTTGCAAGATCGGGCCCACAGCGCGGGCGTTCGCGAGACGTTCGACGAGCTTGTATCCGATGTTGGCGGCATCGAGATTCGGAAAGACCAGAACGTTGGCCGCCCCATGCAACGGAGAGCCCGGCGATTTGCGCGCAGCCACAGCTTGGTCCAGCGCCGCGTCGGCCTGGAGCTCTCCGTCTGCCACAACATCCGGACGAATCGTTCGAAACAACCTGGCCGCCTCACGGGCCTTCGATACGGACGGTCCCTCGGCCGACCCCGCCGTCGAGTAGGAGAGAAACGCGACGCGGGGTTCGTCGCCCACGATCGCCCGTCGGGCATCGCTGGCCGCGGCCGCAATCTCGGCCAGTTGCTCAGCAGTCGGATCCGGCACCACGGCGCCGTCGGTGAACGTGAGCACCCGCTCGCTTTCCTCTTCTGCCTGATCAAGGACCATGTAGAAGGCGCTCGACACGGTACGTATTCCCGGCTTCACCCCGAGGAGCTTAAGCCCGGCACGCAGAACGTCCGAGGTTGCGGCTACGGCTCCTGCCACGACTCCATCGAGCAATCCGGCGCGCAACAAGGCCACTGACATCGAGAGTGAGCCGGGTTGATCGCGCCCGCTCTCGGAGGCCAGGTGCGGGAGTGCCGCCGCGCGGACCTCTTCTGCCGACATGTCCAGAATTTCCAGGCCATCGGCGGCCGCTGCGACGTCCTCACCGCGTCCGACGGCCACCGGAATCACACCGGACCCTTGGAGCCGGCGCATGGCTTCAAGCGTGCGCCGCTCGTGAGCCTCCGGAAAGCCGATCCTGCTGCCGGTGGCGCCTGCCCGTCTGGCCAGCGACGAGAGAAAGGTCACGCGTGGATGGACTCCGGCGTCACGACCCGCGCACCGACGCTCCGAATTTCTCCTCGAGCCGATTCAGAACTCGCTCGGGTACGAAACCCGACACGTCCCCGCCCAGGCTTGCCACTTCCCGGACCAGAGAGGAACTGAGGAATGTGTAGTGGCTATCGGGGGCCATAAATATCACCTCGATCTCGGCCCACAGTGATCTGTTCATGAGAGCCATCTGGAACTCGTACTCGAAGTCGCTCACGGCCCGCAGGCCTCGAATGATGAGGGGAGCCCCGCGATCACGGGCGAAGTTAACCAGGAGACCTGAAAAACTGACCACTTCGATTCGGGTCTCGTCACGGTAGACCTCGCGCATGATCTCGAGCCGCTCCTCCACCGAGAACACGGTTCGTTTCGTCTGCGTTGCGGTCTCGGACACGCCTACCACAAGTCGGTCCGCGAGCCTGAGGCCGCGCCGCACGATGTCATCGTGTCCCAGCGTGAGGGGGTCGAACGAGCCCGGATAGATCGCTACTCGCTCAGAGTTCATTGCCTGCCTCATGTGGTTTCGCGAATACGAAGGAAAGGGCCGTGTCACCGTAGCGGCGCTGCCACTGCCCGTCCACCTCATCGAGTACGTCCGGCTCGTGTTCAACGCACAGGATCGAGGCGAACGGGTCGGCTCGGAATCTGTCTACGAGGACCACCGCCGCCCCTGTCCCGTACGGGGGGTCCGCCAGCACGATATCGAAGTCAGAACCCGTCCGGCAGAGACTCTCGATGAATGGCTCTACCGATCCTCGCCGAACTGTGCATTTCTCAGCCACGCCTAATGTTTCCAAGGTTCGGCCCAGTGCTGTGGCGGCCGCGGCATCCCGCTCTACAAAGGTTGCGCCACGGGCACCTCGGGACACGGCTTCGATCCCCAGCGCTCCGGTTCCGGCATACAGATCGAGCACCAGCGAATCTTGAACACTCTCGCCGAGCGCACTGAACCAGGCCTCCCTGACCCGGGCTGGAGTCGGTCGGGTGGTCCTGCCGCTGGGCGCCGGGATCCGCCGTCCCTTGAGATCGCCAGCTATGACTCGAATGCTCACACGAGGTGCGGTCTGAAGTCCCGCAGGCGCGCCTGAAGCCGGCTCCGGCCTCGGTACCGGTGAATCTGCAGCTCGTAGGCTACGTCGGCGCCAGCCAGAGCCCCAGCTTCAGCCGCTCGGTCTCCCATCCCGAATCCGATCGAAGACAACCTGCCGCCGTCACCGCCGAGCAGCTCGGCCCGGAGGTGACTCCTGGCAGGCCCGACACGTTCGACCTTCCCGAAGGTAACCCTGTGCGATACGAGCACCGGGTTCGGATTGCTGTTGCCGAATGGCTCCAGCCGGGCAAGCCAGTCGTACAGCTCGCGGTGCACGCTCCCGAGGGGCACGAGGAGGTCCGTCGCCAACCCCTTGCTATCAGGTTGAGCGGCCGCTTGCTCGCGTATCAGCGAACCCAGCCGCTCCTGGAGCTCCGGAATTCGGTCGGCACGCACGGTCAGACCCGCCGCCATGCTATGTCCGCCGAACCTTTCGAGCAGGTCCGAGCACTCGGAGAGCGCCGCGTGGAGGTTGACGCCGGGCACGGAGCGGGCAGAGCCGCGTCCTACGTCGCCGTCGATGGCGATGACCAAAGAAGGCCGATGAAATCTGTCTACCAGCCGCGACGCGACAATTCCCACGACACCGAAAGGCCAGCCATCCCCGTAGATCATCGTAATGGGCTGGGCGCCAGGATCAGCGACCCGGGCCAGGCCAGCCTCGACCTCATCGTAGACGCGATCTACTTCGGCGCGCCGCTCTGCGTTGCGGGCCTCCAGGAATGCCGCCAGCCTCTGAGCCTCGACTGGACGATCCTCGAGTAGGAGCTGCAAGGCTGGATTCGCGGATCCGAGCCGGCCTGCCGAGTTCAACCGAGGTGCGAGGCGAAACGATACATCTGCCGCCCGGACTGGTCCTGAGGCATCGTGGCCGACCCGCTCCAGCAGGGCCCGAATGCCGGGTTTGGCGCTGGCTGCCAATACCTTGAGACCCGCCGACACCATGGCCCGGTTTTCTCCGAGCAGCGGTACTTGATCAGCAATCGACCCAAGGGCCACAAGATCCAGATGCTGGTTCAGCTCCGATTCGCCTCGACCCGCCCGCCTAAATAATTCTGTCAGCAGCTTGAACGCGACGCCGACGCCGGCCAGAGATCGGTTCGGATATTCGTTGTCCGCGCGCTGAGGGTTCACCACGGCCACGGCGGCTGGAAGCTGCGCTCCGGGCCGGTGGTGGTCGGTTACGATTACGTTCAGTCCCAGGGCGTTTGCTTGCTCCACGCTAGCGTTTGCGGTGACACCGCAATCCACAGTGATCACCAGAGATGCGCCCGTCTCCCGAGCATGGTCAAGACCAGCCGCGGAAAGATCGTACCCGTCACGAAGCCGGTTGGGGATGAACCCGGAGACTCGTCCTCCAAGCTCTTGAATACCCCGAGTCAACAGCGCCGTCGCCGTGAGACCGTCCGCGTCATAGTCCCCGTGAACAAGCATCGTCTCACCGGAACTGATGGCGGCCATGATTCGGTCCGCGGCGGCAGGGAGATCGGGAAGGAGCGCTGGATCGTGCAAACCGCTCAGATCAGGCCGCATGAAGGCACGGACCTGCGGAGGACTGGTCAATCCACGCCGGATAAGAAGCTCACACAAAGAGACCGGCAGCCGAGTCTGGTGATGCAGCCGATCGATCTCGTCGGCCCGAACAGGAGGAGGTTCGAGCCACGGAACCGTCTGTGAGCCGAGACCGATCATCCGGTCAGGGTGAGCTATCGGGAACGTGCAGGATCACGCCGCACGCCTCACAGACGATCAGAGCCCGTCCCGCTCGAATCTCCGCCTGTCGCTGCTTCGGAATCGCCATATAGCAATGGCCGCAGACTCCGTCCAGTACCGGCGCGAGCGCGTTGCCGGTTCGTCCGCCGCGGACCGAGTCGTACAGATCGATCACTCGCTCATCGATCCGAAGAGCTCGATTTTTTCGCTGGTCCGTCTGGACCGCGATTTGGTCAGCCAACCGAGCGTGCTCAATCTCTATCTCGGCCTTGCGCTCGTTGAGTAACACCTCGGCGTCCGCAAGGGCTTGCTGCTGGTCCTGGAGCGCGATCTTGGCTCTCTCGAACGACTGCATCGCCTCCAGCACTTCTTCTTCGGCCAGGTCCAGGTTGTTTCGCGCTGCATCGACTTCCGACCTGGCTGCCAGGTGCTCGCGCATGTTCTGAACCGCCTGGGCCCGCTCCTGGAGTCGCTTGAGGGTCTCCCGTCCGGCCTGGACAGTCCGTCCCGCCAGCTTGAGCTGTTCCTCCGTTCGTCGGAGCTTCTCTGTCAGCCCTTTTTCCTGGTCCTGCACATCGCTTACTCTCGTACCGAGGCCTTCCAGTTCCGCCTCGAGCGCCCTCACCTGGGCTGAATTCAACCCGATACTGTCGTCGATCTCCTGAAGAAACAGAAGAGTCTCTACGGTCTCACTCTCAACCATCGTCACTCCTTCTGGGATATATAGTCGGACTCGCTTCTGATCTCGTTGTCGGCGCTGCGCCAGGTCGGGCGATCGCGTGACACCCGGCGAAGAAAACTCAGGGCAACGCCCGCGTCGCGGAGAACTCGCGCGAGATCTTCTTTTTCCTGCAACAGTTCGCGGGCCTGCGCGTCGTCCTCGGAGGTCATGGCCAACTCACGATCGATCTCGTCAAGCCTGTCCACCTGGCGTCGAAACAACAGTCGCCGAGCCGATGCGTCAAACAGGTCCGCAGCGTGGTCGATTTCAGTGGGATCCGCCCAATCCGGGGTCGCGGACCAACAGAAGCACAAGGATGCGTTCGGCTGCGTCATCCGGACCCGGCTCGCGCGGGGAATCTCTCGCTGCGGCCGAGGCCCGCTCGCTTCCTACACGTACCTTCGGCCGCCGCTCGGCTGCGATTTCGTGCACCAGTGTCTCACGCCGCACTCCGGTGCGGTCGGATGCGACATCCAGATACAGATCCAGAAGAGCCTCTTCGCGAACCGCTCGCAGAGTACTCAGTATGCCATCCAGGGCTCGCCGCTTGCCCTCGATGCTATCCAGATATCCGCCCCGGTCCAGAATCTGGAGTTTCCGCTCCATAACATCCATGGCCTCAGAGATGAGCGATGCCAAGCCCTCCGGACCGGTCGACCGCACCACAGAATCTGGATCCTCCCCCTCGGGAAGCGTCACGACCAAGGGGTGCACCCCCTCGGCTAACAACCGGTCGGCGGCCCTGAACGTGGCGCGGAGACCCGCCTTGTCGCTGTCGTACAGGAGAATCGCCTTCTTTCCGAATCGCGCGATGAGCGCCGACTGGTCAGTAGTCAGCGCCGTGCCGAGCGCGGCTACCGTGTTCGCGAAGCCTGCTCGCTGCATGGCGATAACGTCGAGGAATCCCTCGACGATCAGCACTTTTTCCTCTCGTCTGATCGCGTGCCGCGCCCAGTTGAGGCCGAACAGTACCTCGCTTTTCTTGAAGATCGGCGATTCGGGCGAGTTGATGTACTTGGGACCCTGGTCCGGGCCTGACCCAAGCGCGCGACCGCCGAATCCGATTGGACGATCGCGCCGGTCCCAGATCGTGAACATCAGCCTGTCACGAAACCGGTCGTAGGGCTGGTCCGCTCGCTCACTCTGGGCCAGCAGGCCGACCTCAGTCAGGTGAGCCTCCGGAATGCCCCGATCCAACGCCGCCTGACGCAGGGATCGCCAGGCGGCCGGTGCGAAGCCGAGGCCAAATCTCTCTATGTCTTCCGTGTTGAATCCCCGTGAGGTGAGATACGAACGCGCCCGCCGCCCCTCGTCCTCATCAAGCAGCCGCTGCTGAAACCACTCGTGAGCGAAGGCCGCGACTTCACGCAGGTGTCCGTACGGGTCCGGCCTAGCTGGCGCATCATCGGGAACGTCAACGCCGACTCGGGCGGCCACGTGGCGCACAGCAGAAGGAAAGTCGAAACCGGAATGCTTCATAAAAAAGGCGAAGACGTCTCCGCCTTCGCCGCAAACAAAGCATTTGAATATGCCTCGGCCGGGGTCGACCGAGAAGTTAGGTCCCTCGCCTCCGTGTAAGGGACACGGCCCACGCCAGGTTCGGCCGGTGCGTTTCAGCTTGCTGTAATCGCTACACAATTCGACGAGATCGGCTCGTTCGCGAACCTCCTCGACGACCGTGTCGCTCACCACGAGCGGTCAGCCTGCCTTTTCCGGACGACGCCGGCCAACAAGTACGAAACCACTGCCCTTATGCTCTTCATCTCCAATTTCGAGTAGGGTAACGAAAGCACCCCGCGCGGGAAAGCACTCCGTCATCTGAACTCGACGATGGTGACACCTGTCCCGCCCTCTTCGGGGTCCGCGATCCGAAATCGTGGCGCTCGGGGCTCCGATCGGAGGAATCGTTCTACCATGGCCCGAAGAACTCCGGTACCCTTGCCGTGAATAACTCGCAGATAAGGCAGATCGCCTACCGTGGCTGAGTCGAGCGCCTGGACTAGTGTCGTCTCGGCTTCATCGGCCCGAAGTCCGCGCAGGTCTACCTCTGAAACTGGCGTGCGCGCAACTTCGTCGCTTGTGGGACGCTCGGTTTGCCGGGCATCGGGCACCGGAGCGTCGCTCTCGCGGGCCGGTAGCAGATCGGATCGCGGTAGAGTCATGCGCACCCCGTTAACGAGGAGAACGACCTCGCGCGCCCGTAGTTCGAGGACCCGGCCTACCGTCCCGAGCGAATGCGACCTGGCGTACCCGCCTTCTTCCACGGCGCTGGCACCGGAGTCGTAGGATTCCGACCTGAGTGGAGTGGCTACTTGGCGAGTGTCCGGGCCGCTGACTTGCGCGGCGGAACGGACCCGGTCCAGAAGTCGCTCGGAATCGACGCGGGCCTGTCGAGCGGCAACCTCCGGCTCCCGCGCGTACCGCTCCTGGAGGCGGTCGATGACAGCTTCGATCTCACGCCGTGCGTCGAGGACGACCCTCTCCGACTTCGTGCCCGCCTCGGCCAGGTCCGCGGCAGACCGGGCGTCGAGCTCCGCCTGGTCTCGCGTGACCCGGGCACCCGCTTCCTCGAGCCGAGCCTGGTCCCGCCGCACGCCCCGCTCGCTTGCGGCGAGAGCACGCTCCCGGCTTTCCAGATCAGCCAACAAATCCTCGACCCGCCGGTGCTCGACGGATAGACGGCGGCGAGCCTCTTCAATCACGCTGGGTGGCAACCCGAGTCGCTCCGCGATTTCGAGGGCATAACTCCGTCCCGGAAGATCACGTCTCAGCTGGAACGTGGGCCGGAGGGCGGCAGTGTCGAATGCCAGCGAAGCGTTTACGATGCGAGGCTCCTCGGTGGCCAAGTCCTTCAGCGACCCAAGGTGAGTGGTTGCGACCGTAACAAGGGCCTGGTTGCTGAGCGAGAGAAGAACCGAGGCCGCGAGGGCCGCTCCTTCCTCGGGGTCGGTGCTGCCTCCCAGTTCATCAAACAACACCAGGGTCCGATCATCCGCGGAGGCGAGGATGGTTTTGATCGTTTCAAGCTGCGCGCTGAACGTCGACAGGGAGGCTTCAATTGATTGATCGTCCCCGATCGCCACAAAAAGACTGCCGAATACCGGTAGCTCCGTACCCGGGCCCACGGGCGGAACGATACCGCTCTGGGCCATCACTGAGAGCAGGCCGATGGCCTTGAGTAGCACCGTCTTGCCCCCCGCGTTGGGTCCGCTTACGAGCAGCACGGACTCGTCCGGGGACATTTCGAGATCAAACGGGACCGCGGCGAGCTCTGCGTCCAACAACAGCGGATGAAGTCCCTCGACGATCCGGTAGCCCGCACCGGAGCCTGCCCCGAAAGAGGGCCGTTTCCCGCCGTGCCTGAGCGAATACCGACCGCGTGCGACAAGACTGTCCAGTTCCGCCAAAGCCTCGTACGCACCTTGTAGCCCCGCCCGAAGCGGTCTTACTTCCTCAGTCAGGGACTCATAAATGGCTCTGATTTCAGCGGCTTCCTCTGCCACCTTCGAGAGGATTCCGTTCATGGCCTCCACAGCCATCTGCGGCTCAACAAACAGGGTCTGGCCCGTAGCCGATCGGTCGTGAACGATTCCACCGGTTTCACCTCCACCCTCGCGGCGAACCGGTACGCAGTAGCGGCCAGCACGGATAGTGACTGAGGCGTCGGGTACCCGGTGCCTGGCCGGAAGTCTGGCCGAGTAGTCCTCCAATCGGCGAACCAGGCGACTGCGCTCCCGGCGGAGCGAGCCGCGAATCTTCTTGAGCCGGGGTGAAGCCGAATCGGCAAGTTCTCCGGAGGCGTCGAACGACTGGGTCAGGCGATCTTCAACAGGCCGGTGCTCCAGTAAGCCGCCACGAATCTCCAGTAGCAGCGGACGTTCGGCCGCCAGGCGTCTCAGATCTGACCGGGCTCGGCGCGCCGATCCTAGCAGAACGGATAGGGCGATCAGATCCTCACCGGCAAGGACAGTCCCGTCCACGCCCAGACGTCTGAGACAGGGCTCGACCCCAGGGACCGGAGGAACCGCCCACTCGGGCTCAATGAGCAGGAGGCCGAGCATCTCGTCGGCACAGCTGAGCACCCTTTCCGCCGCCTCCATGTCCCACCGCGGCTGAAGCCGCCGAACGTGGACCCTGCCCGCATCACTGGCAGCCTCGACCGCGATGGTATCCAGAACGTCAGGCCAGTCGAGCAACTCCAGGGCGGTCTGGGATTCTACCCTGGGGGCCACGACATTCTCCTCCCGCCCAACACGTGGAAGTGGAGATGAGACACAGATTGGCCACCTTGCTCTCCGATGTTCGTCACTACTCGATATCCTTCCTCGATGCCTTCGAGGCGGGCTATCTCAGCGGCGGCCAGCGCTAGATCGCCAACAAGGTCTCGCTCGTCCAGTGACAGAGCATCCAGGCTAGCGATGTGCCGCCGGGGAATGATCAGCGCGTGGACGGGCGCCTGCGGTTCGATATCCCGAAATGCGATCCAATGCTCGCCTTCTGCCACGATAGTGGCCGGAATATCACCGCTCGCGATCCTGCAAAATAGACACCGATTGTCCACGCCCCACCCCCGAGGTTAGAGATCTACGAGCTTTGTAGCGCCCTCTGGCTGACCACGGCCAGCGCCGCGAGCGCGGCCGTTTCAAAGCGTAGGGTGCGAGAGGATAGGCCCGCCGTGACAAACCCGCCTCGGCGCTCATCTCCCGCTCCTCGCCGGTCAACCCACTCTCCGGCCCGACCAGGACAGTCAGGCGCTCCGTTCCGCCCCACCCGGACAGCCTCTCCGCGAGTGGGACTCCGCCGGGGTCGAGCAGAGCCGCGGTTCAGTCGAATCGTCATTCATCGCAATCAGATACGTGTCCAGCGCCAGCCGATCCCCCACCACCTTTTCGGCCAGGTCGGCTACGAATAAAGTGGGAAAATTCGGCGATTTATTCGATCTCACCGGGCGAAACTATCCAGGTGGCGAGGAACTTGCAGCAGCGTGATAGAAACGAAGTGCCGCAGCGCCTGAGTCGGACAGGAGAGGACGTTGACTACACGCAGGCCACGAGCCCGTAAGAAAGCTGCTGGAAAGTCCAATTTGGTCTCAGCCGGACGCGTCAAGCTGAGGGCGGCGGAGATAACTCGAGACCGCGGCGCCGGGTTCGAAGTGCACGTCGAACTCGAATGGTTGGGACAGACCTTCGTCGGCGAAGACTCGGGTGTCGGACATGAGGACATGATTGCCCGGCTGGCAGCGCTGGCCACGATCTCCGCCGTAAAGACCTCTGGAATGGGACCGGGCTTCGAACTGATAGGCCTCAAGCGAGTACGCGCGTTCGATGGCGAAGTCGTCATGGTTTGCCTGAGGGAAGCAGGCAAGAGTTGCCGCAAGTACATCGGAGCCGTGGCAGTTCGCGAGACCCTGGCCCGAGGTGCGGCAAGAGCCGTCCTGGACGCAGTAAACAGAGTTCTGGTATACGATCTTCCAGACGTTGCGACGATCGATTCCGCGACTGATTCCGGCAAGCAGGCCGAGTCCCTACCGGCCGAAAAGAGCAAGCTTCAAGCCGCCTCCTAGTCGAAGTCGTTTGCCTTCCAAACAGCAGGTGCGCACCGCTCGCCAGCGTGGTAACGTGGGGTGGGTAGTCCTTCTACCTGCCGATCGACCGGCTCCCGATACCAAGACAACAGATGACGAATAGCGGAATGCATGATACCACGCCGATGAGCGACGTGGCGCCACTCGCCGCTGCCGCGGCCCAGGCGGAACCCGAGCCGATCGAGCAGCTCAGTATCAACACAATCCGGACGCTGTGCATCGACGCCGTTCAGGCGGCGAACTCTGGACACCCTGGGGCTCCCATGGCGTTGGCGCCGGTCGCCTACCTGCTGGCGCGCCAGCTGCGGGTCAACCCCAAGAATCCGCGCTGGTTTGACCGGGACCGATTCGTTCTTTCCGCGGGTCACGCGTCCATGCTTCAGTACGCGATGCTTCACCTGACCGGGTTTGATCTGTCCCTGGAGGAAATCAAGAATTTCCGGCAGTGGAACAGCCAGACTCCGGGGCATCCCGAGTTCGGCCATACCGCGGGTGTCGAAACGACGACAGGTCCGCTCGGGCAGGGCTGTATGACGGCGGTCGGAATGGCTATGGCGGAGGCTCATCTGGCCGCCGTCTACAATCGCCCCGGCCATGAGATCATCGATCATCACACGTACGTGATCTGCAGCGATGGCGACCTGATGGAAGGGGCCTCGCGGAGGATGTACCAGGCCGCTTTCGCGCCTACGGCTGGCACGTCCAGAATCTCGGAGACCAGGCCAACGATCTTCCGGCCCTGGCCGAGGCCCTGGACAACGCGCGAGCGGAGACCGAGCGACCCTCGATCGTAATCGTCCGGTCTCATATCGCGTTTGGCTCTCCCAACAAGGAAGACACGTCGGCCGCCCACGGGGCCCCGCTCGGTGAAGAGGAAGTCGTACTCACCAAAGGGACCTACGGCTGGCCCACGGATGAGGTGTTTCGGATTCCTGACCGGGTACGCAAACATATGCGGGAAGCCGTCGATCGAGGAAAAAAATCGGAGGCGGCCTGGAACGAAGCGCTCGACTCGTATCGTCAGCGCCATCCCGACCTGGCGGCCCAGCTCGAGTCTTCGATCGCGGGCGCTCTGCCTGCGGGTTGGGACGCAGGAGTGCCCGAGTTCGGCGTTGAAAGCGGGCCTATCGCCACCCGGTCAGCGTCTGGAAAGGTGCTCAACGCGATAGGCAGCCAGGTTCCCTGGCTGATCGGCGGCAGTGCCGACCTGGCAGGCTCCAATAACTCCTTGCTCGAGGGCGCCGGGAACTTCGGGGCGAACGCGTACGCCGGGCGGAACATCTATTTCGGCATCCGCGAGCACTTCATGGCGGCGGCGTGTTCAGGTATGGCTCTTCACGGCGGCATCCGGCCGTACGCCGCCACGTTTTTTGTGTTCACCGACTACGCCCGTCCCGCCATTCGATTGGCGGCTCTGATGGGGCTGCCGGTGATCTATATCATGACACACGACTCCATCGGCCTGGGACAGGACGGTCCCACACACCAGCCCATCGAGCACCTGGCCTCTTTGCGCGCCATGCCCGGCCTCCACGTAGTGCGGCCGGCCGATGCAAACGAAACCGCTGCCGCTTGGAAGTACGCCGTCCGGCGGACAGAGGGTCCGACGATGCTTGTCCTGACTCGCCAGAAACTGCCCATCTTGGAGCCGACCGATGCTCTGTCGTCCGGCGTAGCTCGCGGGGCGTATGTGGCAGCAGACAGCGAGAGTGAACATCCGGATGTACTCATCATGGCCACTGGATCCGAAGTGAGCGTCGCGCTGGAAGGCCGGGCCTTGTTGGCGGCGCAAGGAATCCAGGCCCGCGTGGTCAGCATGCCTTGCTGGGAACAGTTCCGGGCACAACCCGCTCAGTACAAGGACGAAGTACTGCCCCCCGGGGTTCGGGCGCGAGTCGCGATCGAGGCCGGAAGCACGGCTGGGTGGCACGAGTGGATAGGAGAACGGGGTGATGTCCTGGGCATCGACAGATACGGCGCCAGCGCTCCGGCTCCGGAGCTGTTTCGCCAGTTCGGCTTCACCGCGGAAACCGTGGCGGCGCGGGCACTGGCGGTACTGGAGAACATCGAATGAAGGTCGCGATCGGGTCCGACCATGCCGGTTATCACCTCAAGTCGGAATTGGCCCTCGAACTGACCAGTGCGGGACACGAGGTGACCGACCTGGGAACGCATGGTCTGGAGGCCGTAGACTACCCGGACTACGCGCAGGCGGTGGCCGAGGCGGTGGCTGCCGGAGAGGCGGACCGCGGCGTGCTGGTCTGTGGCAGCGCGGTGGGTGTAGGAGTCGCGGCCAACAAGATTCCGGGCATCCGGGCCGGTGTGTGCCACGACACGTACTCGGCCCATCAGGGCGTGGAGCACGACGACATTAACGTGCTGTGCCTCGGAGAGCGGGTTATCGGACCGGCGCTCGCGAGTGAAGTGCTCCACAGCTTTATGCAGGCTCGCTTTACCGGTGAGAAACGGCACGTCCGAAGGCTGGAAAAGCTTGCGGCTCTCGAGAGGAAGTATTTGGCCCGATGACTGAGTCGACGCACGCCACGCTCCGCGAACTCCTGGAGCACGGACAGAGCTACTGGTTGGACAACCTGAGCCGGCGGATGATCCGCGACGGCGAGCTCGAGAGACGGGTTGGGCAGGAGGGTCTCCGCGGTGTAACCTCGAATCCAGCGATTTTTCATGCTGCTATCTCGCGCGGGGATGAGTATGACGAGCAGATCGAAGAGCTCGTGCGTAGCGGACGATCGCTCATGGCGACGTACGAGGAACTTGCCTGCTCGGACCTTCAGGACGCGTGTGATATCCTCAGACCTGTGTACGATGAGTCCGCCGGCCGCGACGGCTACGTCAGCCTGGAAGTGTCGCCGCATCTCATCCACGATACCGAGGGGTCGATCGATGAGGCCCGCAGGCTGTGCGAGAGGGTCGATCGTCCAAATCTGTATATCAAGATTCCGGGCACACCGGCGGGTACGCCGGCCATTGAGCAGCTGATCTACGAGGGGATCAGCGTCAACGTGACGCTACTGTTCTCGGTCTCCGACTACGAGGAAGTGGCCCGGGCGTACATCCGCGGACTACGCCGCAGACTGGATGAAGGTGAAACAGTCGATTCTGTAACCTCTGTGGCGAGTTTCTTTCTGAGCCGGATCGACGTGCTCGTGGATGAGCTCCTCGGGCACCGCATCGGCATCACGGATGCTGCCGGAGCGTCCTCCGGCGGACCGCGAGCCGAGGAGCTTCTCGGCCAGGCAGCGATAGCGAGCGCCAAGCTGGCCTATACCAGCTACGAGCGCTTGTTCTCGGGGCCGGAGTGGGAACCACTGGCCGAGGCCGGAGCGGGCGTTCAGCGACTTCTGTGGGCCAGTACGAGCACCAAGAACCCACTCTACGACGACGTCATGTACGTGGAGCCGCTGGTCGGGCCGGAGACCGTGAACACTATGCCGGAATCCACCATAACGGCCTTCGCTGACCACGGAACTGTGCGTCCGAATTCCGTTCGCGACGGTGCTGAGCAGGCCGCGCGGACACTGGCCGATATCGAAGCGCTTGGCATCAACCTGAGCTCCGTGCACCAGCGCTTGATCGACGAGGGAGCCAAGAAGTTCGTCGTTCCGTTCGACGCGCTGCTCGACGGGTTGGCTCGCAAGCGACTCGACATTCTGGGCGACGACCTCGCCTCCGAGCAGTATGAGCTGGGCGAATTGGCCGAATCCGTGGATTCCACGCTTTCGGCGATGACCGCCGGTCGTTTCGTGCGCCGCTTGTTTGATCGTGATACGTCCCTGTGGACTCGGTCCGAGCACACCGCTCGGCTGATCAGCGATCGCCTCGGATGGCTGGACCTGTCGCACCTGCAGGAGACTGCGGATTCGGCCCGAGCGTTGGCTGACGAG
>JAZDDE010000063.1:0-23841 GCA_036679495.1 Gemmatimonadota bacterium | reverse complement strand
GTATACGATGCCATAACGCGACCAAGCTATATTGTGGTTCACGGGCTGGGAACACCGATTGCGGAAGGCGGCTACGGAAGCGTGGGACGAATGAGCACAGACAGTATTCCAGGGACCTTGGCCAAGCACACAGTTATCACGCCTCAGAAACGGGCCCGGAGCGGTGAAGTCGGCGCGTTGAATTTGGCGATTGACGACATACGCGCCGAGTACAAATCGATCGCGAGGCTCCGGGGTCCAGACAAAGACGATTGGACGGCGCACATCGTCCTGACGATCGAAAGACACTCGTGAGGTGGCGAAGCGAAACGGGGGTCTGGAATGGTTGCCGTTCTACGTCTCGTCTACCTCTGTTCGTGGCCAGGCCGGAGGCGTTCTGCCGATACACCCTATCCCACAGGTAAGCCCTAGACTGGTCTAATGCGTTGGGAATTAATCTGATTGCGCTGATTCACCGCGACAGCAGCAATCGCTTGTTAAGCCGCTAACGGTTCACCACGCATTTCTTTGATGGTCCGCACTACCAGCAAGAGTCCAAAAGCCGCGAATAGGACACCAGTCCCTGTCCCGGCGATGTACTTTGCTTGGCTTATGGAACCAAAGAGGTGGTGGATCTCAGAAATGAATAGTGCGCCAAAGAAAATGAGTACGCGATACTGATATTTTCCGCCCCGCAGAAGAAAGTAGGTCGTTAAGAACCAAGCCACCATAATGAAGGTCGCAAGCACCAAGAACGCCTTTTCAGGCGGGACGAACAGGTTCTGAAGTGGCAGGAAATAAGATTTCACCGCGGCGAAGGCTTCGCTGAAACCAAAGAGCCACTGCTCCAGAACGTGAACAAGCCCCACTGGAACAGTAAGAAGAAAAAGATTTCGCAAACGGCTTGAAACCACTGGCATTCCTCATTGGTTTGGCTAACGCTCGGGCAACTGTTACACGGCATTTCCAGAGTCGGGAAGCTCTCCGGTGGAGCCTCGGCCCGATCTTGCCTAGTTCGCTCTCAATAACCGATCTAGACTCGGCGCTAAACCAAAAGTCGGGTGCTCGACTACTGATTCAGCAGCCTAATCGTGCTTATTGTGGATGGTACTCCGCGTGACCGTTCCCAGCAAACGCGGAAAATCGGAGCCTGGTTTACCTGGCGGCGGATTGGCGGCGGGCCGGGCGACGAGTGACGGTGGCGCTGCATAGGAGCTGCTTACGGGCGTTGGGTGCTGCCTGCCAGACTAGAGTGACATTCAAGAAACGCGCGAGCTTCACGCCCACCGCGTTAGCAGCAATCGCTTGTTAGACGGCCCGTCGCATGATTGTAGCGATAGCCCAAACCACCAACACCAATCCGAGCGTCTCGCCCGCGACCAGGGGCCAGTATCCCTGCTTGGTGTCGCTGATTACTCCGATGATTGTCCATGGAATATAGAGAATCGCGAGAATCACCAATGGCCAACGACGACCGTTCCTAAGGCCCCACCATGCTGCTAGCGTCCCGACGGCACCGAGAGCCAAGAACACCGGGATCAGCTGGCCATAGCTTCGTGGTATGACCTGCGCCAATCGGAGACCGCCGATGATCAGGCCGCTCAGCACGAAGAGTAGGCCGACACCCACAAGCACGCGCTTCGCGATGCGAGAACTCGGAACCAACGCCTTCACCTTTGTCCAGTCGTTGACTTACACCTCAGCCGCATGACCCTTCATAGACTGCAGGTGGCTCCGCCAGGGGGCTTGTCAGACCGCACCTCCGGAGCGGCCTCTGAGTCTATCGCGTGGAAAACCAAACCACCTGGGTACTCGTTTCCGATAGTAGTCATATTGCTCCCCAAAACGATCATGCAAGGCCAGTTCCTCCAAGGGCACCCACACCAGGCAGCTGGTCCAGTAGACCACCCCTAGCGCGAGAGTCGAGGAGGACCGTCCCAGAGCCCGACCCCCAGCAGCATCAGGGTCCAGCCAACGCTTTGTGGATTGCGAGACCAGGCGTAGACGCCGTCTACCTCTGTTCGTGGCCAGGCCGAGGTGTTTTGCCGAGACCCCCCAGAGGGGCCGGTACACGGATGTATATGAACCTACGCTCGTCGGTTCACAATCCATCCCAAGAATAGGCCTTAGGCTGATCTAAGACATTGGGAATTAACCGGGTGCGCTGATTTTGGGCCGTCAGCAGCAATCGCTTGTTAGTCAAGCCGATCAACTAATCCGCTGGATCTACAGCAGTCGTTCCCGGACCCGGCGTCAGTTTGACCTCGGGTTCCTCCATTAGCCGGTCATATAGCTCGCGTGAGCCTCCCCAACCCTCTTTCAGGTTCACCATGAACTGCCGGAGACCCGGGTTCGCGTAGATCAGCATCTTCATGTACTGAATCCAGTCCATGTGAGCATCTGCGAGATTTTCTTGCTCCGTATGATCGATGTAAGTGGCCAGGTTGAGCAGGTCGAACGCATGATGCTCCCAGCGCTCTCGCTCAACCGGAGTGAGACTGCCGAGGTCAGCGCATCCCCGGACCCAGATCTCGACGAGGCCATCCGGGTTCTCGGCCCAACGGGAATTCAACTGGAGCAGCGCATCGTTGATCGAAGACGAGGCCGCGTTACGCAGGCTCCGAGTATTCTGCCGTATCTGCGTGGTGAGGTAGAGCAAGGTGACGACGACCGCTATCGCCCCAACAATCTCTCCTACGGCACCCCAGTCCTGTATCGACATATCTTCCCGCCTCGCCGCCGCCTAACTCCTAATGGACTGCAAGTAGCTTCACCAATATTGCCCACGGCTTGCAGACCGCGTCAGCAGCAATCACTTGTTAGGGCACCCGCGCCCTGTTTACAGCCAGCGGCGAACGGTCGCCTTGTAGCGCAAGTAATCCCCACCGAATTGCGTTTCAAGGTGGCGTTCTTCTTTACGCACGACCCACAGGTCCATTATCAGAAAGACGGGTACTACCAACAGCCAAATCCAGCCGTTGTTGAGGATAATACCAACTCCGAGGTACAAGAGAGTTAGCGACACATAGGAAGGATTGCGCGAGAACCGATACGGACCATCTGTAATCAGAACCGAAGCGGACTTACGAACGTCGAACGTCGTACCGGCTCGGCGAAAGCAACGGAGTACAGGAGTAATTAGCAGCCCGCTTACACCGATCAGGAGCGATCCGAGGATGTATCTCCACGAGCCGGGCAAGGGCGACATAACCCATAGAGAGTTGAGCACAATCCCGGTTATGAGCGCGGCCAGGTAAATAACCGGTGGAGGCAAACGAATTCCAGGTCCGATATTCGTTTCTGAGTTCATACCTTTACCATGTTGCCGTGCGCCCTAACTCTTTGTAGACGACAAGGGGGTGCAAACACACGGCCCATCGCTTGCAGTCTAGATGTGCTCATTCTGGAGCCATTCGCGGATCTCGTGGACCGCAGTGTCCGGCTGGTCCTCTTGCCAGAAGTGTGACGCATCCAGGAGCACGGTTCGGTGGTTGGCGAAGGCGTCCTCGAAGCGGCTTCGTTCGGTGTCTTTGAACGCGAAGTCCTTGATGCCCCAGAGGAGCAGCGCGGGACGTTCCCGCAGTGATTCGAGACCGCGCTCGGCCTGCTGTTCGAGGTCGACCGCTTTGATGAGCTCGCGGGGGAAGATCGACGTCTGGATACGGTCGCCGGTACGGAATGGCGCCGCGTACATGGCCATCACGTTGCGTGCGGGTTTGCGACGGAAGCCTCGCATCATGAAGAAGCGCCACACGCCGTTGAAGGCGCGAGCCATGACACGCCCGACTGGACCTCCCATGATCCTGCTGAAGACCTCCATGCGGCGCTCGCCGCGCAACGGCCACGCCCACGTGTTTCCGACGACCACGCCGTCCACCAGGTCCGGGTGGTCGGCGGCGAGGGCGAAGCCGATGGGTCCGCCCCAGTCCTGCATGACGAGTACCACGTGCTCGAGTCCGAGCCGCCCAACCAACTCGGCAACCACCTTGTAGTGATTCGCCGCCGTGAAGTCGAAGCCCACAGGTGCGACCGACAGGCCGAATCCTGGGTAGTCGATGGCCACACATCGATGGTCGGAGGCCAGGCCGCTGATCAGGTTGCGGTAGAGGAACGACCAGGTCGGGTTGCCGTGGAGCATGAGGAGCGTGACCTCGCCTTTGCCCTCGTCGACGTAGTGCACCCGGGCATCGTTGCTCAGTTTCATGAAACGACTTTTGAACGGGTAGAGATCCCGATCGACATCGAAGGTCGGAGTGTTCATTACGCGATGCCTTCCCTTGGCTCTGAAGTGAATCGGGTCGGCGCGTCTTGCTCTCCGGTCATCGGGTCTCTCCCAGCTGAGCCGGTGCGACGACCTGGGCCACAGTTCCATCGGCAACGTCGTAGACGAATCCCGAGACGACGAGGGTGTCCGGCACACCGGGTGGCGCGAGGGCGACCTGCGGCGCTCGCGAGGACCAGTGCCTCGCTCGGTTTTTCGCCCGTTTGAGCAATCACCGTGCACAATCTAGTCGACGCCGGCCGAGTCCGGACCAAACACAGGGAGAAGTTGGGGGAGTGCCAATCCGGCGGAACTAGGCGAGATCCCTAACTAGCGGTATTGCAGCGGCTTACAGCATGCGCCCGGGAGAATTCGAATCCCCAACCTCCTGATCCGTAGTCAGGTGCTCTATCCAGTTGAGCTACGGGCGCTCGGTGCAGAATTGTGGTTCGCTGCGATCGGCCGGTTGCCTCGACGGCCATCTTTTATATGCCCAGGAGAGGACTCGAACCTCCACGACCTTGCGGCCACTAGCCCCTCAAGCTAGCGCGTCTACCAATTCCGCCACCTGGGCCTGAGTGCTCGGGGGGGGAGTCGAACCCCCACGAGATTGCTCCCACAGGATCCTGAATCCTGCGCGTCTACCAATTCCGCCACCCGAGCACTCTGCGGGAAGGCAAGCGCGACAATGTACCGAACCGGTCGAGCGATGCAACCGTGCCTGGCCGAACTTTTCAGGCTGGCTGCAAGGTGCGACATTCGGCCTCCATGCTCATGTATTCGACGTGCCTGTTCTGCAATCGCCCGCTGGGCGACAACGAGGTCATCGAGAACTTCCCGGTTGGCCGGCGTCTCGCTTACGACGCATCAAAGGGCCGCCTCTGGGTAGTGTGCCGGCGCTGTGAGCGCTGGAATCTCTCCCCGCTCGAGTCGCGCTGGGAGGCCATCGAGGAATGCGAGCGGGCGTTCTCGGAAACACGTCTCAGGGTCTCGACTGACAACATCGGACTGGCCCGTCTTCCCGAGGGTCTCGAGCTCGTACGCCTGGGAAATCCGCTGCGCGAGGAGTTCGCGGCCTGGCGATACGGCGACCAATTCGGACGCCGCCGAAGGCGAGCGATCGTCGTGGGAGCTGCGGCAGCAGCGGCTGGAGGGGCGATTATCATAGGAGGCGCTGCGGCCGGAATCACGATGGGCGGCGGCGGTTACGGCTTCTTTCATCTCTTTAGATGGATCTCCAACGAGCGAGTGGCGGTTCGGCTTCGCGATCCCGACGGGGAGCGAATTCGGGTGCAGGTCAAGCACCTTCAGCAGTCGAGGATCCTTCCAGCCAGCAACTCTCAGGGATGGGAGCTGCACGTCCGGCACGCCGAGGGTTGGCGAAGCGGTCCAAGTAGCAATGAGGAAACGATGGTGCTGGAGGGCGAGGAGGCGATTCGGACAGCCGGAAGGCTTATGGCCCGAGTCAACCGGGCGGGCGGTTCGAAGAACAACGTCGAGCTGGCGGTGCGGCGCATCGAGAGCGCTGGTCATCCTGACCGCTATCTGAGAGATCTCTCGGCCGAGGTGCGACGACTGTACGACGAGAAGGCGGCGCAGGTGGGGCGAAGGGGCCGGAAGTCGAATGTGGCGGGTGCGCTGAACCAGATTCCAAAGGACGCCCGCCTGGCGTTCGAAATGGCCACCCAGGAGGAGGCCGAGCGGGCCGCCATGGAGGGGGAACTGACACTGCTCGAGGCGGCTTGGCAGCAGGCGGATGAAATCGCGGGGATCGCTGACAACCTGTTGATCCCTCGTGAAACCGAAGAGTTTATCGAGCGTGAGAAGCGGGTGGGGAGCCACGAGCGAACCGCTGCGGGCGAATCGGACCACGACACCGGCGACGGACCGGCTCAATGAGAGATTTGCCGTATATGCCAGCGATCCGTAAGTTCTTACGTAATGTATTACTGGAAACTGCGTGAGGGCTGATTGGATTTCTTCGAGCAGGTCGGAACGATGGCGATCGGAAGCCGGCTGCGCCGCATGAGTGGTGTCTTCACCGACGAGGCGCGGCAGGTCTTCTCGCTGTACGGCGTGGGCCTCGATCCCAAGTGGTTCCCCGTGTTCTACGTTCTCTCCCGCAACGAGCAGGGCCTCTCCACAACCGAGATCGCGGAGGAAATAGGTCACTCACACGCATCTGTGAGCCAGATCGTTAAGGCCATGTGCGCGGAAAGCCTGCTATCCACCTCCCGTACCGCCGAAGACGCCAGGGTCAACCTCATCCGGCTCTCGGACGCTGGACGAACCCTGGTGCCCACAGTCACTGAACAGTGTGCGGATGTCGGCGAGGCCATAGACGAGCTGCTGGCCGAGGCTCACAGCGATTTGTGGCACGCTCTGGCAGATGTAGAGCACCTACTCGAGGAGAAACCGCTTTATCAGCGGGTCAAAGAGAGGTACCGGCGCCGGGAGCTGAAGCACACGGAAATCATCGACTACCGTCCCGAAGACCGCGAGGCGTTCAAGACACTCAATATCGAGTGGATCGACCGCTACTTCGATGTTGAAGAGACGGATCTCCAGCAACTGGACCATCCGGTGGACGAAATCATCAAGCCTGGCGGCCATATTCTTATGGCTCTGTACCGAGGCGAGGTCGTGGGCACCTGTGCGCTCATCAAGGCGGACGAGGATCGCTACGAATTGGCCAAGATGGCGGTCACGGACCGGGTCCAGGGCAAAGGGATCGGGCTTCTTATCGGTCAGGCCGTGATCGAGAAGGCACGCGAGATCGGCGCGGGCATGGTCTTCCTCGAGAGCAACACAATCCTCGAGCCTGCGATCGCCCTGTACCGGAAGCTCGGCTTCAAGCGCGTCTGCGGACCTCCTTCACCGTACGATCGCTGCAACATCCAGATGGAGCTGCCGCTAGTCTGACTCCGTCTCAAATAGAAATTCCGCGGGCACCGGATTATCAGGCGTCTCGCGATCCCATACGATGGCGGCTACCCACCAGCGATCCCCATCGTGGACGAGCGTGATGCTGTTGATCCCACGGGTAATGACGGGTCCGTCAGCGCCCTGCTTCCCTTCGTAGGCGCTGAACACGTGCATCATGTTCCCAAAGCGGTCCGAGTGCCGGCCGATCTCGTACTCGACGAAGCCATTTTCCTCGATCCAGGCTCCGGACTGCTCCTGAAAGTCGGCCACGCTCATGTTGTTGACCACGACCTGTCCGTCGGGCCGGGTACTCATGGCGACCTGACGAGCCCCCTCGAGATACAGAGCATCGTCTCGGGCCCAGTCGATTTTGTCCCCGGCTTCTATAGAAATCACGTCGTACAGGGCCGTGACGATCGCGTCGGGCGTCTCCCAATCAGAGGGGCGCGGGCCCGGCGGAAAGGCTTCCTGTGCCTGTAAAGGAACGGATCCTGCTGACAAAACGAGGGTCAGCAGCGCCGTCAGGATCCTGCGGGAATTCAGTCTATGCATGTCAATCTCCGAGAGTGCTGTGAGTGGTAAGGCTGGCGCTGCCAGGCGCCATTGGCAACCTCTGGCCGCTTGACGATCTTTCGCGCATGAAAGTCGACGTGTATGCAGACCTCGCGCACCTCTTCATGCTCAACTTCTCAGTTCCGGCCGATGCGCTCGCCGATTTAGTGCCGGCGCCTCTTCGTCTGCATACTCTCCGCGGGCGCGGCTTCCCGTCGATCGTCCTCCCTAAGATCGAGCGGTTACGACCGGTACTGACCCGATTTCCGCGGGTCGATTACGAACTCTACGGCCTTAGGATTCTGGTCGAGTACGACTCCGAGCAGTTAGGCCCGATAAAGGGCATCTACTTCGCTGAACTGATCATGGACCCCGATCCGGTCCGAATGGCGGCGAACTTCTTCACCGACTTCCAGTTCAGCGAAGGAACCGTTCGCAAGCGGAATGTGAGCTCGGACACGGTGGATGTTGAAGTCAGAAACGCGGACCGAGAGCGGTGGGTGAGTGGATCTTTGACACGAACGGGCGAATTTCCGCGGTCTCTAACGGAGAATTCATCATTTGAGTCGCCGGAAGAGGCCCTCGCCACCTACAATGACATCGCGTACGGCTTTCTCCCGGCCAGAGATCGGATTCACGTGCTCCAGATCGCAGATCCTCATCCGAACTATGTGGCCTGGCCGCTGGAGGATCTCATGGCACGGGAGGTTTGGATCGAAGCTCTGCATGGAGATCCACAGATCCTGGAGTCCGGAGTCACGGCGGAGCCAGCGTACTACGTTGGACCGATCCCGCGGTACTGGCGCTGGCTTGAGACTGAGCCGCGCGTGACCGCCGAGCAGTATGGATGATCGCCAGCCCGCAACGCTGGCTTAGCTCGGTTCTCTATTTCATCGCTGTATTTCACATCGGGATGGGAATCGGCCTTACCCTGTCACCTGGCTTCCAGCAGTGGGCCGCGGTGCTGTACGGTGCGGAGATGGACTGGATAGACCAGGCGACGTATTTCGTTCGGATTATCGGTACGTTCGCGCTTGTCGTCGGGCTCGTCGCGCTCTCAGCGGCGCGGCGACCGGCGACGCACGCGGGTGTGGTGGTTGCGCTGGCAGCGTTCTTCCTGCTTCGGAACGGTATTCGGCACGTTCACTCGGCGGAACTATACGCCGGCTTTTCCGTCTCCAGCGGTGTGAACTTGATCACCAGCGCGTTCTTCGGACTGCTAGCGGCCGCTCTCTTGGGACTCCTGTGGGCTTCCCGCCGGCGGAACAGCCTGGCCGCTACGGTGCCGGATTCGTGATGAACACGTGGGTCCAGTAGCCCCCGGCGAGTCCGATGCCGTGGTGAGAATACGCACAGTTCTCGATGTTGGCGCGGTGGCCTGAGCTGTTCAGCCATAAGTCCAGGGCCGACTCGGCGCCGCCCGGCGTGAGTGCGATGTTTTCGCCGGCTCCGCCGATCCAGGTGACTCCTGCGTTGTCCAGACGGTCGAAGGGATCGTCGCCATCGGGATTCGTATGTGAAAAGAAGTCACGCTGAAGCATGTCTTCGCTGTGAGCCTCTGCGACCTCTCCTGTGCCATCGTGCCAGGTCAGAGTGCCGCACCCGACCGACTCGCGGTGGGCGTTCATCATCTGGCTGAACAAGGTCACTTGCGGGTCGCTGGAACTCGGGGGTGCGCCTGATCCGCCGGTGGGATCGGAGCCTGTCTCGGGACCAACCGCGTCGCCTGCGCACGCGACCAACGCTAGCGCTAGTGTCGTGAGTATGTGACTTCCCCGTCTCATTGTGACTCCTTCGCTGATACATGGCCGCGGCCCGGAATTTGTCAGGCGACGGCTCCGAATTGGGCCGGGGCAATATCCGGACCGCGGTCGGCTTGAGGCTTGCGGTACCCTTCCCGCTGACCCGTTATTGAACCCCATGCAAGGCCAGGCCGTGGCGGACACCGATCTCTCTCTTGCGGCGTCACTTCTGGAGCGACTCCTTGAGCTGCAGGCCGATGACGGCGGATGGGGCGCGTACCCGGCGCGGCCCAGCGCGACGGAACCCACCTCGCTCGCCCTCATGAGTCTGCAAACGCCGGGTGCCCTGGAAGCCCTTGCTTCCGCGGACTCTCCGGCTTCCGAACGCATGGGAACGGCACGCCGGCGCGGCGCGAACTGGCTGACCACCTCACAGCGGGAAGACGGTAGCTGGCCCGTATCCGTCCAGACCCAGAGCGCCGGCTGGAGCACAAGCTTCGCCGTAATGGCGCTGGCCGGCGAAGTCGGCCGCGAAGACTCGGCAAGCCGAGGTGCTCGGTGGCTTGTTCACGAGAAGGGACGTGGTCTTCCCTGGCTATCCCGGTTGTACTTCCGCTTCTTTCCCGCCGACCGGTCCGTGAACGTTCTGGATCCGGCTCTCGTGGGCTGGCCCTGGGCCACAGACACGTTCAGCTGGGTCGAACCCACCTCCTACGCGATGCTGGCCCTTCAGCGCCTGCCGGATGACCAGCAACCGCGGGGATCCGCGGGCCGTCTAGACGAGGCGCGGCGGATGCTGGCTGACCGAATGTGTTACGACGGAGGATGGAACTATGGGAACAAGGAGGTCCTGGGCGAGGAACTCTGGCCGTACGCCGACACCACGGCGCTCGCGCTTGTCGCCCTGGCCGGGTCGCCGGCAGATGAATCGCCCGACGAGCGGCAGGGTCAGCGGCTGGCCGAGGTGCGTCGGCTCAGCCTAGAAGCGTTGGGCCGAATGCTGGAAAGGAATCGATCGGGAGTCGCGCTGGCCTGGTCGATACTGTGCTACCGGCTGTACGACCGAGATTCGACCCAGATCGAGGCCTGGCTAGCCGAGTCGTACGAACAGACTGGCTTTCTCGACGAAACCAGGGTCGTAGCCACCGCCGCTCTGGCGCTAACGAGGGGCGAGACGCTCTTCCGAGGCGGTGCGGCGTGAGTATAGAACGCCGCGAGTTTCTGCGCCGGACCGCAGGCGCATCGGCCGCGGTGGCCGCCGCCGGAAGCGCGACGCTCGCCGCCGGATGCCGCGACGAGGCCGACGAAGCGGGGCCGCGCTGGGATCCTGAGGCCGTCCGAAAGCCGGACGAATCTCGGGTGGCGGTGCTGGACGCGGCGTCGTACGACGGCACGCTCGTGGAGACCGTGCGGCGGGGGATACAGCTGTTCGAACTGCCCATCCGCGGCAAGCGGATCGTTCTCAAACCAAACCTCGTCGAGTTCGACCCCAACGGCGTCATCAACACGCACCCGGCGCTCATCGCGGCAACGATCGAGGCCCTGCGGAGCATGGACGCACGGAGCGTGATCGTAGCCGAGGGTCCGGGCCACCGCCGCGACAATGAGTACATTCTCGTCCAGTCGGGCCTATTCGATGTCCTGCGCGACACCGGCACGACGTACGTCGACCTGAATAGTGACTTCGTGAGTCCGCGCCCTATTCCGGCGCGGTTTAGTGGGCTCGGCACCCTCTATTTGCCGGACACGGTACTCCAGGCTGACCTCTTCATCTCCATGCCGAAGCTCAAGACGCACCACTGGGCGGGCGTAACCTTGTCCATGAAGAACATGTTCGGAATCATGCCGAGTTCGATTTACGGCTGGCCCAAGAACGTGCTTCACTGGGCCGGAATCGAGAACTGCATCCTGGACATCAATGCGACGCTGGACGTGCCCCGGTTCAATATCGTAGACGGTATCGTCGGCATGGAGGGCAACGGTCCGATTCAAGGTGACGCGCGAAATGTGGGGGTGCTTGTGATGGGGCAGGACCCAGTTGCCGTCGATTCAACCTGCGCGAGGCTGATGCGAATCGAGCCGTGGGAGGTGAGTTACCTTCAGACGGCGTCTGCTTTCCTCGGAAACCTCAGGCGTGAGGGCATTCGTCAGTTGGCGGAGGATCCTGAGCCTCGGGCCCAGGACTTTGCTGTTCTCCCCGGATTCGCGCCGCTCAAAGTCACCGCGGCCGGCTGACCGCGAAAAGCGCTGTTGAGCTGGCCCCAAAAGCTTGTAAAAGAAAGCCCCACGAGGCACCTTGGGCGGTCTATGCGAACAAAAGAAACCCGAGCCGCCCGACCCTCCATAGATAACACGCCGCAGCCTCCAGTCTCCGATGAGCGAAACGCGCTCGTCCACAGACCTCGGCGTCTTCGCGGGACGGCCGCGATGCGCGACCTGGTCCGCGAAACGACGCTATCCGCCAGCGATCTGATCTACCCGCTCTTCGTAAGCGAGACTGCCTCGGAGCCCGTGGCTGTAACGTCCATGCCCGGAGTTCTACAGTGGACTGTGAGTCAGGTGGCCGATCATGCGGCCGAGGCCGCTCAGCTCGGCATCAGAGCGGTACTGTTGTTCGGGATTCCCGCCGCTAAGGATCCAGTCGGTACGGGAGCTGATGCTGACGACGGTGTTGTCCAGCGGGCGATCCGTTCGATTCGGGAGCGAACGCCGGAACTTGTGATCGTGTCGGACGTTTGTCTGTGTGAGTACACCGACCACGGGCACTGCGGTCTTCTTGGGGGCTCGGAAACAGACCCCGTCGTCCTGAACGACGACACGCTGCCGCGGCTCGTGAGCACGGCGGTGTCGCACGCGCGCGCGGGCGCTGATGTAGTCGCACCGTCCGCGATGCTGGACGGAATGGTCGAAGCGATTAGAGCGGGACTGGACGAGGCGGGATTTCAGGACACCGCGATCCTGTCGTATTCGGTAGCACCAGATGGACCAGGACAATGCGCGGGAAGCCCTTCGGGAGAACTAGCTGGATGTCGTGGAGGGGGCGGACATGTTGATGGTAAAGCCGGCGCTTGCCTACCTCGACGTGATTCGCCAGACGCGGGACCAGTTTCCCGAATTGCCATTGGCCGCGTACAACGTCAGCGGCGAATACGCGATGGTGAAGGCGGCGGCCGAGCGCGGCTGGCTGGAGGAGGAGCGTGTGGTGATGGAGATATTGACGGGAATAAAGCGAGCGGGGGCTGATCTCATCATCACGTATCACGCTGTAGACGCCGCACGCTGGATGGCCAGATAGCCGTGGCTGAGAACGGGGTGGCGACGGAGTCAACCGAGGCGGCTGAAGCAACCGAGACGGCTGAAGCAACCGAGGCGGCTGAGCGAACGACCCAGTCGCTGAATCACTTCGGTGTATACCGTTTCAGAGATGAATTCTGGAAACTCTCGGCTTACGAACGCGGGGCGACGCACGACCGGCTGATGGAGGCGCTCGAGGGAGCTGCCCAGGCTGTGCATCCCTACCAGTTATTTCCGATGGAGAGCGCGGCGGACTTGATGGTTTGGACGGCCATAGATGTAGATGGCGTTGACCATCCGAAACGATTTTTCGAAGATCTGGCCCGGGCTATGAGCCCGTTTCGGAGATATCTGGAAGCCAGAGACTCGCTGTGGGGCTTTACCCGTCCGTCTCAATACAGTCGAGCCAAGTCCGCCCAGGAGATAGATCCATTCCCGCTGGAACGCACTCCATATCTCGTGATCTATCCGTTCACCAAGACGACCGATTGGTACCTGCTCGGACCCGATACCCGGCAGGGAATGATGAATGAGCACATCCGGATCGGGAAACAGTACACCGAGATATCCCAGCTTCTGCTCTATTCATCCGGCCTTCAGGATCAGGAGTTTGTGGTCGTCTATGAGACAGAGGACCTGGGCCTGTTCTCTCAGCTTGTGAAGGACCTGCGAGATACGGAAGCGCGACGGTATACGAAGGCTGATACACCGGTCCATACTGGCCTGTTCTACCCGCATGGCCGGGGGGAGACCGTATGGGCCGCATCCTAGCGCTCGGTACCAGCCACGCCGTGGCTCCGGCTCGATTCCGCGACGGCATGTATATGGACGAGGTCGCCGTCAGGGAGTTTCTCTCGGACCTCATGTCGGACGACCTGTTTGACGAAGCTGTGCTGCTGCACACGTGTACACGATCCGAGACCTATGTGGTGGTACGAGACGCGGAAGCGGCTGAGGAAGCGCTGGTCCAGCGGCTGGCCGGAGGACCGGCGGGCGCCGCGAATCTGGAAGCACGAGCCGCTGAAATCCGAGAGCACTCGTACGGACTCAGCGGCCACGAGGCTGGCCGGCACCTCCTACGTGTGGCTGCCGGGCTGGACTCCATCATCCTCGGTGAGTCCCAGATCCTGGGCCAGGTCAAGGAGGCTGTGTCGGTCGCAAACAGCGTGGGCGCAACGGGTCCGGTTCTCTCTCACCTGTTCATGGGGGCGATTCGCGCTGGAAAGAGGGCTCGCTCAGAAACGCAGCTCGGGACCGGCCCCACGTCCCTGGCCTCCGCCGGCGTGCGCCTGGCTCTTTCGGCGTCCGGGAGTTTTCCGGAGCAGACTGTCCTCGTCGTTGGCGCCGGTGAAACAGCCTCTCTGACGGCGAGGCATGTCGCCAAGCGCGGTCCCGCTCGTCTGCTCATCGTGAACCGCTCGCCAGAGCGCGCACAGGCCCTCGCCAACGAGCTTGGGGGTGAGGCGCACCCGCTGGACTCGCTGCTGGATCTGGCCGCGGAGGCTACGGTGATCATCAGCGCTACTTCGGCGGCAGAGCCCGTGCTGAGTGCCAGCGACCTGGCGGCCATCATGGGCCACAGGCCCCACCTGCCCCTGGTCTGTGTCGATCTTGGCCGCCCCCGGAACGTTGAGCGGCTGGCTGATCCGATTCCAAATCTCACTCTGCATGACCTGGATGGACTCGCCGAGCGAGTCGAGGAGAACCGGAAACGCCAGGCAAGTGAGATTCCCATAGCCGAGCAAATCGTGGATGAGGAACTGGAGCGCTTCTCCGCATGGCGGCGCGAGCGCGATGTGGTACCGGTGCTAACGGCACTACGAAGCCGGTTCTTCGAGACGGGAGCGCGCGAGGTAGAAGCGCAGGTGAAGCGGGTGGGTTCCGAACGCCGCGACGAAATTGAGAGGTATACGCAGGCTTTGCTGGCCAAGCTCCTGCACGGCCCCACGACCCGCCTCAAGGAAGTCGGTCGCGGGTCCGGCGACGGCGCCGCGCTGGTGGAGGCACTGCGAGAGCTGTTTGAACTACCGGAAGAGGCGCCTGAGGTGGCTGAGGCTGAGGTGCCGGGCGCGGCGACCGAGGTGCCGGGCGTGGCGACCGATACGCCGGGCGCGCGGGCAGCCACGGGTTCAGAGCTCGAGTAGGGAGTCGGTCACCGCCCGGTGACGACAATGGGATCGAAACTACGTATTGGAACGCGCAAGTCACAGCTGGCACTCGTGCAGGCCCAGCTCGTAGCCGACCTGCTGCGCAACACCCTCGGAGTCGAGTCTGAGCTCATTGGGCTTCGTACCACCGGTGATCGTTCTGACGCGCCTTTTTCCGAGATGGAGGGATCCGGCTTTTTCACGAAGGAGATCGAGCGGGCAGTCCTGGATGGCGGTGTGGACCTGGCGGTGCACAGCCTAAAGGATCTTGCGACCGAACAGTCCGCCGACCTTCAAATCTCTGCCGTGCTCGATCGAGCCGATCCGCGAGACGCTCTCCTGCTGGCTGCTGACTACGCCGACGCTGGCGGGCTCGTCCTCGGCGACCCTGTTGCTACCGGCTCCGTTGCTGCCGGCGATCTTGGGGAGCTGGCGGAGGGAGCCACCGTCGGGACGGGCAGTCTGCGAAGGCGCGCATTTCTGGCGCGCTTGAGGCCGGACCTCTCGATAAAGCCGCTGAGAGGCAATGTCCCGACGCGGATCGAGAAGCTTCACGCCGGGCAGTACGATGCGATCATCCTGGCTGCGGCCGGACTCGAACGCCTGGGCCTCGAGGATCACATTTCCTGCTTACTCTCGGAAAGCGAATTCCTGCCGGCGCCGGGACAGGGCGCCATCGCGATTCAAACGCGGGCCGACGCGCTCACCGTTCACGAAACAGTCGGCACGCTCAATCACTTGGAAACCAGTCAGGCGGTGGCGGCCGAACGTGGCTTCCTCAGGCGCATCGAAGGTGGGTGCCAGGCGCCTGCCGGAGCGCTGGCCCGTGTGCAGGAGGGGCGCGTACGAGTGAGCGCTCGAGTCTGTTCGGCTGACGGGACTCGAACTGCCGACGGCTGGGCGGAGGGGCCGGCCGAGGAGGCCGCGTCGGTCGGCGAGGCGGCGGCCGAACGAGCCGCCGACGCGGGTGGCCGCGAGATCCTGGACGAAATTCGCACAGCCGAGCGTGAGTCGCGGTCTGGTTCGCCTGAGGTGCAGCGTGGGTGAGCGCAGCCCGCAACGGCTGACTGGCGTCGGGGTGGCCGTGACGCGGGCCGAGGACGAAACAGGTGCGCTGACACTCCTGCTTGAGCGGGAGTGCGGGCGCGTGTTCCATTGGCCGTGCGTCTCCTTCGGCTCGCCTGAGGACCCGGAGCCGCTCAGGATGGCTCTGGCCGATCTGGATGCATTCGACTTGATCGTAGTCACCAGCCCGCGCGCCGCCGAAATCCTGGTCCGAGACGCCGACCAAGCTCCGGCCCGGGCCCGGGTTGCAGCCGCCGGGGCCACGACGGCTAGCCGTTTTACTGAGGCTGGCTGGCCAGTACACGTCGTGCCCGAGTCGTATGGCGGTGGCCCGCTCGTTGAGGCGTTGGCCGCCAGCGGCGAGGCGCGCGGGGCGCGGATCCTGTTTCCGTGCAGCGACCGGGCGCTCCCGGCCACCGCAGACGGGCTCACCCGGCTCGGCGCCACAGTTGAGCGCGTGATCGCGTACCGGACGCTCCCGGGAAGCCCGGCCGCAGCAGCGGTCATGGCGGATGTCGCGGCAGGCGGCGTTCATGTCGTCACCTTCGCCAGTCCGTCGGCCGTCGAAGGCCTGTGCCGCACACTGACGCGTGACGAGGCCGACGGCGTCCTCGGCCGTGTGCCTTCCGCAGCGATCGGCGACACCACGGCCTCGGCTCTTCGCGATGCTGGATATCCGCCCACAGCCGTGGCCCAGCCCAGCACTTTGGCGGAACTGGTGGAGGCCGTGGTGATCGCCGCTGGCCTGGCTACCCCGACTCGGCCGGAGCCCGCCCCTTCCTCCGCTATGAGACCGGCGGAGCCCGCCGCGTGAGCAGCGGAGACAAGCGCTCCCAGGTGAGCGGCAGCAGCGAGAGTCTGTTGGCCGCGGCGCAGAGGGTGATACCCGGAGGCGTCAACAGCCCGGTCCGCGCCTTCGGGAGCGTAGGCGGCGTGCCGCCGTTCATCGCCCGGGCGGACGGGGCGAGAGTCTGGGACGTCGATGGCAACGAATACCTTGATTACGTCGGCTCGTGGGGCGTGATGCTGCTGGGGCACAACCACCCCGCGGTTCGGGATGCCGTCGAGAAGGCACTCCAGGCGGGCACCTCGTTTGGCGCCCCGACGGAGGCCGAGGTCCGCCTTGCCGAGATGATCACCGAGATGGTTCCGTCGGTGGACAAGGTCCGTCTGGTGAACTCAGGGACCGAGGCTACGATGAGCGCGGTTCGCCTGGCGCGGGCCGCGACGGGAGCGGCAGCCATGATCAAGTTCCGTGGTGGCTATCACGGGCACGCGGATCATTTCCTCGTCGAAGCGGGCTCCGGGGCCGCCACGCTTGGTATACCGTCCAGTCCGGGTGTGACGGCGGGCGCCGCGGCCGACACGCTGATCGCTGAGTACAACGATCTCACCTCGGTTGAGGCGCTGTTCGTAGAGCGGCCGGGCGATGTGGCGTGCGTAATCGTCGAGCCTGTGGCCGGAAACATGGGTTGTATTCCGCCACTGCCCGGCTTCCTGGCCGGACTGCGGAAGCTTTGCGATCAGAATTCCGCGCTGCTCGTCTTCGACGAGGTGATCACCGGATTTCGGCTTAGCGCGGGAGGAGCGCAGGGCCTATACGGAATCACTCCCGACCTCACGACGCTGGGCAAAGTGATCGGCGGAGGGCTACCTGTCGGAGCCTATGGCGGGAGGAGAGATCTCATGGATCAAATGGCCCCTGACGGTCCAGTATACCAGGCTGGAACGTTGTCGGGAAATCCGCTGGCCACGGCCGCAGGGTGCGCTGTGCTCACCGTGCTGAACGAGGATCCGGACGTGTACGGCCGCCTCAAGCGGCGCGCCTCCCGGCTCGCGGACGGGATGGACGAGCTCGCGGGGCACGGTTCGGTTCCTTTGGCCTGGAATCGGGCCGGATCTCTAGGTTCCTTGTTCATCGGACGCGGCTCCGTCACCGACTGGGACACAGCGTCCGCGTGTGACCGAGACATCTTCGGCCGGTTCTTCCACGGAATGCTCAGCCGCGGAGTCTATCTCGCGCCGAGCGCGTTTGAGACCTGGTTCATATCGGACACGCATACAGATGACGATATAGACCGCACCCTCGAAGCCGCAGCCGGGGCGCTCGTTGAGGCGCTCGGCGGAGCAGACGGACCAACGGTAGCTGGTCTGTGAGTAACCGAATCGTGACCGAGTCAGCATTCCTGGCGGCATGTCGAGGCGAAGAGGCCTCTCATACGCCCGTGTGGATCATGCGGCAGGCGGGTCGCTATCTGCCGGAATACCGGAGGCTCCGTGAGGGAACGGATTTTCTGACCTTCACGAAGACGCCGGACCTGGCGGCGGAAGTCACTCTGCAGCCGATCCGTCGCTTCGAACTCGATGCGGCGATCTTGTTCAGCGACATCATGACTCCCGTGGAGGGCATGGGGGTTGAACTCGAGTTTGATGGCGGGCCGGTGATCCGGAACCCAATCCGTGACGCAGAGTCGGTGGCGCGCCTGCGGATTCCCGACCCGCTCGAGTCTGTGCCCTTCGTGCTGGAGACGATACGAAGCGTCCGGGACGAGCTGGACGGTTCGGTTCCGCTGATTGGATTCGCCGGCGCGCCGTTCACGCTGCTCTGCTATCTCGTTGAGGGACACGGAACCCGGACATTCAGCGCTGCCCGGGCCTTCCTGTATGCCGAGCCGGATGCCGCCCGCCTGCTCATGAGCAAGCTGGCAGACACCATGGCTACATACCTGGAGGCCCAGGCGGAGGCCGGCGCCCAGGCGCTGATGTTGTTCGATAGCTGGGTCGGTCTGCTGGCAGAGCCGGAGTTCGAGGCATTGGCGGCCCCGGCGGTCGCCCGTGTATTCAATCGACTCAAGGATCTGTCCGTCCCGCTGATCTATTTTCCCAATCAAGGCGGGCATTTGCTGGAGCGGGTGCTGATGTGGTCGGGATCGACTGGCGGACGCCGCTCTCTGAGGCGCGCCGAAGGCTTGGGCCTGATTTCACGCTGCAGGGAAACCTGGATCCCGCCGCTCTATTCGCACCACGCGATCGGCTGACGGAGCGGATCGACGCTGTTCTTAGAGAGGCTGAGGGAGACCCTCGGGGAAGGCACATCTTCAACCTGGGCCACGGCATCGATAAAGCTACGAGTCCGGACTCCGTGGCGTTCCTGGTCGATACGGTGCATGAGCGCACCGCCCGATGAGCACCGCCCGATGAGCACCGCCTGATGAGCACCGCGACCGAGGTGCTTCTGCTGGGATTCGGCGAGCCGGAGACCCCCGATCTGCGGACGACCGTCGACTTCTTGCAGCGAATCTTCACGAATAACGCGAGGCTGGACGGAAACCAGACCGAGGAAGAGGTGTTGGCCCGTACCCAGACGCTGGCGCAGAGGCGTGCGCCTGGCCTTCTGGCTGACTACGAGCGAATCGGCGGCTCCCCTCTACTCGAGCAGTGCCGGGAGCGGGCCGCTCTTCTCGAGACCGAACTCGCGGGCCGGGGTCACTCCTGCCGCGTTCGTATCGGCATGCAGTTCACGGAACCGTACATCGCTGACGTGTTTCGCTCGTCGCAGGCGGACGGAGTCCGGCGGATCGTCGCCCTTCCCCTCTACCCGCTGTGCGGGGCGTCCACCACCGTTGCGGCGCTCGAGGCCCTCAGGCAAGCCGCGGGCCGAGGTCAGAGCCGTGACGCGGTCGCGGCAAACGGCGACAACGCCGCAGCGGCCACCACTGCAATCGTGGAGATCACAGGGTGGCACGCCTACCCCCCGTTCGCGACGCTCGTGGCCGAGGGCGTGCGGGGGGCGGCCGAGGAGGCCGGCGCCGACATCTCCGACCCGGACACCCTTCTCTATTTCTCTGCCCACGGCACGCCGATCCGGTACCTGGAAGAGGGGAGCCGCTATGACACGTATGTGGCCGAACTATGTGCCGCGGTGGCCCGCAATCTGGGCCAAGAAGAGTACGCCGTAGGATTTCAGAACCATTCGAATCGCGGTATCCCGTGGACGCAGCCCGATAACGAAGATCTGGTCAGACGGCTCCGGGCGAAGCGGCTCATCGTAGTCCCGATCAGCTTCCTGCACGAGCAATCGGAGACGCTGATGGAGCTGGATGTGGATTTCCGCGAACTAGTCGAAGAGCTAGGCATAGGAATGGTCCGAGTGCCCGCTCCACCCGCGGACGGGCGGTTGGCTTCAATCCTGGCCGATCTCGTCGAGCCCCTTCTGGAACCGGGTGTGACGGGCCCGGCGGCCGGCGTCGCGGGCGCCGGCACGAGCGTCGGAACCGGCCCCGGAGACTACCGCCCCTGCAAATGCCGCGGAGCGCCCGGAGCTCTCTGCCTTAACGGCTGACCAGTACTGACCAGCGACTGATCGGCGGCTGGCCGAGGCCGGGCTAGTTGCCTAGGGCTCGGCCCACAGGTGCTCGTTGGTCATCTCCTCCCGCAGAACAGGATGCACCCTCCACATGTACCAGCCCATGCTGCCCGCCGCGAGGAAATTGCCGGCCAGGACCGACCACCAGGCCAGTTCTTCCATGAGCCATGTGCCGAGCATGGCCACCATGACGATGAAGAACGTCTCGAAGACGACGAAAAGAATCAGAAGGCCAAACACGAGAGGCGGAAACTTCTCGGCCTGTGTCACGAGACCCGATACGATCATGCCGAAGAGCAGAAAAGCGGCCAGATGGATCAGTGTGTAGCCGAGCACCGTCGCGGTGGAAATCTCGACGCCCGTCAAGCCGCCCGCGCCATGGAGAATGGCCGAGCCCAGGGCTCCCGGAGTGAACAGCGGCCGGCCAACGATCATGTCCACGAGCAGAAACCATACCGCCACCAACCCGGCCCCGATGAGGCCGGCCACGATGCCCTGGCGGATGACGGGGTGCGAGCGCCAAAGCTCAGCCAGCCCGGTCACGCCCTCCTCGTCGCTGGCATAGTGGAGGTAGGCCACGATGACCAGGCCAGCCAGAACATTTCCGAAGAACACTACCTGCCAGGCGGGCGCGGAGAGGATATCGGTGCCAGTGATGATCAGAGCCGGATAGAAGACGATCGAGCACGCGAACAGCCCGAACGCGGCGCCAATGGTCAGGTTCCGAGGAATCTTGAACGTGTCAAACATCATCGCCGCCAGCATTCCGAGCACGACGAAAGCCAGGTAGTGCGCTACGGTGTAGAGTCCGATGCGAAGCGTGGTAGCTTCAGGCAGCTCCTGGCCGAGAAGGGCGCCGGACAGGAACGTAGGCGTGGCGAGCGGCTGCCCCTTGGCCAAGTCGATGAAGAGGAACAATAGGATCAGCGCGGTCGCAGCCAGTAGGCCCGCTACGGCTCCGGCTCCGAGGCTCTTTGTTTCGATCTTCACGGCGTTCTCCACCCTCGGGAAGTCAATCTCGGAGACTAAGTGTGGTTCGCTTCCTCCTTGAGGAAACTGTCCACGGCGTCGCGTAGTGCCCGGCGGCGGACATACACGATCCCTCCTCCAATGCCCGCGACAACCAGCATCGGAGCTACCATCATGAGGCCCATGCCCCACAGGAATCCCGTGTACAGGCCTGGGTCCGAGCCCTCAATGCAACCGGGGCACGCCACCGCCGCATCTGGCCAGGCCAGCAGAAAGGCACCAACCAGCGCGGTCCGGGCGAAGCTCTTCACACGTACTCCATGAGAATCACGACGACCATGATCGCCGCCGGGACGAGCGGCGCCGCGGCGAGAACCTTCAGTGCGCGGGGCTCCCACTTGAGGTGCATGAAGTAGAGCGCCACTAGCAGGGCCTTCCAGATGGCGAGCCCGAGCAGAAGCAGGATCGTGACTGATCGGGGAAAGCCCATGAAAGCCGCGGTGACCTCGATGGCCGTGAGAACGGCCAGGCCGCCGAATACCAGCATGTAGCGCGGATGCTGTTTGCCCGCTTCACTCATATCCAGACCTCAGATCAGGTAGACGATCGTAAACAGGATGATCCATACCAGATCGACGAAATGCCAATATAGCCCGATCACCTCGACACCCTGGTGGTCGTCCTGCGTGTACCCGCCTCGGAACGCTTTGATTGTCACCCACGAAATGCAGATGACACCCATGGTGACGTGGAATCCGTGGAAGCCCGTCATGCTGTAGAAGGTGGAGCCGTACAGGCCGGAGCTCGGCAGGAAGCCGTGATGGATCAGTTCGTTGTACTCGAAGAGCTGGACGCCGACGAAGCTGGCTCCGATGAGCACCGTCGCCACGAGCCAGACTTTGAGCATCTTCTGGTCGCCATCCTCAATAGCGGCAAACGCCTTCACCATCGTGACACTGCTGCAAATAAGGATGAACGTGTTCACGGCCGTGACCGTGACGTTCAGGACCTCGCCCGGCGCGGCCCAGGAGTTGGACGCACCGAATCGCAGAATGATGTAGGATCCGATGAGTCCCGTGAAGAACATGATCTCGGACCCCAGGAACACCCACATTCCGAGCTTGTTGGTGGGGACTCCGAGGCCTCTCTCCGGGCTCCGTCCCCCCTCCATCGTTGCGGCCTGACTCGTCATTCGGATCTCCTAGAAGCCTAGTGGCGGGCCGGCGACGCAATGTCGGGTCGCTCGTTTTGTGAGAGCCAGTCTTTATCCATGTCCGGATGGCTGTACTCGTACGGACCATGGTATACGACCGGGATTTCCTTCCAGTTGCCATGCAGCGGGGGTGAAGGCACCTGCCACTCCAGCGTCGTGGCGTTCCACGGGTTGATTGGCGCCTTCTTCCCGCGGAACAAGCTCCAGAAGAACATCACGAGAAACAGAAGCCCTGAGCCGAACAAAGCGAACGCGGCGAGCGACACCATCGTGTTCGTTGCCTGCATTCCCGCCATGTGTTCGTACTGCGTCGGGTCGTAAATCCGCCGCATCATGCCGCCCATACCCAGGCCGTGCATCGGAAAGAACACGAGATTGAAGAAGATGAACGTGAGGGCGAAATGGATCTTGCCCATGGTGTCGTTGATCATCCGCCCGAACATCTTCGGGAACCAGTAGTAAATGGCCGCAAAGATGGCGAACAGGCTGCCGCCGAACAGCACATAGTGGAGGTGCGCGACGATGAAGTAGGTGTCGTGGATGAAGATGTCGACGGGAGTGGACGCCATGTAGATCCCGCTGAATCCACCGATCGCGAACAGCATCACGAACCCGGCCGCAAACAGCATCGCCGGGGTGAGCTGAATGTTTCCGCGCCACATCGTTCCCATCCAGTTGAACACCTTGATGGCCGACGGGACCGCGATGACCAGCGTCGAGATCATGAAGCTCATGCCCAGCGCCGGGTTCATCCCGCTCTGGAACATGTGGTGGCCCCACACGACGAACCCGAGAAATGCGATCGCGACCAGCGCAAACACCATGCTGTGATATCCGAAGATCGGCTTCCGTGATCCGTTGGCGATGATGTCGGAGACGAAGCCCATAGCCGGAAGAATCAGGATGTACACCTCGGGATGCCCAAAGAACCAGAACAGATGCTGCCACAGCAAGGGTTGTCCGCCAGTCTGCGGCAGAAAAAACGTGGTTCCGATCGTCTGGTCGAACAACAGCATGATCAGCGCCGCTGTTAGTACCGGAATGGCCAGCAGGCCCAGAATCGCGGTGATGAATAGTGACCACGTCACGAGCGGCAGTCGGAACCAGGTCATCCCCGGGGCCCGCATGTTGATCACGGTCGTGATGTAGTTGACGGACCCCAGCAGGGAACTGAATCCGAAGATCGTGATGCTGATGATCCACATCTGCTGCCCGGTAGACACTCCAGACGCCTCGGGCATGGCGCTGAGCGGAGCGTACTGCGTCCAGCCGGATGCGGAGGCTCCGCCCTCGACGGCAAAACTGGCCAGCATCACCAGTCCGGACAC
>JAZDDE010000062.1:0-2283 GCA_036679495.1 Gemmatimonadota bacterium | reverse complement strand
GGCGGATTCCGAATAGAGTGTCACCGATGTACCACTGAGAACGGTCCTGCAGCCCAAGGATCGCTCGATGCTCGATCCGAAGCCGCGTGGGCGGCGGAAGATGCGTGAAGAGCTCATCCACGCGTTCCCGCCAGCTGTCTTCGGTCGTGCCACTCGCCGCACAGCCAAGAACGATCGCGATACACGCGACTGCGAGCTTACGACTCATGGTTCCTCCGGACCTGCTTCGTACACGGCGCCTTTGACCGCGAAGCCAATCCCGTCGAGCCGGTCGTCATCGTTGATGAAGTAGAGCTCCGCGGAGCCGCCGCTAACAGCGTAGGACCAGACTTCGACCTCGCCGCCCATCGGCACCTCAGACCAGAACTCTTCGATCGGGCCCCAGATGTTCTCCCCGCTCTTCGTAAAGGACTGGATGCGAGTGGGCTCGCCGAATCGCTCGCGTACCCCGCCACGGGTACTCCCGACCTGAAAGTCGGAAAGCTCCAACGTGGCGGGACCGACGTGGCCAGCGTGCAGATAGGCGGTGTCACTTCGATCTCGAGATGCCCGAAGGACACTGACGCGGATCCGGTAGGTCGATCGCGCGCCTGGCTCGGCGCCGAACTCGTAGAGGAACAGGCTCGAAGGCCAGAAGCCGGTGCTGCTCCTCTGAAGATCAGCGAGATCGACGACGCGAGAATAGAACCGACTCCCCGCCCGATCTTCGAACGAGATGTCGAGCGAAGACGACAGGTAGCCGGGGGGGCCGTCTTCATATCCGGGTGAACTCACGATCAGGGCGTTCGGAAGCACCGCGAACGGCAAACCGGCGAACTCGAAAGTGAACTCTCGTTGTTCAGCGAGCGAGAATTGGGGCGAGTCCAGCGAGAGCTCCTCCGTTCCCATGAGGTTGGTCCTTCTGACGAGCTTCGCATCTCCGTACGCACGCGCAGTGCCTTGACAAGCTTTCAGCACGCCCAGAACGAGCACGCCGCTGGCGCACACGAACAGAGCAACGGCCAGAAGCAGGGCCTTCAACGTCGTCCTTGCATTCATCGCCACCTCGATGCGAGATCATAGAAGATCGAAGTGGGGCTTCGGGGATTTCCGAGGCGTGAGCGCTCTGCCAGCCTGGATGACCTTGTTCAGCTGTTCGCGGACGACGTCGCATATCACCTCCCCGGTCTGCATCGAGTTCGCCGTGCCAGAGGTGGACAGGGATCGGGATGTCCGAAAGCGAGAAGCCCCAGTCTGCCTCGCCGCCATGGGCCGGCACCTCATCTCGCGTGTTCCTGATGCGAACGGAACGGTTTTTCCCAACGAGGGCCACATGTGCGGGTTCGAGCGGCTTGACGAGCTCTTCGACTACTTCACGGCGGGGGATGCGCGGCCTCTTGGAGAGGAGGAACCCGATCGCCCACGGGCTTAGCAATCTCGGGCGCGCCCTGCGCAGAAGCATGTGCCACGGCTCATGCGCACGAGGTTCGCGTCGGTAGACGTGGAGGAGCAGCGGAACCGAAAGCACGATTCCGAGCCAGAAGCCGGAGACGGGCATCGCGGCCGCGCCGGTCGCGCCGATGCCGAGTAGGCTCCAACCGGCAAGCGCTAGGAGCCAGCGGTTGTCGCGTGCCAGGGCGTGCTGGACCATCACCCCGATCGCAAGCAGGAACGGAGTGAGCATCATGTCCCAGAACGCGACTTCACGGTCGAAGTGCGGACGGACGGCGTGAACGACCCCAACCGGGCCCGCAGCCGGGCGTTTCCCCTCCGCTGCGTACTTGTCATAGTTGCTTGCTATCGGACATTCTCCCGAAAAGGGGGCTTGAATCTCCTCTGGTTATCCGATTCGCTCCGCGCCGTGACCCGATGTGACACGACGGGGACGCATTGTGGTGTTCCGAGGAGGACAGCCGAATGCGATTCCCGAGTACGCTCATAGACTTCCAGACCCAGTTCCCCGATGACGCTCATTGCTGGGCGTACCTACGCCGGGCTCGCTGGCCGCGTGGGTTCGTGTGCCCGCGCTGTGGGAGCAAGGGAAGCCACTTCCTGGCGAGCCGGCGTCTCGAGCAGTGCCGTTCAGGCCGCTATCAAAGCTCGGTCACCGCAGGAACCGTGTTCCATGGGACCCGCGTGTCGCTTCGCGTGTGGTTCCTGGGAGTCTTCTTCCTGGCCCGTCACAAAGCAGGAATCTCGGCCCTTCAGTTCCAGAGGGACACCGGGGTGGGGAGCTACCAGACGGCTTGGACGTTGCTGCCCAAGCTTCGATCGGGTCTCACGAGCCTCCCAGCCCCGCTTCTA
>JAZDDE010000061.1:0-5044 GCA_036679495.1 Gemmatimonadota bacterium | reverse complement strand
GGCAGTTGGCCGAGATGGGTGTGGGCTCCCTGGAGGAGATCGTTGGCCGGACCGACCTGCTGACCGAGAGCGCGGCTCGCCGCGAACTGCTGAGATCAAAGGGGCTCGACCTGAGCCCGATCCTGAATCCCGAAGCTCCGGGCGGCCTGCCGCTCGAGCGTGGTCGGGAGCTGCCGGCGGGGAGCGCGAGCCGTCGCCGGTCTCTGGACGAGGACGTCTTCGATGAAGTGGGCCCGAAGATCCTCACCCATGGCCAGGCCGTCGTTGACCGGGTCATTCGAAACACCGATCGCGCCGTGGGCACCCGCATCTCGGGACAGCTGGCCTTCCTGTACGGCAGCGGCAACTTCCGCGGCCGTCTGCAGCTGCGCCTGCGCGGCGTCGCCGGTCAGAGCCTCGGCGCGTTCCTGGCGGACGGCGTCGAGCTACGCCTCAAGGGCCTAGCCAACGACTATGTCGGTAAGGGGATGAGCGGTGGCCTGATCACCGTCCGCATGCCGCGGGAGGTTCGCGAGACCGGCCAGGCCCACACCGTGCTCGGCAACGTCGCCCTCTACGGCGCCACCGGCGGCACTCTGCTCGTCGGCGGTCGCGCCGGCGAACGCTTCGCCGTTCGCAACAGCGGTGCGTCGGCAGTCGTCGAAGGCATCGGCAACCACGGCTGCGAGTACATGACCCGAGGAACCGTCATCGTCTTGGGCGAGATCGGCCTCAACTTCGGCGCTGGAATGACCGGCGGCGTGGCCTACCTGCTGCCTGGCAGCGATCGCTGGCGCGAGCACCTCAACGACGAGTTCGTACGCGCCGAGGGGATGACTCAGGCCGACGAGGACGTCGTCCTGCGGCTTCTGCGCCAGCATGTCTTTCACTGCGGCTCGGTGATCGGCAAGCGCCTCGTCGACGGCTGGCGGGAGCGGCGGTCGGAGCTCTTCCGAATCGTCCCGCTGGCCCAAGACATTGTCGATTTCCGGGCGATCTACGACCAGCAAGTGGCGGCCCGGATGGGGGTGCTGCTGAACGAGTAGGCCGAGGATCTGGTCCGCGGCCGGCTCGAAAGCGTGTTGCCCTGAAGGTCCGCACTGAACGTTGCGACTCCTGCAATCGACGGGAGACAGCCTCTGAGCCGCTTGTCCACCATAGCGACCGGGGCTCGCAGACTGGGTAGGCTCTGAACGAGAACGCCTACAAGGTGTGTCGTTCCACGGCACCGTTCAGCGAGCCTACAAGGTGTGTCGTTCCACGGCACCGTTCAGCGACTGGTGGCCGATCGTGACCTGAAGGTTGCCATCCGATACCCAGAGCGCGAGAGCCATGCGCCGTGCCAGGAGGGCGACGAGACCTGCCAGGAGTGCCTGATCGATGCTGTAGAGTTCCAAGTCCGCCGCGCGGTGAATCTTCTCGTTGGACCATTTTCGCACGAGTTGCGCGGGGTTGCGGTGCGTATAGACCGCGACCCGCGACGCGGCCTTGCTCGCCCGGTGTAGCCGCGCAGCGTCGGGAGTTCCGATATCGATCCAAACCTTCAGTGCGCCGGTGAGGTCACGGACCGCGATCGCCGGTTCCTTGCCGTCGGAAAGTCCCTTAGTGAAGCTGATGCCTGGCTCGTAGGCCAGGCAGTAGGCCAGAACACGCGTGAGGAGATACTCCTCCGTTTCTGAAGGATGGCGCGCGACGCGCAGTTCGAGACTCTCGTAAACGCCGCGGCCGGCGTCCGCGAGGTCGATGTCGAAGTTGTAGATCGTTGATGTCAGCGCCAAGGTGAGGCTCTCCGGGTGGATCAACATGCGGCCTCGCGGATCGCGCCGAGCTGGGCCTTCACCCAATCTAGCATTCACCAAGTTGGCGCTTCCGTCCACGCGCCAACCTGATGGAATGGCGGAACGAGGAGGGCCGTAGCCCAAAGCGGTGACCGCGAGTCCTTCCTTGGGGCATGGGGCTCGGGGGAATTATCTAGCCCGTCGAGGGGTCTATCTGAACATGCAGCTTCATGGCCTCGGCCGTCCTACCCGCTTGGCTCTCGTGCTTGCTCTCATTGTGTTTCCCCTCGTCGGTGCCACCGCGTCTCGGGCTAGCACCTGCGCTCGAGGTATTACGTTGACTTCGAGCTTCGAGCGGGCGACCTGGGTGGTTGTCGCAACCGTCGACATTTTCGACCGACAGGGCTCTAACACAAGAGCGGTCCTCCGGGTCGAGGAGCAGTTCAAAGGGCCTGAACTGGAGTCCTTCAGCCTGTCCAGGGACGCGCGAATGCGTACCTCGGGCGGCATGGGAATCGCCGAAGGTGAGAGGTGGCTCCTTTTCCTGCCACCATCGCGGGAGAACAGCGGCGCTCCCGGCTGGCCCGGTGGCTGTGGTGGCAGTCTGGCTCTGAAGGCTGACCGGTACGTGCACACCGAACGAGCGGCGACTCACCTCGCCGCCCTCAGATCTCAGCAAGCCAAGTCGATGACAGCGCCGGCAGATCCGTGGTTGTTTCGAGAACATGCCGGCGCGGTCTGCATGATCCGCAAGCCTTTCCGCGGCCCTCGCGGTGCGGGACACCTTGGCGTGAGGACTGTCGATGGCAGTACCTTCGTGACGAGCGGGTTCTTCCCCAAGAGAGAACGCGCCTTCCCGCTGACAGACGATTCGCGCGATCTCAGAATCGACGTCGACGGGGAGTTCCACGAAGTCGGCGAACGCCGCCACTCGCCCTGGCAGCGCGGCAACTACCGGGCGCAGGACGGCACGGCCGAGCTGCTGCTCAACGCCCTGCAGAGGCTTGAACTGCAGCGGCTGCGAGTAAGCTTGGGCGGTGATTTCGCGACGGATGTCGGCGTCTTTGGCCTTCAGGCAGCTCTCGACAAGCTCGAGGCGTGCCGTGAACGGGAACGTCCGCCGCGCGCCGGGTGGCTCGAGGTGTGGGCGCTGCCGGAGCGCGGGCAGCGCGATCCGCTCGGCTTCTCCTGGTCGATCGCGCGCGCCGACCGACCAGGAGAGCCCATCGTGACGGATGGCCGTTACGCCGATTGGGAAACGCTCTCAGCAGGCCGGTACGTGGTCAACGCTGAATGCTACGGCGAACAACGACAAGAGAACGTCCGGGTCGTCGAAGGCAAGACCGAGCGGCTCTACATCCGCTGTGGGAACCACGCGACGGACAACTGAGTCGCGACCGAGCCTGGCTCCAAAGGTCCCCGGTTACCGTCGCAGCGCAGCCGCTGCAGGAGAAACGGGTGGGACCTCCGTGATTGCACACTTCGGGTACGACGTCTCAGCTGCCTGGCTCGGGCGGCGCCTGGGCCGTCGCTCGGGCTAGAGCGTTGACGCCACGTATAATGCCGCCACCCTTGAACCCCGATCCCTTCTGGAGAACATTCTCAATGAGAGCATTGACCATCGCTTTGGCGGCAGGTGCCCTATGTCTCGGGACCGCAACCGTGAGCCTTGCGGACCATGATGAAGAAAGCCCAGGCCAGGAGGCCCAGGCAGAGGTCGGGATGCCCGCCATGGGCCCCCCGCCGGAAATGAAAGAGCTCGAGGCCATGAACGGCGAGTACTCGGTCAAGTTCTTCTACAAGATGGACCCCATGAGCGAAGAGTGGCTCGAGACCGAGGCCACCGCGGTGTTGAGTACGGTGGTGGGCGGCGGTGCCCAGCAGCTGGTGTTCGAGGGCAACATGATGGGCATGCCCTTCAGCGGGATCGGCCTCACCAGCTACGACCGCCACACCACGAAGTGGCAGACCACCTGGGTAGACAGCATGGGGGCCAGGATCTCCATGTACACCGGAGACTTCAAGGACGGGAAGCTCGTGGTGACCGGCGCGGACCCAGGGCCGGAGGGGATGATGGTCCACTCCCGGCTCACCAACTACAACATGACCGACCAAGGCTTCGACTGGACGTACGAGATGTCCACGGACGGCACGAACTACATGACCGGGGCGAAAGCGACCTACACGAGGAAGTAGGTTGTCTCAGGTGCTGCCCCCATCTCGACTGCACTGCTGGTAAAGGGCCGCGAACGTCAGTCCGCAGGCTGACCGTAGAGCGCCTTTCCCGCTGGAGAAAAGGGTGGCATCTCTTGACCGCACACCTCTTGACCGGGTGCAGGGAGTGCTTTCCGGAAGCCCTACTCACAGCCGGTAGCGATCGCGAGCGCTCGGCAAACCTCCCGCATCCTTTCCGGCTTGACCGAGCCGACAAAGTGACGAAGCCTCTCCCGGGGCACGGTAAAGACGTTGCACAGGTTGGCGCAGGAGTCCTGCTTCAGGCCCTCGTCGATTCCTAGCGCAACCTCCGTTGGAGAGTCGCGGAGGGTCGAGGTGATCGCGGCCACGGTCACGGTGTGCAGGCTCTCGATCAGCGGCTGCCGACTGAGGATCAGCACGGGCCGCCGCTTGTCCGGGCGAGCGAACTCCAACAGCCAGATCTCCCAGCGCCTCAGCTCTCGGGCCATTGCTGCAGATCCATGAACTCCGCCACCTCGTCGATCATCGCCTCGCCCTGGTCGCCATAGGCCGCCGTGATCCTCTGATCGACCTCGCGCTTCTCCTTCGCCGCCAGATAGAAACTGGCCGCGGCGCGCAGGAACGCGGAGCGACCTCTCTGAGTCACCTCAGGATCTCGATCGATTCTCTCGAGGAGCTCCTCGTCGATCGAGATCTGGATGGGTCGAGTCGCCATAACGCAACGATACCACTATAAAAGCCACTATAATCTTGATGGGTTCAATCGTCGTACGCCCCGAGCGCCGGCGGCGCCGCGCGGAGGGGCCCAGCACACGGCGAAAGACGGTTTCAAACGACACGTCAGATGGGGCTAACCCGCTGGAGCCCCGTTAATCCGCCGGCTGACCGTAGAGCGCCTTCCACTCCTCCTCGAACTCGTGCCCGGGGACCCAGCGCGGCGGATCGTCCGCGTTGGCCGCCTGCAAGGCCGTGGCGAGGAGGATCTTCATGTCGCGGGCAATCCCACTCAGATCCCACACCGGCAGGATCTCGTCCGAGACCTGATGGTAGTTCTCGAGTCGCAGGGCTTCGGCGTCGAAGTCGAGAGGCGT
>JAZDDE010000060.1:0-2619 GCA_036679495.1 Gemmatimonadota bacterium | reverse complement strand
CAGATTCCGCTGCCGAGCTCGATCCTGGATGGGCGTGTTTTAGCAGGCCTGGCGTTGCTGGTGGCGGCGGGCGCAGGTGCAGCGCTCGCTTGGAGGCGCGCACAACGCCTCGTCGCCTTCGCCATTGGCGCGGTGGTGCTACCGGTTCTTGGTTTGGTACATGTTCTTTTCCCGCTTGGAACCTTGCTTGCCGAGAGGCTGACCTACCTTCCATCGTTCGGTGCCTGTTTCCTTGCCGGCCTAGGCCTCGAGTCCTTGAGAAAGCAGTGGCCGCGAGCCGCCCATCTCCTGCTGGTGGCGGTGGTCGTCTTGGGGCTGGGAATGACCGTGGCGCGCAATCGAGACTGGGTGGACAACGAGACGCTCTTTCGGCGGACGGCGGAGGCGTCACCCGCCAGTGCACGGAGCCATTTCCTTCTGGGAACGGCTCTCGTCGAGAAGGGCGATTATCGGGAAGGGGTGGCCGCCTTCCGTCGGGGCCTAGAGATTGCCCCTGGTCATCCGGGTGGACTGGTGAGCCTGGGGCAAGCGCTCGAGTCCGCCGGAGAGCCCGGCGAGGCCGAGGCGGCTCTCCGGGAGGCGGTGGCTCACGCGCCCTCCATGCCCTCTGTTCACGAGGCCCTTGGGCTCTTACTTTACAAGCGCGGGCGGCTGGAGGAAGCTGGTTCCGTCCTCGAGCACGCCTTGAGGCTCGACCCCGCCTCGGGCCCGAGCCGGTCTGCGCTCGCCGAGATAAGCCTTGCCGCGGGTCGTGAGCGGGCAAAAGAGGGGGACACCAGCAGAGCCTTGGAGCTGTTTCGTACGTCGTTCGAGAGCCAGCCGAGCGCGGCCGCCGCCAACGATGTGGGCGTCCTCCTCGGCATGGCGGGCGACATGGATGACGCCGAGCAATGGCATCGGCGCGCGCTCGAGCTGGAGCCGGACGATGCGCGAGCCTGGAACTACCTTGGGGTCATCGAGGAACGCCGGAGACAACGACCCCAGGCGAAGGGTTTCTATGAAAAAGCGCTGGCCTCGGATCCTGATTTAGTGCCGGCGTTGCTCAATCTTGCGAGTGTACTCTTGAACGAGGGCGATCTGACGGGAGCGGAGGAGCATTACCGGAAAGCATCGGAGTTGGATCCGGGCTCCTATGAGGCGCACAACAGCTTGGGTATCGCCCTGGCCCGCATGGGGCGCCGTGCCGAGGCGGCCGATGAGTTTCGGAAGGCCCTTTCTGTGAATCCCGAGCTTGCAGCGGCCCGGGAGAATCTCGCCGCCCTGGGTGTCAGGCGGTGAGTGTCGCGGTTCTTGTCTTCCTGGTGTCGCTCGGCTTCCTCGGGCCGGCGGAGGAGTTCGAGGAGCTGTTCCGCCGGGCAGAGGCGCTCTCCGATCAGGGGAAATACGTCGAGGCACTCGAGACCTTCCGTGCGGCGGCGCGCGTTTCTCCGGACAATCCCTACGTGCACTACAACATTGGGCGTCTACTGCAGAGTCACGGACTCCTTTCCGAGGCGATCGTCTCCTATCGGCGCGCGGCCGAGCTTGCGCCCGAGGAGCGTCCTCTCCAGTTCGCGTTAGGCGAGAGCTTGTATCGTGCCGAGCTAAAGGATGAGGCGGTTCAGGCTCTGGAGTTGGCGGTGGCCCCACCTGAGCCGACGCCGGAGGCGTTGCTCATTCTTGCCGCGATTTACGAGGCCGAGCAAAAGACAGAAGAAGCGCTGGTGACGCTTGGTCGCTATGTCGAGCTCCGGCCGGACGATGTGAATGCCCGAGTGCTTCTTGGAGACCATCTCACCGGCGCCCGCCGGCACACCGAGGCGATGGAAGTCTGGAAAGGGGGGTTGCAGACAGATCCGTCACCGGAGCTTCTCTACCGAATCGGAAAGAGCTTGAGCCGTGAGCGGGACGACTACCTAGAAGCAGAAACCTATCTCCGGCGAGCCCTCGAAGCCGATCCCCGGCACCTCGAGACCCAAATACTGCTCGGACGTATTCTGACCCGACAAGGCAAGACCGAGGAAGCGCTCGAGCTACTTACCCGTGCCGCGAAAGACCATCCCGATTCCCCCAATGTCTTCTACGTCCTGGCGACTCTGTATCAGCAGTTGGGAAGAGAGGAAGAGGCCAAAGAGGCTGGACAGCAGTTTCAGCGGCTGAACGAGGAGACCGAGCAGCGGGATCACCGCGACGCTCAGATCAAGGTCACCTATAAGAGAGGTCGCGAGCTACTGGAGCAGGGCAGGATGAACGAGGCCGAGGCCACTTTCAAAGCGGTGTTGGAGCTGGATCCCCAAGACGCGAACGCACACTCGGTGCTGGCCAAAATCGCCTACTCAAAGGGTCAACTAGCCGAGGCGAAGCGATGGATCGAGGAGGCGCTTCGGTATGACGACTCGGTCGGCGAGCTCCATTACTTGTGGGGGCTTGTCGAAGCGCGCACCGGTAATCTCGCCGCGGCGGAACCAGCCACGCGCCGTGCGGTGGAATTGATGCCGGGGTTTCCGGACGGATGGATCCTATTGGGGTCCATCTTGGCCGACTCGAGCCGTCCGGCGGAGGCGGTCGATTGCTATCTCAGAGCAGCGGCGCTGGAGCCGTCCAATCCAACCACTCAACTCAACTTGGCTTCCGCCTATC
>JAZDDE010000006.1:0-5389 GCA_036679495.1 Gemmatimonadota bacterium | reverse complement strand
ATCCATGTCCCGGGGAGCAAAAGCTTCAGTGTCGATCCCGTACGGAATGACCTCTACAGTGAAGCGACCGAACAGAGCGCTTCGTCGGGCTTCCCTAGCGAGCCATTCGCTGGGGGCTGCGACTATGAGCCGGTCCGGCGAAAGAGTCTCGAAGATCGATCGCTTTCGCGCGAATATCCGACTGGACCAGTCAGTGGGCTCTCCACTCCCCAGTTGCGGACACGATCCGCAGCCTCGGGTGAATCCGTCGCAGGCGTAGGCGTAGTGGCAGCCACCGGTAAAGGGGTTCATATCGTGCAACGTCCAGACGACCGGAACAGCTGCGGGCAGGGCTCCGAGGAACTCCGAAACGTCCACGAGCCCGGAGGTCCAGTGCAGGTGAACAAGAGTGGCGTCGTTCACGGCCTTTACGACGTCCGAGCCGTACGGAGATCGGTCGTCGCTGAGACCTTCAACACCGGGCGACCGTTGGTTGGCGTAGCGCTGCTTCTCCTTCTCGATGCGGCGCCTTCGGAGGGCTCTCCGCCACCGGCTCAGTCGGTCTTCCGGGGGACGGAACTGCTCGACCCGGTCACCTGACCCGCGACGCCGAGCAACCAGCATGCGCGAGTCGACGCCCAGTTCACGGAGCCCGAGATGTAGCCGTAGCGCGCAGCGGCCCGCCCCGCCCGACACGTCATCTCGGCTGATGTGAACGACCTTGTTCACGACTTGCAGTGGAGGAGCCTTCGTGCCTTGGAGATCAGTTCGCTACGCGTTCTATCAGCACGGCCGTAGTCAGTAACGTGTTGATTATTAGAAACAGGTCTCTGACTTCGAAGCGTCCGCGGCGACCGACGGTGATGATGTCGCCAGAACGCAGAGTCATGGCCTGCAACGGAAGTAAGTCGCCGGTCTCAAGAGCCCGCGCTGCGTCAAGTTTCACGACCTGGCCCGCGCGTACGATCCGAACGTCGCGGGTGTCTGCGTCTCGTCCGAAACCGCCCGCTTGACCGAGGACGTCGAACAGCTGATCTGTCGGACGCACAAAATACTGACCGGGACTCCGAACTTCGCCCATGACTCCTATTCGAAATAGAGGAGTGACCGATACGACGGGATTTTGAACGGCGAGCGCGTATCCGTCCCTTAGGCGCTGGCGCAGCTCGGACATGGAGACGCCCGCAACTCGGACACGCTCAAGGAATGGAAGGTAGGCAAACCCGGATTCCTCGACTGTGAACTCACCGCCCAGTTCGGTATTCGGCCACACCGAGATGAGAAGCTGATCGCCAGGTCGTAGCGTTGCTTCCTGCCGTGCAGCCGCGTTCTGCGCCTGCATCCCTCCGGGCGTACTGACGAGCAGTACAGCCAAGATTCCTATTCCAAGTTTCATGCGCATCTTCAAACCTCCCTGGTCGGGTTAATCGTTCACTCGCCTTGCTCCAGTATCGACTTCCAGCTGTAGAGCCGGTGCTTGGCCGCTCGGGCGCCACGCCTGAAAATGGTGACGATAACCGACCAGTAATACGGTGTGATGAAGGGCATGGCGAAGGCGGCTCGGACCCAGTCTATCGCCGATAGCCGATTTCGGTACATTCCCTTCCAGCGATGCCTGTAGGTGCGCCAGGTCATCTCTCTCAGGTCGGACTTCATCGCTGACCAGGAGGCCCGGTCCGCGTTTCCGAAACTCTGCAGCACCGGGTCCTTGTCCAGGAAACGGAGAAACGCTTTCAGATCCCGGGCCAGTTCGCGGTACGGCAACGCGAGACCATGGCTGGCTTCGTACACCCGGTAGCGAAACGTCGCGTCAAAGGCGAGCGCGATTCTCCGGTCACCACACAGCTTCAGAAGCAGTGCGTTGTCGATGGACGTGCCCATGGGCAGTGATTCCGGGTATCCACCTACGCGTTTGATGTCCGCTGTGCGCGCCATATTGGTCGCGAAGCAGACGAAATTGTAGACGCTGTGGCACCAGGCGTGAACGAACTCGCGGCCTGACATGATAGGCGGAAGGTCCATTCCGCCGTTCTTGCGCGGCACGACCGTACCATGCTCGTCGATCACATCCAGTTTGCCGAGGGCGACCCCGATATCGGGATCCGAATCGAGCGCCGAGGCCAGGCTGGAGACGTAGTTCGGGCTGATCTCGTCGTCGTCCGACAGGAGAACGAAGTATTCGCCGGCCGCCTCCCGGGCGAGTTGGTTGAAGTGGTCCGTGATTCCCACAATCTCCGGATTCCGTCGCAGCCGGTACGGACGCGTCAGGTGCTGATCCACGATCTCCTCGAGCTTCGGTCCGATGAGCCCGTTGTCGGAGATCAGGATGTCGAGGTTGTCGTGTGTCTGGGCCTGAAGGGTTCGAAGGACGCCAGGCAGATACTCCAGCCTCTTGTAGATCGGTATGGCGATCGTGACGGAGGTGGACATCAGTTGACGCTCCCCGCCCGCGCCGATTCCGACACGAGACCTTCGAGCACAGCCGCGACTCGCTGGTGGCCGCGCCGATTCCAGTGTACGTCACCTTCCAGGTAGTCCGCCGCGGTGAGGCGATCGGCCAGGGGCACGAATTCGATGCCGAGCGCTTTGCAGGCCTTGGCGATCTCCCGATCAGGACGGTTCGCGTCGAAATCGGCCCGGCCGTTGGAGGCAAGAGACCTCTCGATAGCCTTGTGGGCGATGCGCGAGTGGTCCGGGATGGTCATGATGACCAGCCGGATCCCGGCCGCACGGCATGTCTCGGCACCGCGGGCCAGCAGGTAATTCAGCGCCTCGAAGGCGCGGCCCGCGCGGTGGGTCGGGCTGCAAATTTCGATGAAGGCGTCGGTATTCCGGCGTTCAGACACGAACGGCCACGGCTCATCCCGGACATGGTCCGCGACGATCTCCCATCCCCCGTCTTGCTCCCGGACAAACGGCATCCGGTAGCCCTCCATGTGCGGCAACAGATTGTCGTCGAGATCATTGCCCGGGTAGATCCACCAAACCACCGTGCGGCCGGCCAGGCGCGGCGTCATTTCCTCGAGCAATAGCAGTGACTGAACGAGGTTGTATCCTGGCGCCCCGATGGCTTTAACGCGGGCGGATCGCGACTGGTGTGCGAAGAAGTCGTCGTCGTCGGCCCCGCTCCCGAAGGCAAACGAATCCCCGAAGACGGCTACGTCGCAGTCATCCAGCGAGTGATCTCCGCGCCAACCCTCGTCGTCCGTGGTGACCCGGAACCCTTCCGCGTCCAGGTTGAGGGCCACGGCCGCCAAATCAGGACGAGGCTTCCAGCCAATTCGGGCGTCGAACCGGATGAGTTCCGTCCACGGGACCGCACGAGGCGCCAGAATACTGCCGATCGCTTTGGTGAGCGCCGCCACGGCCGCGAGCGGAATGGCGAGCGCCACGACGGGAAGCACCGCCACCAGCCCGATGACGGAAGCACCGAGACCTAGAACGAGTCTGACTGTTTGCCGGAGAATCATCAGTAGAGCGTGTAGTTACTGTGCGTAAGCGTGCTGCGACGGGCCGGCCGAAGCCCGCTGAGTAGCGCCAGATACGGAGCCAGGGCCCACATCCACCAGTTCCCGGAAGGGCCCGCCCAGCCCAGCAGCGGTCGGAGCCAGCCCCGAGACTCACTGTCGTTTCGGGGCCACATTGACTGCGAAGAAAACGGGACGTCGGACTCAGTCTCTCGGCTCACCCATCCGGTCGATCCGGCACTCGGCCGGCTCACCGGAAGCTGGGACCCGGCCCGGCCAGAGGCAGCGACGACAAAGAACGCGATACGGGTCACCCACCAGCCGGCGGAACGGCCGAAAGATCGGGACAATCGGCTCCAGAGGTCGAACAGGCGCCGAGCACCGCCCGGAATGAAGAAGCCCGCAATAAGCACGATGGCAGCCGCAAACGCTGCGGTCATGAGGGCCACGCCCGCCGACAAGCCAAAGAGGGCGACCAGACCGCCAAGCGCGATCCCGCCTACGAGACTGAGCGCGACCACAAAGCCGCGTAGGTCGCAGCGCCTGGGAGCCGTAGGCAGATGGATCATGCTGGAGCTCCGTGCCGCGAGCGCTGTATACTCCGCGCGGCCGAAACCGCCGGCCTAGTCGAGAGCATACTGGGCCCGATAGTCCTCAGACGTCTGCTTGAGTCCGGCCGACTGATCTTGCTTCCGCAGCACATAGTCCTCCAGGACCAGCACGTCCATGTCAGTCGCCATGAAGCACCGAAACGCGTCTTCCGGCGTACAGACGATCGGCTCCCCGCGAATATTGAAGCTGGTGTTGACGATCACGGGACACTCTGTCTTCTCGTAGAACCGCTGCATGAGACGGGCGTAACGGCCGTGCCGCTCTTCGTCCACCGTCTGGACTCGGGCGGAATAGTCCACATGGGTGATGGCTGGGATGCGAGACCTCGGAACTGAAATACGGACGCGCAGATCGGGATCAACCAGCTTGGCCTGGTCCTCGGCGGATAGCTCGGAACGCCAGGAATCTCGAACCGGAGCCACGATCAGCATGTACGGACTCTCCTGGCCCGGCTCCATCTCGAACACATCGGCGGCGTGCTCGCGGAGCACGCAGGGTGCGAAGGGCCGGAATGACTCGCGGAACTTGATTTTCAAGTTCATCGTCTGCTGCATCGAGGTAGAGCGCGCATCTCCGATGATGCTTCGGGAGCCGAGGGCCCGCGGTCCGTACTCCATCCGGCCGTGAAACCACCCGACGACATGCTCCTCTGCCATCATCCCGGCCACGTCATCGAGCAACTTGGACTCGTCGTCGAACCGGCGGTGCGTGGCCCCGACGGAGTCCAGGAAGAGTCCGATCTCCTGGTTGCTGAACTTCGGACCCAGCAGAGATCCGCTCTGGGCGTCGCCAGGGACCGGCGTCCTGGGCTGTTCGAGACCTCGGTGCCACATGTGCAGGGCTGCTCCGAGCGCTCCGCCGGCATCGCCGGCGGCAGGCTGAATCCAGATTCCATCAAAACCGCCCTCGCGCAGAAGCCTGCCGTTGGCGACGCAATTAAGGGCCACACCGCCGGCGAGGACAAGATTTCCACTTCCGGTCGTCTTGCGTGTGTGAGCGGCGGCGCGCAGAACGATGTCCTCGGTCACCTTCTGGATCGAGGCGGCCAGGTCCATCTCTTTCTGCGAAATACGGGATTCCGCCTTGCGTGGAGGGCCGCCAAACAGATCGTGAAACGCGCTCGATGTCATGCGCATGCCGGTACAGAAATCGAAATAGTCCAGGTTCAGCCAGATCGAGCCGTCGTCATAGACTTCGACCAGGTTCTCACGGATCAGGCTCTCGTAGCGCGGCTCTCCGTAGGGAGCCAATCCCATGAGCTTGTACTCGCCCGAATTCACCTTGAAGCCTGTATACGCGGTCAGGGCTGAGTACAGCATTCCGATCGAATG
>JAZDDE010000059.1:0-3635 GCA_036679495.1 Gemmatimonadota bacterium | reverse complement strand
TACGAGCCGGCGGTCGCGAACTCGACCTCGTCGGCACTCACGGTACCAGCGGCGTCGCCGCCGGCAACATGTACGCCCCGCCGATTCCAAATGTCATTGGCGTGCGACGCATCAGGGAGAGTAAAGAGTAATGAGGAAGGAGCGATCAGGGTCCAGGTATCAGCCCGAACAAGTCAGCAATGAGCAACGAGCAATGAGCAATGAGTTGGGAATCTGAGTGACGATAGCCCGGACAAGCTGGAGTCGTTGACGGAACGCCCCTTATCGGGCCCTGCGCGCTGCGGTCCGGACGGGTCATTGTGGGGCTCACCCCACGACAGCGTCAATAGAATGAATGGCACCCACGGAGTTGACCGAAAGGACTATCCCGTCGGTCGACAGCGTGAAGTACATCAGAGGGATGTTTTCATAGAGGGCCCGATAGCGGGCCTCGCTCTCTTCCAGGGCTCGAGCGTCTCGAATGCGCTCCGTGTCATCGCGAACGACGACAAACACCGAATCGTGGTGGTCGGGAGCTATCTTAGCCTCGAAATACCGCGTCTCTTCTTTACTCTCGAGTTCGTAGCTGAACTGCTGGAGCCGACCCGTCTGTAAGACCAGCTCTATGCACTCGAGTGCTCGCGTCGCGATGTCAGCTGGGAGAATCTCTGCTACACGTTTTCCAAGAAAACGCGCCGGTGGAACGAGCGGCTCGAATCCATCGCCAGGGACGTACTCGAGGTAGGTACCGTCGCGAGCCATACGAAAGGTCGCACCGGGAATAGCGCGAATGAGTGCCGCTTGCAGAGCGTCGCCCATCGATCGCAGCGACTAACAAGAACAGAAGTCGCCCAATTGCCGATAGCAACTATCACGCGATCTGATCCGCCAGATTGCACGGCGGCCCAGCTGAGTGTCGCTCAGACAAGCCCGAGTTTGACGCCCAAGGTTGGGCCGACCAAATCGCCTCGGTGCTTCTTCCTGAGCTCCGCCATCTTGGCAGGATCTTGTGCCGCCTCGCCCATCAATGCCATGTCGCGAAAGAACGCGTCGAGGCCACCTGGCGTCATCATATTGCATATTCTGACCGGCGGCTGGTCTTTGCGGATGTTGTCGAAGGCGTGCGGCACGCCGGGTGGGACAGTGACGAAGTCCCCCGGCCCAAGATCAAATAATTCGTCTCCGGCTTGGAACGCGAGCACGCCCTCAAGGACGAAGAACGTGTCATCCTGCGCGTGGTGAACGTGGAGAGGTGGGCCGGTGAGATAACCGATGTTCCCCACCATAAAGTCGAACCTTCCGCCGGTAAGGCTGCCCTGCTTGAACAGCAACAGATCCTCGTAGACCTCGCCCTCGCCGCTTCGTACGATCCGCGCTTCTGCCATGGTCGATCTCCTTGACGATAGCCCGGACAAGCTGGAGTCGTTGACGGAACGCCCCTTATCGGGCCCTGCGCGCTGCGGTCCGGACGGGTCATTGTGGCGCTCACCCCACGACAGCGTCTAGCCCAACTTCCACAGTTGGGGGTCAGGAAAAATATTCTCGGGGCGACCCAGAGCAAATCGTGTTGAGTTCACGGGCATCGGCGTCGTGACAAGCATCAAAACTCGCGTGTAGTGGCGACCAAGTGGGTTGTCAAACCCGCCGGGCGCGAGGGAGAATGCGCGTGGAGGTGTGGTGGCGGGGATGTATCTGCGTGCGACGCGACGGCGCAAGGACGGCAAGGTGCACGTCTACTGGCAGCTGGTGCGCTCGGTGCGGCTGGGCCGCAAGGTACGGCAGCAGACGGTGGCGCACCTTGGGGAGCTGGACGCAGACGGTCGGGCCAGAGCGAGAGCGTTGGCGGAGTCGATCACGGGGCGCAGAGCGGATGGCGCACAGGGGGATCTGTTCACGGGGCGTGAAGAGGCAGTTTCGGTGCGGCTCGATCGGGTGCGGCTGGAACGGGGCCGTACGTTCGGCGCGGTGTGGCTCGGGCTCAAGCTGTGGCAGGCGCTGGGCTTCGACGAGCTGTGCACGGAGCTGATGCCCCGGGGGCGCGAGGCGGTGGCGTGGGGGGACGTGGCGGCGATTCTGGTGATCGGCCGACTCTGTGAGCCGTCGAGCGAGCTGCACGTGGCGGAGAATTGGTACCGAACGACCGCGCTCGAGGATCTGCTCGGCGTCGCGGTGGAGCAGATCTACGATGAGCGGCTCTATCGCGCGCTCGACCATCTGCTGCCGCACAAGGAGGAGCTGGAAAAGCATCTGGTGCAGCGGCTCGGGGAGCTGTTTCAGCTCGACTACGACCTGCTGCTCTACGATGTGACCAGCACGTACTTCGAGGGGGTGGGTGATCCGCAGCTGTGCCAGCGCGGCTACAGCCGCGATCACCGGCCGGATTGCGTGCAGGTGAATGTGGCCCTGGTGGTGACGCGCGAGGGGATGCCACTGGGATACGAGATCTTCGCCGGCAACACGGCCGACGTGGCGACGGTGCAGGAGATCGTGGAGCGGATGGAGGGCCGCTACGGGAAGGCCAACCGCGTGTGGGTGATGGACCGGGGGATGGCCAGCGCCGAGAACATCGGATGGTTGCAGAGAAGCAACCGGCGCTACGTGATCGGCACGCCGCGCAGCGAGCTCCGCCGTTTTGCCCGGGAGCTAGCGGACAAGACCGATTGGCGAGCGATCCGCACCGACGTGCAGGTGAAGATCTGCCCCGGCCCCGATGGACAGGAGAGCTTTCTGCTCTGTCGTTCGGCGGCCCGAGTCGAAAAGGAGCAGGCGATGCACGAGCGCTTCTCCCACCGCATCGAGCAGGGGCTGGCCTCGTTGGATCGGCGCATCGCCAGAGCCAAGCGCCCCTTGGAGCGCGGAGTCCTCGAGCGACAGATCGGCCGGCTGCTCGAGCGCAACCGCCGCGCCGCGGCTGCCTACGCGATTACGCTGGTCGACGACGAAGCCCCGGCCGGCGTGAAGCTCGCTTGGAGCAGGCACACCCAGTGGGAGGACTGGGCCTCTCTCAGCGAGGGAACCTACATCCTGCGTACCAACGTCTCAGAGTGGAGCGACGAAGAGCTGTGGAGGACCTACCTCCAGCTGACCGAGGCCGAGGCCGCCTTTCGTATCCACAAATCCGATCTCGGCCTCCGTCCCATCTGGCACCACAAGGCCGATCGGATCAAAGCGCACATTCTGGTCTGCTTTCTGGCCTACGTGCTCTGGAAGACCCTGCAGAAGTGGCAATCGCAGGCCGGGCTCGGTGACTCTCCACGCACGATCTTCACCGAGCTCTCACGCATCCAGGCCGCCGACATCGTCCTGCCGCTGGCCAACGGCGACGCCGGCGAGCTGCACATTCGATGCGTCGTTCGCCCCGAGCGCGAGCAGGCCATCTTGCTCCAGCGCCTTGGGCTCACCCTGCCGGAGAGACTCTGCCCGCCCAAGACGATCGAAATGTAGTGAAGACTAGAGGACCTAAGTCTTGAATGCCACCACATCGATTAAGGGTCCAGGTGTCACGACATCGATTAGGCCGAAATAGGCGGATGGTGCCGAAGGGGAGCCCGTAGGGCGACCGAAGGCACCATCCGCGCTGGTTAACGGACGGGGTAGGGATGCTCGTCGATCAGTGCATCGTCGAGGAAGACGCAGAGGCGCTGACGTTCGACATC
>JAZDDE010000058.1:0-3885 GCA_036679495.1 Gemmatimonadota bacterium | reverse complement strand
CGCACAAGACTCGAGGAGTCAGCCGGCGGTACGGTTGTCCCGATCGACTTTGAAGCTGTGGCGCGTCTCATCGATGTGGTGGCGGGAAACGAGCCAGAGCGGTTATCGGTCCAACTCAGGATGCTCTGGCAATTGGTGACGAAGCAGAAGACGTTACGCGTCGAGCAAGTCCTGCTGATTCTGAACGTCATTGGTGTCACGCCCAAGGATTTTTTTGGCGAAGTATTCCCGTTCGGTCGTGGTCGAGTTGCCGCCCCTGGCCGAGGACGGCCCGCCCGTCCCGCATTGCCGGATGCATCCGAGGGATCGATGGACGCCGATCTGCGCAGGATACAGCTGCTCTTTGGGGGCATCGTGACTGTGTTGGCGCGCAAGGGTCTTATTGAGAGAACTGACCTAGATCGTGCGATCGATAGGGCCAGAAGTGGCGATGTCGTGTTGCCGACGGACCCCACATGAGGATGTTCTCAGTCGCGGGTCTGACTGGTTGCCCAACGCCATCGGCTGGAAAGAATCAAGCGGCGAATCGACAGCGCTTACGAGCTGCCTCTTCGGCTAGAAGACTGCATGCGGATCATTCGGCGGGCGCAAAAACCTCGAAGATCTGTACCGGCAAGAAGTCGAGGCGCTTCACGTGTCGATAGCCGGCGAGCTCCATCTCGCCGTAGAGATCGGCCCGCGGCGTCCAGGAGCCCTGACTTCTTCAACCAGGCGTAGAGCTGATCGAGTGTCTTGCCGGTTTTCTTCTGGATATTCGCAAGCTGCGTCTGGATAGCCTTGTCGATGTTGTCAACACCGGTTTCCACTTTGACAGAACCAACGGCGAGGATTGGACACTTTCAGCAGGTTCTCAGTCGGCTTTTTTCTCCTCTGGTTGTACCCAGGCGGGTATCAGGCCGGCCTTTCTGTGCTGGCGTAGCCTGTAGCTTTCGCCCTGGATGTTGATGGTGACGGATCGGTGAAGCAGACGGTCGAGGATGGCCGCGGTCATGACCTGATCCGGGAGGATCTCTCCCCAAGCTCCCCAGCTCTTGTTGGAGGTGACGATGATGGACTTCTGTCGTTGGTATCGCTTGGCGATGATCTCGAAGAGGAAGGTGGCCTCGGGTCGCTCGAGGGGGGTGTAACCGACCTCGTCGATGACCAAGATCGTGGGTCTGAGCATGGTCGTCAGGAGCCTGTCCTCCCGTCCTTCACGGCTAGCGCGTCGGAAGCGGATGACCAGGTCGTGACAGGCGAGGAAAGAGATGCGATGGCCGGCCTCCAGCGCCTTGAGACCCAAGCCAACGGCGAGGGCAGTCTTGCCGACGCCTGGTGGCCCGAGCAGTAGGACGTTGGTGCCGTCTTCGAGGAATCGCAACGTCGCGAGCCGGCCGACGAGTTGTGGGTCGATGGACGGCTGAGCGTCGAAGTCGAAATCCTCGAGTGGCTGTCGGTAAGGCAGCCCGGCAAACTTCAGGTTGATTTCCACGCGCCGGTCGTGGCGTGCTTTGAGCTCGATGTCCAGGAGTTGGTCGACGACGTCGAGGGGCGAGCGGTCGTCGACTCTGGCAGCCTCGAGGACGTTGTCCAGGGCGCCGAGCGCCGCGGACATCTTCAAGGACTCGAGTCCGGAGAGCACACGCTGGTAGGTCAGCTCGGCTTGCATCAGGGGGCTCCTTCGTAGCAGGCGAGGGAGCGTTGCTCCACGGCGGGGGCGCCGGCGAGCAAAGCGTCGAGATCGATCTCTTCCTCGAGGACTTGTTGGAAGTGGGGCGTGTTGCCTGCCGGTCGCTTCCAGCCAGGCTGTTGGCGCAGTCGGCGTCTGGCGGCAGCATGACGCGGGTCGTCGCGCGGCGGGCTACCAGAAGGCAGTACCGGATGCTCGCCGACCAGATGGCCTTGATGGTAGATACGCAGCCTCTCGTCGGTGCCGAGGCAGACCTCCACGCCCTCCCCGCGCCGGGGCCCGAGAATCACAGGATCGACCGAGTAGCGTACGCCACCGTAGGAGATGCGCGCGTCGTGGTCGGTGAGACGCTGCGCCCGCTCGGCCGCGGGAAACGGCCGGGTCACGAGCGGCAGCATAGCCTCTTGATCCGCCGGCAGGCGATCGATCGGCCGCTGCTTGGTGGTGCCGTGGGTCCGGACGTTGGCGACCTCGGCGAGCCATTGCCGCAGCTGGGCGTTGAGCCCGTCGATATCGACGAATTCGCGCCCCTCCAAGAAGCTGCCTTTCAGGTAGGAGATAGCGCGCTCCACCTTGCCCTTGGCTCGTGGCCAGTACGGCGGACAGGCCACCACCTCGAAGCCCCAGTGGTCGGCGAAGCTGGCAAACTCCGGCTGGACTTTCGCCGGTTCCTCGGCGCTGCGAGCCACCGCGATAGCCTGCTTGAGATTGTCGATCAACAGCTCTTTGGCCACCCCGCCGAGCTCACCGAAAGCCTGCTCAAGCAGCTCCAGCATCACCGGCCGGCGCTCGGAGACCACGAACTGGGCCCAGATCGTGCGCGAGTAGCCGAGCACGACCACTAGCAAACTCAGCCGACGACGGCGCCCCTCGTGCATGATCGTGCCGCACGAGGCCCAGTCCACCTGGGCCTGGCGCCCCGGCTCGGTCTCGAAGCGGTCCACCAGGCGGCGAACCTCTTGGTCCTTGACCCCCGCCACGTACTCGCGCAGGATCGTCAGACCGCCACAGTAGCCCTTCTTGCGGATCTCGCGCAGCAGCACCGTCGCCGGTAAGTCAAAACGCTCCAGGCGGCTCTTCAAGTAAGACTTGAACGGGTCCAGCTTGCTCGGGCGCAGTCGCCGGGTTTTCGGTGCAGACTCCTGCTTCAACCAGTTGTAGATCGTCTGCCGAGATCGTCCGAGAAGGCGGGCAATCTCAGCCTTGGCAAGACCTTCTTTGATCAGTCGGTACATGTAGCTCCTCTCACTCGGTATCATGTAGACAACGACCTCCTCGCGTTGAGACGCGGTTTGTTTTTCCCACGCGCACTCTACGCGAGGGGGTCGTTGCTATGGGTTCTATGGGGCTCTGCGGATCCTTCCGGGTTCTTGGTGTTCCGGCCAAGACCGCAGAGCTGGGTAGGGCGTGGAACGTTAGGGGCCGCCACGACCGCAAACGCTATGGGAGCCGATGACGCTCGCGACGGCCGGGGAATCCGAACGTCGGCTCAGGCGTCGGTGCGCTGGCTGAGCAGATCCACATCGCTCTTCTGAAGAACCTCCAAAAGGGCCTGGATCGCGGGCTGAAGGTACTGTCCCTTTACTCGCTGAAGGGTCAGGTAAAGGAACGCCATGCCGTTGTAGGGCATCAGTTCCTCCTCCATCGCGATCAGCAGCGCCGGCAGCGGTAGCTCTTCAGTCATCTCGTAGAGGCGTTGGTCGAGCTCCAGGAGCTGGACCGCTTCGGCCAGTAGCCGGCTTTGGGCCGCCAGCAGCGGGTCGGCCACGAAGGCGTCTTCGATCTTTCGGTGCATGAATGACCTCTCGTTCGCTCTGAGCGCAGGCAGGGGCCTGCTGCTCCGTTGGACACTTGGCGCTCCTCAAGCGGGCACGCCCCGCGGGAGCGCCGCAAAGTGTCCAATCGCGACCGGTGCTTTCGTCAAACTTACAACCGATGGTGAGCTCTACGGTAGCGTCGTTATGCGCATCCAAAACGATGAGCTGATTCTCGAAGTCGAGGTCCGACCGCGCGCCAAGACTCGGGCGATCTGTTCGGGTTGCGGACGACGAGCACCCGGCTATGATACGCGCCAGACTCGACGCTTTGACTTCGTGCCACTGTGGGCCATTCCGGTCGTCTTCATCTACACCATGCGGCGCGTCGATTGCTCGAGCTGCGGCGTCCGCATCGAGGCTGTCCCATGGGCAGATGGCAAGTCGCCGCTGACAAGGGCC
>JAZDDE010000057.1:0-6823 GCA_036679495.1 Gemmatimonadota bacterium | reverse complement strand
CTGCTTCGCGTACTCCGACTACAAGCAGATACGGAATCTTCTGAAGCTCGCCATCCCGTACACGATAACTGAGCGTGTCCGATCGAGCATCTAGTTCCGCGGTTACTCCTGCTTCGCGCAGCGTCTGCTTGACGCCCGCCGCCGCCTCAGTCTGCTTGTCCGTAATCGGCACGACTCTGACCTGCTCCGGCGCGAGCCAAACCGGAAACGCGCCGGCAAAGTGCTCGATCAGGAAACCCGTGAACCTTTCGATGGATCCGAAGATCGCACGGTGGATCATAACCGGCCGGTGCGGCTTGTTGTCCGCACCAATATACTCGAGTTCGAACCGCTCGGGCAGGTTGAAGTCGAGCTGGATCGTAGCGCCCTGCCATTCGCGGCCAATCACGTCCTTAAACTTGATGTCGATCTTCGGCCCGTAGAACGCCCCGCCACCCTCGTCCACCGAGTAGTCGCGGCCCGCACGGGCCAGCGCCTGGTGCAGCGCCGCCTCGGCCCGGTCCCAGTTCTCCTCCGCTCCGATCCGCTTGGCCGGCCGAGTGGAAAGGTCCAGCCGGTACGACAAGCCGAGAGTGCCCATCACCTCATCTACGAGGTCGATGCACGTAAAGATTTCGTCCTCAATCTGGTCAGGCATGCAGAAGATGTGCCCGTCGTCCATGGTGAGCATTCGGACCCGGAGAAGACCGTGCAGCGTACCGGACCGTTCATACCGGTATACGTTGGCAATCTCTGACAGTCTCAGCGGTAAGTCCCGATAGCTTCGGGGCCGGGCCGAATAGATCACCGTATGACCCGGACAGTTCATCGGCTTGACGCGGAAAGCCTCGGACTCTCCTTCTCCCTGCATGGCCGGATACATGTTTTCCGTGTAGGTAGGAATGTGTCCGCTGCGCTTGAACAGGGCCTCACTCGATACGTGGGGCGTGTATACGAAGTCGTAGTCGTGGGCCTCGAGCAGATCCTCGACCCAGCGCCGCAGCTTCAGTTGGATCCGGGCGCCTTTCGGGAGCCAGCACACCAGGCCGGGACCGAAGTCCTCCTCGAAGCTGAACAAATCCAGTTCCTGCCCGAGCTTGCGGTGGTCGCGTTTTTTCGCCTCTTCCAGCCGGTGAAGATGCTCTTCGAGATTCTTCTTCTCGAAGAACGCCGTGCCGTAGATGCGCTGCAGCATCTGCCGGGTCTCGTCGCCGCGCCAATAGGCGCCGGCCGAGGACAGGAGCTTGAAGTGGGCGATTTCGCCGGTGGCCGGCACGTGTGGGCCGCGGCACAGGTCCGTGAAGGGACCGTTCCGATACACGGAGATCGTCTCGCCAGCCGGGATCTCCGCGAGCCGCTCCAGCTTGAGCGGATCATCCTGGAACAGCACCTCGGCCTCTTCCCGGGACACCTCGCTCCGCTCAAAGGACATGTCGGCGCCAACCACCTCTTTCATGCGCGCCGCGATGGCTTCGAGATCCTCCGGCGTGAAAGGCTGGTCCACCTCGAAATCGTAGTAGAAGCCGTTCTCGATCGGGGGGCCGAAGCCAATGCCCGCCGTAGGGTGCAGTTCTCGCACAGCGGTGGCCAGCGCATGCGCGGCCGAGTGGCGAAGGGCATACAGCGCGTCAGGGTCGTCATCTGTTCGCGTGACGATCGCCACCGCCGATGCATCCGGCAGCGCCTGGCCCAGGTCTCGGAGTTCGCCCTCCACCTTCACGGCGATGGCGGCCTTGGCCAGCCCGGGTCCGATGTCGGCCGCCAGGTCCGCCCCGGAAGAGCCAGATGAGAGTGTCCTGGAGGAACCGTCAGGAAGTGTTACGGAAATAGAGTCGCTCATCGCATACCCGTCGATGCTCGAGTGCTGTGTGGACCGGCGCGCCGGCACCGGATGGTAGTGCGGCGAACCTAGGGTTCCGCCCTGAGCGCCGCTAGAAGGCTGGCGGCCTCCAGTTTGCCATTCGCATGCTGCCGATGGCGTGCATACTTTTTCCGGTGTTCCGCAACCAGCCGCCCGAATCTAGGAGCGACCCATGGTTAGAAGCGTGGGAGCAGTCATTGTCGGCTATCTGGTCATGGGAATTTTCGTCATGATCACGATGACGCTCGCTTGGAAGCTCACCGGACCGTCGTTCGCCTACCAGGAGGGCTCCACACATGTGACGGGAGGCTGGGTGGCACTGAGTCTGGCGCTGGGCGTCCCGGCAGCGGTATTCGGCGGCTGGGTCTGCCGGGCAATCGCATTGCGCTCCAAGCCCGTGACTGTGCTGGCGTGGACGGCGCCCAGATTTCGGCCACCGACACAAGAACTCCGGCAGAGCTCAGCTCGTTCGAGGCGTCTTCTGAGGCGGTCCAGCCAACCTGGTACAATTTCACCATCGCGCTGGTCGGCTTCGCCGGCGTCCTCCTCGGCGGACACCTGCGGGAACGGGATCGGTAGACCCGTTCGGTAGCCCTTCCCCACCTTGACCCAGGAGGCCCCTGTCTCCATATTGGTAACTATATGGTTACCAATCGAACATTGCGGCAAGCGGCAAACGGACGCCCAAGCGATCAGCTGGACGCCACCTTCGGCGCTCTGGCCGATCCAACCCGGCGCGCGATTCTGACGCGCCTGGCCCTCGGAACGACCACCGTCGGAGAACTCGCCGAGCCGTTCGACATCTCCCGGCCAGCCATCTCCAAGCACCTGAGGGTTCTCGAGAAAGCCGGCCTGGTGCACCGCGCGAGGGACGGACGTGTGAGTCGCTGTGGCCTTGACGCGTCTCCCATGCGAGACGCGGCGGAGTGGGTCGAACGATACCGAGTGTTCTGGGAGTCTCAGCTCGACGCCCTGTCGCGCTATTTCGAGCCGGAACCCGACAAGCCACCAACATCACGAGGAGCGAAGAAATGACGACAGAAACGGATACGACCCTACGAATGACCAGGGTTATCAAAGCGTCGCCCAGCGATGTATTCCGGGCCTGGACCGAGCCGGCGGAGATGAGAAAGTGGGCCGCTCCGGATGGCGTTAACGTTCAGCGCACGGAGGTGGATCTCACGGTCGGCGGAAAATACCTGATCTCGATGAGATCCTCAGAGGGCGATGAGTACAACGCATATGGCGTGTACCGGGAAGTCAGCCCTCCAAGCAAGCTCGTCTACACATGGCGCTGGAAGGAAGAAGCGCATGACTGCGGAGAAACGCTCGTAACCGTCGAGTTCAATGATATGGGAGGGTCTACGGAGCTGGTCCTGACGCACGACCTATTTCCAGCATTGGAAGCCAAGACGGGCCACGAACAGGGATGGACGAGCTGCCTGAGCAACTTCGCGGCTCTATTCGAGGACTAAGGGCCGCGCGGCGGCCCGGGGAAGAACGCGTTGGTGCGCCGAACGTAGTCTGCGTACCCTGGGCGCCGCTGTTCCATGTCCTGTTCCAGAAGAGGAACGCCGGTAATCCGGAGTAACATCAGCGTCAGCGCAATCGGACTCACGATCGTCCACCATCCACCGGGTGTCGCGACCGCGAATCCGAATAGGCCCCAGAATACCAGGGCGTCTCCGAAGTAGTTTGGATGGCGTGTGTATCTCCACAAGCCGGTATCCAGGACGCGGTCCCTGTTGGCCGGATCGGCGCGGAACCGGCGCAGCTGAGCGTCGCCCAGCGCTTCGAACGTGAACCCGGTGATCCAGACCAGCAGGGCAACCAGATCGACCCAGGTGAGCCGGCCGGGAGTCACAGACAACTGCGCCCAGGTCACGGGAACGCCGAAGAACAGGACGGCGAATGCCTGCGAGCCGAACACGGCGGGCAGGCTCAGGAGCGGCCAGTACCGGCCGCAGCGGGCCCGGATGGCCGCGTAGCGCCGATCTTCCGGCTGGCCGATTCTACGACGCGCGATGTAAAGGGACAGCCGCACTCCCCACACTACAGTCAGAGCGGTCACCGCGGCGCGCCGGACGACGTACCCATCGGCCGCGCGAAAAGCGTACAAAGCGGCGACGGCTAATCCGAGACCCCAGAATACGTCCGCAATGCTGACATCCCTGCGCAGCAGGCTCAGCAACCAGGCGCCCACGAGCATCCCGCCGACCCATACCCCGGCTCCGAGCCAGATGTCCGGAAGGTCCTGCCACATTAGCGGCGGAGCCAACCGTCCACAGAGAATCGGTCTAGATGCGATGGCAGTAGCAGAAGAAAAAGCATCAGCGCCAGACGCGGCAGCACGTGGCGATGGAGGGCATATAAGGCGTCATCCATGAGGTGCCCGAACGTGGCGGTGAGCAGGACTGCGCCGACGGCAATCAGCGCCCAGCGTGTCTTCCAGCCGATCAGGAGAAGTAGACCAGCCGCCAGTTCGACAAACGGGATCACCGTGCCCATCGCCCACAGCGACCATTCCGGCAGAAACGTGTCGGCGAAGGGAAGAAAGAGCTCCCGGGCGTGCTCGATCGCACCCATGTCGAACACCTTGAACACGCCGGCCATGAAGAAGATCAGTCCCAGGGTGAGACGGGCGAAGAGGATGGCCAGGCTGCGGCCGGAGTCTGCGGCGATAGCTCCCGGTGAAGGAGCACCGGCGCCCGTTTGTTCGCTCATACGGTACCTCCTGTGGGAATCCGGGCTTCGGCCTCTCGCGCGGATTTCTCAAACGGATTGTCCAGATAGGGACGGCGCCCTCTCAGGCCCGCCCAGGCGCCGGCGAGGAAGTAGGCGGGAAGAAACGCGGGCCCCCACACCTCCGCCTGACGGACGTGGACGCGTTCGTGGCATCGCGTGCGCTCGAGACACCCGCGGTCCCGGCCCACCACTACGTGCCCCAGCGCTATCGCCGCCACGCCTCCATGCCGAGGCAGAATGCGTCTTAGCCCGCCTGCCGGAAGCCCGCCTTGCGCCTCCAGGACACCCTCTATGATCCGGACTTCACCGCCGGTGAGCCGGACCAGGCCGGCGAGCAGGAGACCCAGCAATGTATTGGGACTAGCCCACAGATGTTCGAATCGAATGCTCGCCATTGGCTGGCAACCTGCTTGCAAGCTTAGGGGGTACCGGCACAGAGTTCAGGAGGGAAACCTACGGTAGGGACAGACCCGCCGCAGACAGCTACGACTTGCCGAACACTCCGACGCCGAAGTAGCAGGGCTCGCTGGAGCAGGCGTGCATACGCACACGAATAGTGAAGCGGCCGGTCCATAGGGGTTGGACACCTACGATAGGCATGTCATCCCTTTCGTGGTCGGCGCCGACCAAGTTCTGATGCTCGTCGTAAACTTCGAGATCCAGATCGGTGCAGTCCAAGTCGCAGACACTGGCGATCTGGTATTCCCAGCCCTCGCGGAGCGTCACGTTGAATGCGACGACTCGATCACCCGGGAGCCGGTCGAACTGGTATTCATGGGTGCGGCGGTAGTCGGCCGACTCTGCGACCGTCTGGATAGCCTGCAGCTGATTGCGGACCTGACCTTCGTATTGCGCCTCGGCGGTGCCGGGAAACGCGAGAAGCAGCGCAGCCAGCGCGCCGGCTTGAGCCAGTGAACGTTCGCAACCTGTCTTGGACATTCCGCCTCCTTGGGCATGCGCCTCCGTCGGTACAGAGGCGGGCAAGAGGCATACCGGAGGAGGGGATACACGGCGTTACTTGACCGTAAACCGTTGTGGTTCACTCAGCTTGCGGCCGGAAACGGATTCCGGACTGGCATCCGAACCCGGGACCAGGCGGCTCAAATCGAACCTGCAGGGAGCAAAACGCCTTAGTTGCGCAGCTCTCGTCGAATGCAGGCGGCAAAGGCCGTAGGAGGCCGGCTCAGGAGGTGACTGAGGGCTTCCGGGTTCCCTCGGAGTCCGTACTCAGTGTAGTAGCCGAACATCCGGACCAGACAGTCGACCCGCGCCTCGTCGAGCCCCCGGTTGGCGGCGCCCCGGCGCCACTCCTCAACATCCTGCTGACGAGCAACGACCGGGTGACCTAACTCGTCCGACAGGACCGCGGCGACCTCATCCTGGGACAGATAGCCAGATCCGCATAGCTCGTACGTGGCTCCCCCATGACCGCTCTCCGACAATACCTTGGCCGCCGCCTCCGCCACATCGTTCAGGTCGACCATGGAAATTCGGGTCTGCGTTGGGTAGGGAACCGTGTATGCCTCCTGCCGTGCGTCCGTCCACCCGGCGAAGACGTTTTGCATGTAGGGCGCCGGCTGGAGGACCGTAAAGTCGAGGCCGGATTCGAACAGCCGCTCTTCGACTCGGAGCTTCCGCCAGTGGTGCGGCATCCGCTCTATCTGAGGATGCAGGACTGAGTGGAAGACGAAGCGCCTGACTCCAGCCGCCCGCGCCGCGTCGATCATTCGCGCGCCGATCGCCTCTTCCTGCGGATGCACGTTCGGACACACGTGATACACAGCCTCGATACCCGTCATGGCCCCGTGAACATCTTCATCCGTAAGGAGGTCGCCATGCACAGTCTCAGCCGCGCCCAGTTCCAGCAGTGCCGACTCCCGCCCGCTACGACCGACGAAGGCACGGACGGGTAGCCCGCTGGACGCCAGGGTCGCCGTTAGAACCCGCCCGGTCTTCCCGCCAGCTCCGGTGAGAAGGATCATAGCGGACCCTCAGACATCGATGCGGTAGGCAATATCGAGCCAATCCTCTACTTCGTGATCGACTTCCCGGAGGTTGTGGATTTCGAAACAGTGGGTAATCCGGCTGCGGTACGCTCCGCCCGCCTCTCTCAAGCGGCGGGAGACTCGGCCCGCGGCATCTCGCAGCGACAGATTCAGGTTCACTCTCATGTGACTGGAAGGCTTGATCTCAGCGATCAGATGCTTACGGTAGATCGGCACCATCATCGAGCGGGGG
>JAZDDE010000056.1:0-5777 GCA_036679495.1 Gemmatimonadota bacterium | reverse complement strand
ATCGAGGGAGGAATCAATTGCCGGGTGGGTAGAATCACACCGGCCACATGGATGTCGATCTTGTGATCCGAGTTCTCCTCCCTCTTTTCCTCGGTCGGAGGCTCGTCCTCGCCACCGCTCGTAGGTTCTTCTTCCTGAGATTCATCACCGGGGAGAGGAGGGAAGGGCTTCTCGCGCCCGGAGCGCTCCCGACGCTTCTCGACGCGAGGGACGACTGAGTTGATGGGGGCTACGCCGTCTGCGATGGCGTAGACCAGGGTCATCCGAATACCTCGCGCTCCTCGTTGTATCCCTGGCGGAAACGGGTCAATAGATCTTCGAGGTCCAGGTCCGTGAGGCCGAGAATCTCGCCACCCGGGCAATCCAGCGGGCTCAGCTCCGGATTGGGCTTGCGACGTCCCATGCCCTCGCGCAGGCAGACGAGGTCGGCGACCTGGAGCAGTGCGGCCATGGGCTTGGAACCATCGGGATCATCCGGGGCCGCTTCCGGGTTGTGGTGTGCGCCCACCGCTGCAACCAGGCGTTCGGGAATCTTCCACTTGGATAGGAGGAGTTGTCCTACCTCGGTGTGGTCGAAGCCGAAAACATCCTGCTCCGCAGTGATGGGATCCGCTCCATCGGCGTAAACCCCTCGCATGACCTCCTGGTACATCGACTCTGCCTCGGCGTACATCAGGAGCTTGCCGATATCGTGGAGCAGACCACCGACCATAGCCTCGTCTCGCGGGATCCCTCCCACCTGCTGAGCGACCAGGGACGCGGCCACACCAGCTCCGACCGCGTGCTCCCAGAGCAGTCGCTCGGCCAGGCCGAAGCGTGCGAACACGTCCTTGATGGCGGCAGCAACCACTACCGAGCGCAGGGTCGAGTAGCCCAGCAGGACGATGGCCTGCTGAACGGTGGTGATCTTACGCGGCATCGAATAGAAAGAGGAGTTCGCGATCTTGAGCACCCGGACAACGAGCGCGGCGTCACGCGAGATCAGGGCAGTCAGGCTCGGGAGATTGGTGTCGGGATCCTCCGCCTTCTTCATGACCTCGGCCGCAACCGGCGGCATGACCGGAAGCTCCTTGGCCTTCTTGATTAACGCAGCCGCACCTTCAGACATCGACCCCTCTCCTCAGCCGTGCAGGACTTTTCGCAGAATCCCTGGCACGTCCAGAGATTCCAGATGTTCGGGTACCGCCTGCCCGTTTGTGACGCAGGCAATCGGACGACCGCTCCGGACAATGGCGTTGTAGAGCTCGCCGTATACGCGTGTCTCATCCAGCTTGGTGAGGATGAGCCGTGAATAGGGCAGGTCGCCGTACGCCTCCAGAATGTCTCTCGAATCCGCGGCGCGCGTCGTAGCGCAAAGAACCAGCATGACTTCGGCCTCGCTTGCAGCATCGATATATCCGCGCAAGGTTCTGAGGCTCCCTCCGTCACGAGGGCTGCGCCCGGTCGTATCCACGAGGATGCGCTCGCGGTTCTCGGCCTGAGCGATGGTGCGCGCGAGGTCGTTGGGACTGATTGCGACCTCAACGGGGACGGAGAGCATCTCGCCGAAGCGGACCATCTGCTCCACCGCGGCCACGCGGTGAACGTCGGTGGTGATGATCAGAACCCCGTCGGGATTGGATCGCGCCGCCCGTGCGGCGAGCTTGGCAATCGTTGTCGTCTTCCCCACACCCGTCGGGCCCGCGAAGAGCTGGATACGGCTGGGAACGCCACCACGCTCCGCGCGTGAGAGGTCGTTTCGCATCTCGGCTGCCAGGTTGAGCTTCAGGCGGTCCATGTCAGCCAGGGCGCCGGGATCGACTCGGGCGACGACGCGCTGGACCAGCGAACGCGCCAGCGGCTCGTCGATGCCTCGTCCCAGCAGGAAGTAGAAGAGGCGTTGTGCGGCTGAGCCCTCTGCATCGGGGGCGAGGGCGCCTGACCCGACCAACGATGCCAGCAAGCTACGGATCTGGGCCAGGTCCGAGCGCGACTCGCTGGGGTTGGGACCCAGCCGCTCATCCATTGCGCTCACCTTCTCACGAATCTCGCGCACCTCGTCGAGCAGCGGATCCACGGCCTGTTTCACCGCCCAGATGTCGTGGTAGACGCCCGTACTCCGCGTGCGCGACGGCGGTAGGTCGGGAGGGAGCGATCCCTTGACCGCCACCGGTTCCCCTTGCCGGGGGGTATCTACGGCGGCCGTGACTTCGAGGACCTTTCGGCCCAGAAGTCCGAAGAGTCCGCCGTCCTTCCGTACCGAACGGCTCGACACGATCACCGCACGGGGCCCCATCTCCTCGCGTACGAGCTGGAGCGCCTGCTTCATGTTGACCGCTTCGAACGTCTTTACCTGCATGCTGGCCTACACGACTCCTAGGCTGCGAACTCGATCACTCCGATCGATTCAACCTGGACATCCGCAGTGAGCTCGGTGGCAGAAATGACCGGGCTACGCGGTAGGAAACGCTCCGTCATCCGGCGGACCTGAGCACGAACGTCTGGCGAGCACAGGATTGCGGGATCCGGGTGGAGCACCGCCACCTGGTCCACCTTCGCGCGAATCGAAGCAACGATCTTCGAGATCGTCGGCGCATCCAGCGTGATGAGGGTACCCTGGTCCGTGCGTTGGATCGACTCTTTGACCGTCTGTTCGATGTCCGGTGCGAGCACGAGGACCCCCAGCTTGCCATCTGGCGCCAGATCCGCCGAGATCTGCGCGGCGAGACGCTCACGGACGAGTTCGGTCAATAGCTCAGGGTCTTTAGTCTTTGGTGCATAATCTGCCAGAGCTTCCAGAATCGTGGGAAGATCTCGCACAGGCACGGATTCCTTGAGCAGGTTCTGAAGCACTTTCTGAACGCCGCCCAAGGAGATGGCCTCGGGCACGACCTCGGTCACCAGCTTGGGGTGGGTCGAAGACACCGCATCCAGCATCTCCTGGACCTGTTGTCGGCCCAGGAGATCCGCTGCCTGACGGCGGATCAGCTCGGTCAGGTGGGTCACGATGACGGACGCGGGGTCCACCACGGTGAACCCGGACACCTGTGCCTGGTCCTTCTGCTCAGGGCCAATCCAATAGGCGGGGAGACCGAACGTCGGGTCGCGCGTCTCCAGACCCGGCAGCTTGGGTCCGCCTCCCGGCGGCATGATGGCCATGAGACGGTCTGACATCACCGTTCCGTGGCCTCTGCGCACGCCCCGAATCAGTATGCCGTAGTCCTCGGATCCCAGACGCAGGTTGTCACGAATGTGCACCAGCGGCACGGGGAAGCCCATGTTGACCGTGAAGTCGCGCCTCAGCGTACGGATCCGGTTGAGCAGGTCTCCCTTCTTGTTGGGATCGACCATCTCGATCAGTCCGTAACCCACCTGCAGCTCGAGCGGCTCGGGAGGTCGCAGCAGATCGATGGGTCGCTCTGGCACGAGGTCCTTCTCTTCTTGTTTCTCCCCCTCCGTGATCTCCTCTCGTGCGCGCAGGGTGGCGCGGTACGCGCCCAGCGCCAGGCCGGCGGAGAGCAGGCCGAAGGCCGTGTGTGGGAAGCCGGGCACCAGCGCCAGCACAAACAGTACGCCCGAGGCGAGCCCCAACGGCGTGGACCGGGCCCAGAGCTGGCTCGCCAGCTTGGAACCCAGATCACCCGACTTGCCCGCGCGGGTGACGATTATGCCGGCGGCTACTGAGATCAGGAGTGAGGGCACAGCTGAAACCAGGCCGTCTCCCACCGTAAGCAGGGTATACGTGCTGGCGGCGTCAGCTAGCGTCATGTCTTTCTGAAGCGTACCGATCACGAGGCCGCCGACGATATTGACCGCGGTGATCAGCATTCCGGCGATGGCGTCACCCTTCACGAATTTGCCCGCACCGTCCATCGCACCGTAGAAGTCCGCTTCCTCTTGTATGCCCAGCCGTCGGCGCAGTGCCTCTTGCTCGGTAATGGATCCGGCATTGAGATCCGCGTCGATGGCCATCTGCTTGCCCGGCATCGCATCCAGAGTAAAGCGTGCAGCAACCTCGGAGATCCGGTTGGTTCCCTTCGCGATCACGATGTAGTTCACGATCACGAAGAGCAAGAAGATCACGACACCTACGACGTAGTTTCCACCGACGACGATATTTCCGAATCCCTCGATCACGCTACCCGCGGCACCCGTCCCCTGATGGCCATTCAGGAGTATGAGTCGGGTGGACGCGATGTTGAGTGAGAGACGGTACAGGGTCGTCAGAAGCAAAATCGTCGGGAAGGTAGAGAGTTCCAGCGGCGAGCGGACATAGAGTACGACCAGCAGGAGCACCAGCGAGAGCGATAGGTTGAAGGTCAGACCGAGATCGAGAACCACCGGTGGGAGCGATACGAGAAGGATTGCGAGGATCCCGACCACCCCCAGGCCGATCCAAATCTGGCTCCGCACCGTACCTTCGTTGGTATCTGCCGCTGCTACCATGCGCGCTCCCTTCTCCGATCAAGCCGGTAGACATATGCGAGAACCTCGGCGACGGCCTGGTAGAGTCGCTCCGGGATCGACTGGCCGACCTTGACCGCTCGGTAAAGGGTTTGTGCGAGCGGCCGGTTCTCGACGATCGGAACGCCCGCTGACTGCGCAATCTCACGAATCCGGAAGGCCAGAAAGCCCGCTCCCTTGGCTACCACCTTCGGTGCGCGCATCTCCGGGCGGCTATAGAGCAGAGCGATACTGATGTGCTCCGGGTTGGTGACCACGACGTCTGCGGTCGGGACCGCCTGCATCATGCGGGTTCGAGAGCGCTCGGCCTGCATGCTTCGCTGGTGCGCCTTGAGATGCGGATCACCCTCGTTCTGACGCCTTTCTTCCTTCAGCTCCGACTTGCTCATCTTGAGAGATTTCTCGGTCTGCCAGCGCTGGTAGGCGTAGTCGGCCGCCGCGATCAGTATGAGCGCCAGAGCGCCTGCGAGGTAGGCTTCGAGAACCACTCTGAGCTGAAAGCTGATGATCTCCACGAGCGGAAGCCGCGAGAGCCCGGGGTAGTCTTCGACGTAGCGCGCGATCGTGAACCAAATTACGCCGCCGACGATGAGGACCTTGAAGATAGACTTGGGCAGCTCGATCACCGCCTGCTTCTTGAGGATCCGGCTCACATTCTTGATGGGGCTCAGCTTGCTGAACTGGGGCTTAAGCTTGTACAGCGAGAAGTTTCCCTTGGTCTGAAGCAAGCCAGCAACGATCGTGGCGGTCATGGCGGCGAGAAGGATGGGAATGAGGATCGCTGCGGCGGTACCGAATCCGATGCGAAGCAGCTCCGTGGCCGAGTCTAGATCGAGCTCCGCGCGTGGCGTCCAGAGCGTACGAAAGGTGGCCATGCCCCGGTGGAGGATGCTCACGCCCATCGTCATGAGTGCCAGTGTGACCGCAAGCAGGTTCACGACCGTGAAGATCTCGGTGCTGACAGCAACTTGACCCTTGCGACGCGCTTCCTGGCGCCGCCTCGGAGTTGGTTGCTCTGTGCGTTCGACGTCGTCGGCCACGCTTTACCCCACGAGTAGCTCTGTGAGCTGCCCCTCGAAGGTTTCGAAAGCACGTAGGAAGAATGCGACGGTTTCAGGTATCGACAGCATTACGGCCGTGAGGCCGCTCATCACCGTCAGAGGGAAGCCGATATTGAAGATCGAGAGCTGGGGAACGATGCGGTTCAGGAATCCGATCAAGGCGTTGATGAGCAGCATCACGCCAGTCACGGGCCCCGCGACCCGGGCACCCGTCTCGAACATAAATCCTGTGGCCGAGAACATGCTCTGAGCCAGTACGCCGCTTTCAAACGG
>JAZDDE010000055.1:0-7893 GCA_036679495.1 Gemmatimonadota bacterium | reverse complement strand
CCGGGCCGCGTGGTAGCGCGCCACATCGAGCCGGTACACGCCCCGTCCCGGGGCACGCTCGAGAAGCCAAGCGGCCTCTTCTTCCGCATCGTTCCAGCGCTCGAGGGACGTGAGACAGCGGAGCCGGGTTGCGTGAATCAGCCACGCAAGCGGAACGAGATCTCTTGCCTGGTCGTAACTCTCGAGCGCACGGCGGCAGTTCCCGTCCTCCAGCCCCGCGATTCGCCCTTCGACCCAGTTGATGATGGCCATGCGAGACCGGTTGGAGCCCCGCGCCGCGCTTAGCGTACGAAGGCCAGCGAGCGACGCCCGCGCCGACTCGATGTCGCCAAGGTCGAGGTGGATCTGCACGGCCGCACTCTCGAGTTCCAGGTTCCAGGGCGCTTCGACGCTGTTCCGCAGACTGTCGATCTGTTGCAGGGCGTATGCCTCGCGTCCCCCTTCGGCAGCGTAGACAAAGAGTTCGGAATTGTCGATCGCAGTGACGACGGCCACCGGGGGCTGGAACTCGGCGAGTGTCGCCAGACGCCTCCGGTAGGCGTCTTCGAGGCGGGCGAACTGTCCGCGCCAAAAATAAAGGGTCTCTTCCAGCCCGGCCCTCCGTTCTCGCTCCCGCGGCGTGCGCTCGAGCTTGGTTACCTGCTCTATGTGCTCGCCCGCGTCCTCGTACCGTCCCTCCCAGATGTCGAGCTGTGCGAGCCGCCAGGGTACGCTAGGATCGTCGGGCGCCGCGACCCGGGCCTGCTCCAGTTCCTCCCGGGCCCGCGTGTACTTCCCGAGACGACCCAGCGTGATGGCCACGTTCAGGCGAGTCCGGACGTCTGTAGGCCGACGGTCACCTAGTCTCTCGTAGTAGGCGAAGGCGCTGTCGTACTCCTCCGTAGCGCGGAAGGCAGACGCCAACTGGCGCATCGACCCGACGTCGGCGGAGTCGATCGCCAGCAGAGCCCGATACTGCGCGATCTGTCCGTCCGTGTTTCCCGTCGACGCGTAGACACCGGCCAGCTGCCGTCGCGCGTCGGCGTCCTGGGGGTAGATCTCCGTCCAGTAGCGGGCCGCGCGGATCGCTGCCTCGGGATCCTGCTTAAACAAAAATTGATCGATCACCTGAACGTTGAGACGCACCCGCTCCGGCAGCCGGTAGGCGTGGCGGATCGCCTCGGCCATGAGCGCACCGGCAGCCGCCTGATCCCCGGAGGCAAGCGCAACCATACTTGCCGACAGGTGCGCCACTGCGAACGTCGAATCCAGGGCCACGGCTTCTTCGGCCAGCGAACGGGCCGCCACGAGGTCGTTAGATCTGCCTGCCACCTGCATTTTGGACAACGACCTGAAAGCGTCAGGAGAGTGAGTGAGAAGCTCGGCCGCGGGTAGGTCAACGGACCCCTCGATCTGCCAGTCCGGGATGCCAAGGTCGCGCCTGAGGTCCACGGAGATTTGGTCCGCGAGCTCAAGCGGATCTGTTCCTCGGTAGGTGCGGGTCGCCACCTGGCGTGCGTTCCGGGTTTCATAGAGGCGCGTCTCGACGACTAGCCCGTCTCCGTCCGTCTGGACGCCGCCGTCCATGAAGTGCCCGAGACTTCGCCGCTCAGCCGCCTCGCGCTTCAGCGATAGAGGAATGTTGTCAGTCAGATCGAAGCCCGTCTCCGCCAAGAACTCCCGCACGGCATCGGCGGTCACGACCGTCATGAACAGGTCCTGGCTCAGGTCAACACTGACCCCAAACAGGATTCCGGTCCGCAGCCAGTCCAGGTCGGAGTCGCCCGACTCGTTATCGAAGTCGTACAGCAGCACGTCGCGTCGGAAAGCGGACTTCGGGACGACCCGCTCCACGGTGTTGCCTGCCTCGTCCTCGACCAGCTTCACCGTCGTGGCGGCTCCGAGTTCCTGCCCGCTGAACGCGACAAACAGGATTCCCGTCGCGGCGGCCAGGTTGAAGCCGATCGCGGCGCCGTCGATCCTCGTCCAGCTGTCCGCCCCGGGTGCCCCGTGTCGCCAGGCAATCACGAGCACCGACGGGAGCAGGAGCAGGAGGAGGGTGACTACGAAATTCGTGATCGCGGGGGAGAGGGCGTACTGGTTCACCGCCCAATCGACGAACTGCACGAAGCCCCACGAGGCGATGAGGTAGATCCCCGTCAACTGCGGGACCCGACGCGCTAGTAGGCTACTGATCATGTCGTGGGGCGGCTCCTGTTGACGGAAGCGGCTGACAGGCCCAACGAATATACTTGACGCGGTGGGTGCGGGCAGGATGGCAGCGGCCTGGTCAGGTCGAGACTCGCCCAGCTACGACGGCCGTAATCGTCCGGGAACGAACCATTCATTCCAGCCGACGGGGACTCTCAGTGACTCGATACAGGCGACCTCAATCGACATGAGAGCGGCTATCGTTGAGAGCCCGGGGAAACCCGAAGTGCTCGAGCTACAAGAAGTGCCAAAACCCAAGTCTAGGTCCGGCTGGGTTCTCATAAAGGTGATGGCGTTCGGCCTGAACCGATCTGAGGTTTTCACCCGTCAGGGCCACTCGGGCGCGGCTGTGACATTTCCTCGCGTTCTGGGCATAGAGTGTGTAGGCGTGGTCGAGGCGGCACCAGACTCTGCTCTAAGACCGGGGCAAAAGGTTGCAGCCGTCATGGGTGGAATGGGCCGCGCGTACGACGGGAGTTATGCCGAGTACGCGCTGGTCCCCGCGACGCACGTGATGCCCGTGACGACCGAACTCCCATGGGAGACGCTCGCAGCCATACCAGAGGCGTTTCTGACGGCCTGGGGTTCTCTCGTAACATCACTGAAGGTCGAGAAGGGAGACACGCTCTTGATACGAGGCGGCACTTCATCCGTTGGGATGGCGGCCGTGATACTAGCCAAGGATCTCGGAGCGACAGTTATCGCCACGACGCGGAATCCGGCAAAGAAGCAGGCTCTTGTTGCGAATGGCGCCGATCATGTGGTGATAGATGATGGTAGTATCGTAGACGCTACACTCGAGCTCTTCCCAGCCGGTGTGAGTCATGTGCTGGAACTAATAGGCCCGGCCACACTTCTCGACTCTCTCAAGGCTACTGCACCGCAAGGAGTCGTTTGCAACACCGGTATCCTGGGAAACGCTTGGGTGATCCAGGAATTCGAGCCGATGGCAGCCATTCCCTCCAGCGTTTACTTGACGACGTTCCTAAGCGAGACGGTGGACGCCACCGCTTCCACCTCTGATCTGCAAAGGGTTCTCGATGCGGCATCGGATGGACGCTACCGCGTAATCCCGAATCGAGTGTTTCGACTGGACGAGATCGTTGAGGCGCATCGCTATATGGAGGCGAATCAGGCGACCGGCAAAATCGTAGTGAGAGTCTCTGCGCCGTCTGGGGATGCTTGACAACGACGATCTCGCGATCGATGCAGATTTCTGGTATCAAACACCAACACCATGGAGCCGACCGGGACTCTAGTAGCGTTCGGCTCGTGCGCGTGGCGCATCAGCGCTTCCTTGGGCTCTCGACTACGTCCCCTCCTTCCCCGCCATCGTCTTGACCCCCGCGGCCCCCCGCTATTAGAATCAGGCCAAATTTAGCCTGGGCTAAATTCAGAGCGAATTGGCTTCGGGGCGGAAATCGGATGGTGTGATGATGTCTAGCAACACGGGCCCAACAAGAATGAGCCGCCGCGACTGGCTAAGACTGGGCACGGTAGGCGTTGCCGGCGTGTCAGGAGCCTCGGTTCTTGCGCTCGCCAGGCGCAGCGCCGCGGCGGCCGCCCTCGCCGAAGTAGGTGTGCAGGATGTCCCTCACTTTCCGCCCGATTCGTCTCAGCTCCGCTCGGGTGTCTTCGGCGATCATCTGCCGAAGGACGGTTTCGATCCGGTAGCCTTCCTGACGGACTTCGACTACGGAACGGTCAGCCGCGACGCCGCGGGTAGGACAGTGCGCGAGTACAATATCGCGGCCCTGGACCGCGACATCGAAGTCGCCCCCGGCGTGTGGTTCGCAGCGTGGACGTACAACGGCCAGGTTCCGGGTCCGACGCTCCGCTGCACGGAGGGGGACGTGCTGCGGGTGCATTTTTCCAACGCGGGTTCGCACCCTCACACGCTGCACTTTCACGGGACCCATCCGCCAGCCATGGACGGCGTGTTTCCCGCGGTCAAGCCCGGCGAGCACTTCACCTACGAGTTCACGGCGAAGCCGTTCGGCGTGCACCCGTATCACTGCCACACGGTCCCGCTGAAGCGGCATATCCACAAAGGCCTGTACGGCACGCTGATCATCGACCCGCCGGCCGGGCGCACCCCGGCCCGCGAGCTGGTGATGGTCATGAACGGATTCGATACAAACTTCGACGGCGACAACGAGATTTACGCCGCCAACACGGCAGCCTTCTACTACCAGACGCATCCGATCCGTGTGGGGGTGGGCGATCCGGTGCGCATCTATCTGCTCAACATGACGGAGTTCGATCCCGTAAACTCGCTGCATCTGCACGCCGGAATGTTTCGCTACTACGCCACGGGCACTCAGATGGAAAGCTCCGAGCTCACGGACACGATCATGCTGTGCCAGGGCCAGCGTGGGATCATCGAGATGGAACTCGAGAATCCGGGCCTCCACATGTGCCATGCGCACCAGAGTGAGTTCGCGGAGCTGGGCTGGATGAGCTTTTTCGACGCCGTCCCCCGCCTGGCGGCGGACGAGGGCGTGTCCTTCCACTACTATGGATAGCCGCCGCTGGGCCCTGGGCCTGGCGCCGCTCGGACTGCTCGCGGCGCTCGTGGCCGTGTTTGTGTTCCTGGATCCGACTGGCGTGCTGCGCACCGGCTTTCCTCCGGTCGAGGAACTGACCATCGAGAGGGTCAGCCTGCCTCAGCCCGGTGTGCTGAAAGTTCACGTGGTGAACGGCGGCCCCGAGCCCGTCACCATCGCGCAGGTCATGGTGGATGAGGCGTATTGGGACCACGAGATGGAAGGTGACCGGACGATTCGGCGCCTGGGACGCGCCACCCTGACGATTCCCTATCCCTGGGTCGAGGGCGACCCGCACGAGATCAAGCTAGTCACTTCCACGGGATTGACCTTCGCTCACGAGATTGAGGTGGCTACGCTCACGCCGCGGCCGAACCTGCGGTACCTATCCGTGTTCACGCTTCTCGGCCTGTACGTGGGCCTCATTCCGGTGCTCATCGGCCTTCTGTGGTACCCGTTCCTGAGCGGGATCAGCCGGCGCTGGATCCACTTCTTCCTCAGTCTGACGATCGGCCTGCTCGTCTTCTTGGGTGTCGACGCTCTCGCCGAGGCGCTCGAGACGGCCGAGTCGGTGCCGGACGCGTTCCAGGGCATCGGCCTCGTCCTGCTGGGGCTGTTCATCAGCCTGATCGTGCTCCAGGCCCTGGCGGGGACAGGCCGCTCCTCCGGTGACCGTCCGCCGCTGAGCGACGGAGCTGAACGTCTCCGGCTGGCGTACCTGATCGCGCTCGGCATCGGTCTCCACAACTTGGGCGAGGGACTCGCGATCGGTTCGGCCTACGCGCTCGGCGAGATCGCGCTGGGGAGCTTCCTGGTCATTGGTTTCGCGGTTCACAACACGACCGAAGGGCTGGCCATCGTGGCGCCGGTGGCGGCGAGCCGCCCACCCATGCGCCACTTCCTCGCCCTGGGCGCCCTGGCGGGTCTACCGACGGTCGCGGGCACGTGGATCGGCGGGTTCTCATACTCCCCGATTCTGGCGACGCTGTTCCTGGCTGTCGGTGCCGGAGCGATCGTGCAGGTGGTCATCCAGATCGCCAAGATGCTGGGACGCGAGGAGGGGGGAGGTGTGCTCGCGCCGCTCAACTCGATAGGCGTTGCCTGCGGGCTGCTGGTGATGTACGGGACCGCGCTTCTGGTCGCGGCCTGAGAACTCCAACGGGCGGGAAAGCGACTAGGAAAAGGCTGCGAGCACGAACCGGCCAAGCCCGTGGGCTGTGACGACAACCAGAGCCCCCACTCCTAGATGCTCTGCAACCACAGGCCATACACTGGCACCCCGGCTGCGCGCCAGGTGCACACTCATTAGGGCCAACACGGTCGCCCCCCAGGCCACACACACGACTACGGCGCTGGTCAAGTCCAGTAGAACGACAGGCACGAGAAACGTCATTGCCATGAGGAACTTGGCGAGAAAGGTAGAGCCCGTAGCAGTCCATATCTCACGGGCGCTATGAATATTCTCTGCTTCTTCGGCGACGTGAATCCCCAGCGCATCGGACAGCGCATCTGCGACCGCAATGGTCACGATGCCGCCAATCACAGCCAGCTGCGACTCCGTTCCTGCCGATAATCCGACTACCAACCCCAGCGTCGTGATGATTCCGGAGGTGAGCCCGAAGGTCATGCCAACCTGAAACGAGTGCGACTTACCTTGGGGCACTAGTCCCTAAGGGCCCCCGACAGCTCCAGAGCCGCGGTGTAGGAACCGTGTCGATCGATTCTGGCATTGTTCTCTCCGCTGGCGCAGACGGCAGTGTGACACAGGCCAAGGCAGCCCAGCACCCACTGGTAGCCAGACGATGCAGTTTCCGCTGCAGGTTGGCAAGAATCGTCATGAAGGACGAAACGACGATTTCGCAATCGATGCAGACGTCTGCTATCAAACACCGACGTCAAAGGAGCCGACCGGGATCAAACCCGAGGGCTTTCACGGCCGACGGTGTGAAAGTACCGGTGTGTGACCTCCTGCTTGCAAAGCGGCCGCGCTGACGCCGGTTGGCGCCGATACACGCCGATACACACCGAGAACGGAGCCGCGTCGCGTGTGCACGCCGATACACACTGGCCCACGCCGAATCAGTTTCCGTTGCAGTTTGGGAATCTCGCCAGTTTCCTCAGGTCCGAAATCTCTTTCGTAGGAAGCCACGTAGCGATCGGAGGCTAAAACGCACACGCCATCCCGTCGCATACCAAAGCACCTCCACCCTGGTTGTCGATCCCCCCGCCAACGCCTGAGCAGTTTCGCGCTATCTGGACCCGCAGAACCTCACGCTCGGACAACCATTCCCGGCCACCAAGTATCGTAAGACTCGGTACTCACGTCCACACCGATCCAGGATCCTCGGTGAAACTAAAGGCGCACAGGCTTGTGCAAAGAGTCGCGGCGATTTTGTTCTTGGTCTGGACTTCGCCGGCCGCCGGCGCCGTGCAATCTCATTTGTTTGAACTTTCGGGCCCTCACAGGGTCGGTACAAGAGTCGTACATGCGCGACTACTTGAGAATCCTGAAGGACGTGTGGCCCCCCCTTCCCGTACACTGATTGAGAGGTGACAAGTGTCTGTCGCAGGTAGAGGAATCGAGCGGCTTGGCTTGATCGCTGTGGCGGCCAGTCTGGTGCTCCCAGCCGCTCTCCAGGCCCGGGTGCAAGAGCCCGACTGGCCACGCCATGAGCTGCCGCCGTTGATGGAAGAAAGCCGGGAGATAGCGATCGCTCTCAGCGCGGCGCCCCCGCACATTTCGGAAAGCGCGGCCGTGTGGGTCCTCCGGCGCGGTGGGTTCCACAAGGTGCGTGAAGGCGCGAACGGCTTCACGTGCATGGTGGACCGGTACTGGGCCCAGGCGATCGAACCGATCTGTTTCAATCCGGAGGCCTCCGCCACGATACTCCCTGTGCTGCTGATGCGCGAAGAGCTTAGAGAAAACGGGAGCAGTCTCGAAGAGATTGATTCGGCCATCGAAGTGGGTTTCGCTCGAGGCGAGTTCCGAGTTCCCGACCGGTTCGCTGTTGGCTACATGTTGTCGTCGGCTCAGAACATCTACTCGGACACGGGAACGCACCATGGCAGCTGGGTCCCTCACATCATGGTCTTCGTCCCCTACCTTACCCGAGCGGAAGTGGGCGGACGCGGAGTGTTTCGCCCGGGTCGTTGGGAC
>JAZDDE010000054.1:0-4053 GCA_036679495.1 Gemmatimonadota bacterium | reverse complement strand
AGCACATCAGCCCGGACAATTGGAACGTGGATCTTCGGCATCTGACTCGAGAGGGGAACCCTGCGATACAACTCGCTCTGTTCTACAGCTACGGGAGCAATCCCCCGCTGTATCCGAAGTGGCAGGAGTACTTCCGGAAGCACCAACCGCCGACCTTGATCGTGTGGGGAAAGAACGACTTCATTTTTCCCGAAGAAGGCGCCCACCCATACAAGCGTGATCTGGAGAATCTCGAGTTTCACCTGCTCGACACAGGGCACTTCGCGCCAGAGGAGGATGGGGACGTCATCGCAACCCTGATCCGCAAGTTCCTGAAGGCCAACCCGTCTGAGTAAACTGCTGGCCGCCCAGCCACATGCGGGTGCTGACGTAGCGATTCTTGTTGACATCGCAGCGGCGTTTAATTACCGTCCTGGAACGCAAATTCCGACCCTATGACCGGTGCCGGCCCTTCTCGAACTCACTCGAGCGCGCAGGCTGTGTCAGAAGTGTCCCCCGTGACCTTGACGGCCGGGGGCTGCACATGATCGTCCATCCCTGATTCACCGGCGCTTGGGGTCTGACGAGTCAAACCTGAGGAGGACATCGTGCAGATGACACGACTGGGTCGCGCTCTAGTGCTCTTTGTTGCGGCGCCATTGCTGGCGGTAGCGTTGCTGTCGCAAGAGAGTCCGTCGATACGGGCCGAGCATGGGGCCGGCTTCCCGAAACCGACCTTTAACGACAAGGGAGAGTTGATTCGTCCCGACATCAGCTATCGCCACTGGGTCTATATCGGCACGCCACTCACGCCGAACGACCTGAATCCTCCCGAGGCGCCGTTTCCCGATTTCCACAACGTGTACATCCACCCGGACGATTTCGACCACTATCGACGGACCGGGTTGTTCCCCAACGGAACGGTCATCGTCAAGGAGCTGGTGTCGGTGGGCGCCAAGCAGGCCGTCAGTGGCAACGGGTACTTCATGGGCGAGTTCACGGGTCTCGAAGCGACTATCAAGGACAAGGACCGCTTCAAGGATGAACCTGGAAACTGGGCGTATTTCAGCTTCGGCCACTCCTATCCGCTGGCGGACAGCGCAGCCGCATTTCCCGCGGCGGCCTGCAACGCCTGCCACGAGGCCAGCGCGGCCGATGACTTTGTCTTCACCCAGTACTATCCGGTGCTGCGAGCGGCCAAGGGAGGACGAAGCGGTAAGAGCATGAACGCCGAATCCGAGGAGGGAGCCATGGGCCCGGCCATGCAGCCCGTGGCGGAGACCCCTGGTCGTGTCGACAGCCCGGTTCCGACGAACAAGAACGATCTGTTCAAGTATCTGCAGGACGGTTCGTACAAGCAGTTCGCCGCGAAGGAGTCGTCCGACCATGCCAGCGCGGGGCCGCATACGACCTTCGGCTTACCCGTGCGAGTCTTCCTGGACCCGAAGCTTGATGCCTCCTTGAAGGGCGGCAACTCCCAACATCCCGCGGGCTCTTCGGCAGTGAAGGAGATGTACGACGCCAGCGGGAAGCTCCAGGGCTGGGCCGCCATGGTCAAGACCCAGGCCGACAGTCAGACTGGTGCTGGATGGTTCTGGTACGAGATCAGGAGCACGACCGACGGCTCCACCCCCGTGGCCTCCGGCAACGGGATTCCGCTCTGCTTCGGCTGTCACTTCACGGGGAGAGACTTCGTCCTGACGGGATACCCGCTGAAGTAAGAGACTACGGGAAGGCAAGGTGGCGAACTCGGGGCTTCTTCGGCAGGGGCGCCAGACTCCACCGAGACGGCTTCCGCCGGGCCAGTACCTCGAGCGGGGATTCTCGCCTGGGCGGGCGAAACATCAATCCAGCCGGGCCGGTCGTGATAGGGAGGACACCTACCATGTCGAACAAGTCTCTTTATGAACGCCTGGGAGGGTATGACGCCCTTGCCGCCGTCGTAGACGCGTTGATGGTGCGGATCAAAAATGACGACAAGCTTCGCCTTCTACGACCACAGGGGCGCGGACGGGATCGCGCGCGAGCAACAATTGTTGGTCGATTTTCTGTGCGCGTCGACGGGCGGACCGATGGTTTACACGGGCCGTGACATGAAGCCCTTGCATGTTGGGATGCGCCTTGACGAAGAAGACTGGAAGCGCGCGATGGTCCACCTCACCGCGACTCTGGACGCTTTCAAAGTACCGGAACGGGAAAAAGGTGAGGTGATGAGCTTTCACGAGAACCTGAAGCCAGAGATCGTCGAAGTCCCTTGAGAGAATTGCGCTGGCGATCCTCGGGCTCGCTGGTCTCGGCTTCGCACGGCGGAATCTAGTCATTGTCACACCGGGCAGGCCTCGATCCGGGCCGCCCGGATTTGCGTCGAGATGTCGGAGGGCGAGTGGCAACTCGAGGCTTCTTGGGCCGGGGGCGTGGGGCTTCGCTGGCGTCCTGGAATTGGTCGGAGTTCCAGCAATTGCCCCAGACCGAGATCACGGTGGACATCCACTGCGTGACCAGCAGTTCCAAGTTGGATACGCGGTGGAAAGGCGTGACCATCGAGACCTTGCTCGATAGCGTCGGTCTCGAGCCGCCGGAGCCCTACGCGATGGCACATCTGGGCGACCGGCGTATGGCGTCTGCGCGAGCGAACAACACTTCCCAGGCAAACGACGCCCTTCTCCGAGCCATTCCCGCCCGCGTCGTCCCGTGTCGGTTCCGGAATAGAAGAGCCACTGCAAGCCCGGGCCTGGGGCCTCTTCCGGAGCGTGATGAGTATGCCAGCCCTTTTTCTGACAGACGTGGCCGCCGAGGAATGCGCGCTTTTCGATGGATTCGGGCATTAGAGCCTCCATCTCCCCGCAGTCTAGGACCACATGACCCCGGCGGAAGCCACATCCGGGACGAGCTACCCGAGGGCCCGGGCGGACAACGGCGCCGGAGGCAGACTGCCGAGGTAGTCGGTCAGCCGACGACGATCGGCCGTCGTCATGTCGAGGAACCTGATGCCCATGCCCTGGACCACGTGGCTTGTTCCCTTGGGGATGTCGTAGTTCCAGACCACCCGGCCTCGTGCCGTGATGCGGACGTTCGCGCCCGGCAGCGTCATCGTCAGTTCCACCTCCGCGCTCAGGGGAAGGGGCTGCGTGCTTTTGATGAACATACCCCCCCGACTCAGATTGCTGACGGTATTTAACAGGAAGGCGTCGCGGGTGGAGCAGCTAACTTCGAGGTTGACTGGGTAGCGCGGGTACTCTCGCTCTGTCTTCATGGCCGTCCCCTTTCGACCGAGGAGGGACTCGACTCAGCCCATACTGTACCGGCTCCATGTGCATTTTACTATACGATCTAGGCTTGTGTCGGCACAAAACGTATCTCTAGCGACACCAAACAACCAAGATGGCCCGGAAATCGGAGCCGAGGCCGTCCGGGCACTGGAAAAGTGATGGAAAAGGTCCTCGGCGTCGTCTTTGCCCTGGTAGGACTCCTCGTCCTGGCCCTGGAGTTCTGGGACTAGTCCGTCGCTGTGTCAGAGCTGTCCCGGCCTTGTAAGATCAGGCTGATGGAAAGCGGCTTGGAGCAGGTGGAGAAAATCGGTCCAATCCAGACGAAAGTTCCCTTGACGACTTTCAATCGCGCCAGCGATTCTTCGTTCTGGATTCTCTTTACTCTGTGGCTGCTCGTCTTCGGCGCAGCGAGTCAGGTCATGATCCTGGCGCCCATCCTGCCGCGGATCAGTGAGGAGCTCGGGGTCTCGGTGGCTGCTCTGGGGACTCTGGCGATCACCTATGCGGTCAGCTTTAGCCTCCTTGCGCTGGTGACCGGCCCGATCTCCGACCGCATCGGGCGGCGACGCATCCTCTTGGCGGGAGCCTCGCTCCTCACTGTTGCACTGGCGCTGCACGCCATCGCAGACACCTTTGTCTCGCTGCTCGTGCTCCGGGGTCTTGCCGGAGCTGGAGGTGGTGTATTGAGCGGGGCAGCGGTGGCGTTCGTGGGCGACTACTTTCCGTCGAACCGGCGAGGATGGGCGAATTCCTGGATCATGAGTGGCATCGCGGCCGGCCAGATCGCTGGGATTCCGCTGGGCAC
>JAZDDE010000053.1:0-10172 GCA_036679495.1 Gemmatimonadota bacterium | reverse complement strand
ACGAATGTGGGCCGCGCGCACGGGAACGGGAAGGGATACACTGAGAGGACATGGACATGAGACGAGTATTCGCGGTAGCAGCGGTAACCGGTGCGTTGGTGTTTCTGAACGTGGGCAGCGCAGCCGCGCAGGATTCGAATGAGGCTGCCGCAGCGGCCGAGCAGGCGCCAATTGCCGGAAAGTGGCTGCTGAACCAAAACGAGAGCGACGACCCCGCGGCCAAGCTCCGCCAGGCGTTCGCGGGTAGTGGTCGGCGTGGAGGAGGCGGTGGGGGTGGTGGCAGACCGGGGGGTGGCGGCGGAGGCCGAAGGCCGGGCGGTGGTGGGGGCGGTGGGCAGGACGGTGCGTTTGGCGGCCAGCGCCAGCCCGGCGGAGGTGGCTTCGGCGAGGCCGTCGAGTCGGCGCGCGAACTCTCGATCGCGGTGAGTGACTCACTGGTTGAGATGGTCGCCCGCGAAGGGCCATCACGTACTTATCGGACAGACGGAATCGCGGTGAAGACCACCGGCCCGGGTGGAAACGAGGTCGAGACCACGTCGGAGTGGAAGGATGCCGCTCTTGTCGTGAAGATCTCGGGCGGCCGAGGAGGCGCGGAGCGCCGGTACGAAGTCGATTATCGGACCGGACAGCTGGTCGTCACGACGAAACTCACGCTGCCCCGGGGCGGGCAGGAGGTTGAGATTCGGACGATTTACGAACCGCTAGGGGGGCAAGAGGATTGATGACGCATAGGCGACAGGCTGTTCTCATACTCACGTTGGGGCTTGCCGCCGCGTGTGGAAACGGGGAAGAAGAAGCCCCCGTGTACCGCTCCGTAGCTGTGCAGACGCGGGATATCATCGTGGCGGCCAACGCCGCCGGCCAGGTCGAGCCAGTGTTTACGGTCGAGGTGAAGTCGAAGGCGTCGGGTGAGATCATCGCCGTGGCGGTGGAGACGGGAGACCGCGTCGAGCCGGGCGACCTCCTCGTTCGGGTGGATCGGCGAATCCCCGGGAACGCGCTGACCCAGGCCGAGGCCGATCTGGTCGTGGCGCAGGCTCAGTTCGCCAACGCCGAGTCTCAGCTCGCCAGATCGGAGTCTCTGCACGACTCGAAGATCGTGACGGACGAGGAGTTCGAGAACGCGCGACTCCAGCACGCCAACGCCCGCGCATCTCTGGTGCGGGCCCAGCGGAGTCTCGAAGACGCCCGGATCGCCTACGAAGACACGGAAATCAGGGCTCCCTCAGCCGGCATCATCCTGAGCAAGACCGTGGAGGTTGGGACGGTCATCCAGTCGGCGAGTTCCAACGTCAGTGGCGGCTCGGTCCTTTTACGCATGGCGAACCTGGACACCGTCCAGGTCCGGACGCTGGTGGACGAGACCGACATCGGGCGCGTCGAAGCGGGACTGCAAGCCACGATCACCGTGGACGCGCATCCTGGACGGCGGTTCACGGGCCGGGTGCTCAAAATCGAGCCCGAAGCCGTCACGCAGCAGAACGTCACGATGTTTCCGGTTCTGACCCGAATTCCCAACGACGAAGGGTTGCTCAGGAGCGGAATGAGCGCGGAAGTCGAGATCCACATCGGCCGCAAGGATGGCGTACTTACGGTACCCAATGCAGCGCTCAGGACCCCGTCGGACGTGAGTTCAGCCGCGGCCGTTCTGGGTCTCGACATGGAGACTGTGCAGGCGCAGCTGGCGGCTCAAGTGGAACGCGAACGAGTCGCGAACGGCGGCGACCCGGCGGGGAGTCCTGCGGCTGGCGAGGCGGCGGATGACGATGCCGGGGAGCAGACGATCGAGTTCAGGGGACGGCAGGTTACGCTGCCGGAGGGACTCACCGTGGCACAGGTGCGGCCCGTGCTTACGAAGCTGGAGTCGGGCGGATTCCAGGATCTCACAGACGCGGACCGCGCCATCATGCAGCAGATCCGCGGCTCGCTTGGCGGCGGCCCGGGTGGCGGTCGGCCCGGTGGCGGTCAGCGCGGCGGTGGTCAACGTGGCGGCGGTGGACAGCGTGCCGGTGGCGGTGACGCAGGCGCCGACGGCGGTCAGCCGGCCCGCCGGCCAGCCACATCGGCCGCGGACTTCGGCGGCGAATACGTGGTGTTCGTGGTCCGCGGGAGTCAGCCCACCGCCACGCGGGTCGTGACGGGACTGACCGACCTGGACTACTCGGAGGTCATCAGCGGCGTCACGGAAGCGGACAGCGTGTTGGTGCTGCCGAGCTCGAGCCTGATTCAGTCACAGCAGTCCTTCCAGGAGCGGATCAGCAGGCGAACGGGACTGCCGGGATTCAGCGGAAGCCGATGAGCCAGCCTCATTTGAATCGCAGCGGAAGCTGAGCGGCGTCTGATGGAAACCATCGGGGTAGCTCTGGCGGCGATTCGCGCCAACGTACTTCGCTCGGCCCTTACGATGCTCGGCATTGTGATCGGTGTCGGGGCGGTGATTACCATGGTCGCCCTCGGTAGCGGCGCCAAACAGGCCGTCGAAGAGCAGATCCAGGCGCTTGGAACCGATCTATTGTCGGTCTTTGCGGGGCAGTCTTTTTCGTTCGGCGTGGCCAGCGGCCAGCGGGTCAGCCTCACGACGGACGACGCGTACGCGCTCGCGGCCGATCCTTCCATGTTCCGGAACGTGGTGCCGGAGATGTCCGGCAGCTATCAGGTCGAATTCGGCAGAGAGAACGCCAACCTGAGCATCGTGGCGACGTCTCCTCAGTACGCCGAGGTCAACAGCTACACGGTGATGGCTGGCGAGATGTTCAGCGTCGGCGACAACGACTCCCGCCGCCGGGTGGCTGTGCTTGGGAGCGACGTTCCGGAGCAACTGGGCGGCAACCCGGTCGCCATGATCGGTCAGCAGATAATGATTCGCGGACTTCCGTTCGAGATCCTTGGGGTGCTGAGCGAGAAGGGGTCTCAGGGGTTCAGCAATCCGGACGAGCAGATCCTCATACCGCTGAAGACCGGCCAGTTTCGGGTGCACGGTTCGGACCGGCTTCGCTCGATCACGGTCCAGGTACATGATCCCGCCATGATGATGGCCGCCATGGTGGACATCGAAGGGGTGCTGCGGAAAGAGCACGGAATCCGGCCCGGACAGTCCAACGACTTTCGTCTCCGTAACCGGGCCGAGTTTCTGAGCACCGCCCAGGAGACCACGGAGACATTCACGTTTCTGCTAGCCGGAATCGCAGCCGTGAGCCTGCTCGTAGGCGGAATCGGGATCATGAACATCATGCTCGTTTCCGTAACAGAGCGCACGAAGGAGATTGGGCTCCGGAAGGCGGTCGGAGCGACCCGCCGCAGCATCCTATCGCAGTTCCTGGTCGAAGCGGTCACGCTTTGCCTGCTGGGCGGAGTGTTCGGCATACTGGCAGGATCGGGGGGCGCTATCGCGCTGGCCCGCCTTCAGGGCTGGAACACCCTGATCTCGCTAGAGTCTATCGCGGTGGCCTTCGCCTTCAGCGCCGCGGTGGGAATCTTCTTCGGACTGTGGCCGGCCCAGAGAGCCGCCAGACTCGACCCGATCGAAGCGCTCCGGCACGAGTAGGTCCTCAACCTGCCGCACACTAGAGAGTTACCCGCCATCTGGTGGCGATTCGCCGGTTTCCTGGGACCAAGCCAGCCGCCGAGCCCATCCCGGTACCGCACACCGCGCCCACGCTTGGCCCCAAAATCGACGTAACCTTCTTTGGTGTATGATGTTGCGGCATGCTGTAATTAAGGCGTAACCCCCTCCTGAGCATTGGCTTGAAATCTGCACACCTCTGGGCCAATGAAATCACTACGCCCCCAAGCGATTGGGTCTACCGACCCAGCTGCCCCTCAAAGCCCGGCAACACCGCGCCACGATTTGCCCCACGAGTCTCTGGATGAGGCCGTGCGGCTCGCCGGCATCGTCTGTGAGGCCCCGATGGCGGCCATCGTGCTAGCTGATCGGGGTGAAAGCTTCTTTGCCGCCGCGACGGGCTTCACTCCGGAGACCGAACAAATAAATGCGGGCCACTCCCCGTTCGAGATACCGGCGGACGAGGAATTCGTAGTCCTGGACATGCCGGGCGAAGAGCGATTCCAGTTCTTCGCCGGGGTTCCCATAGTCGATGAAGCCGGCCGTCCCTTCGGCCTGCTATGCGTGCTCGACCGCAAGCCGCGCGATCTTTCTCCAGCGAGCCTGGATGGCCTCAGCCTCGTTGCCGGAAGTATCGCCCGCGACCTGGCCGGGCGTCCGGGCGACGACCCGCTTACGCAGCGCTCCAAATCTCGGCGGGAGATCGCAGCCGCCGCGGCCAACCCCATGTGGTCACATCAGAGCGGGATGGATCAGCTGACGCGCCTTCCCAATCGGGTGCTGGCTTTCGATCGGCTTTCTGTGATGCTGAGCGCGGCCCGTCGCACCGGCGGAATCGCCGCCGCAATGTTTATCGGACTGGATAAATTCTCCGAGATCACAGACTGCCTGACGAGCGAAGAGCGCGATCAAATCCTCCAGCTGGTCGGGCACCGCCTCTCCGAAGCGGTACGGGACAGTGATACCGTGGCGCGGTTCTCCGGCGAAGAATTCCTCATTGTCTGTTCCGATCTGCGCTCCAGCGATGACATCGAGAAAGTAGCCGAAAAACTCCTCGAGGTGCTGCGTCTCGACGAGTCGGAGCTACCCGGCGCAACCGCCCTTACGGCGAGCATCGGGATCTCTGTCCATCCGACTGACGGGCACGACCCGCACGCCATACTTCGGAATTCCAACGCTGCCATGTACCGCGCGATGGAGGATGGCGGTGACAGGCACGCCTATTTTTCACGTGAAATGAGCGCGCAGGCGCATCGCCGATCCGCAATGGAAACCCGGCTGCATCAGGCACTGGCAGGCAACGAGTTCCATCTCGAGTACCTGCCGCTTCTGCATGTCGAGACCGGGGAACTGGTCGGCGCCGAGGCTCTGCTGCGGTGGAGTAATCCAGATCTGGGACAGGTAGCTCCGCGCCGATTCGTACCGGTGGCCGAGGATGCAGGTCTGATCACGAATATCGGCCGCTGGGTGCTGGAGACGGCCGGACTCGAAGAGCGTGTCTGGGAGGGCGAAGGCGATCTTCGCCTGTGCGTAAACGTGTCAGCCAGTCAAATGACGGATCCGGAATTTCTAGACTCGGTCCAGAAAGTGATTGATGCCGGTCTCCCGGCGGAGCGTCTCGAACTCGAAATGACGGAGAGCGCTCTCATTCCGAACGGGCCTGAGATGCCGCTGGCCATCGCGGCGCTCGACGAACTCGGTGTCCGCCTATCTCTGGACGATTTCGGAAGCGGATATTCTGCCCTGTCTCACATGCAGGGACTGCCGCTGGACTCCGTGAAGCTCGACTCCATGCTGCTTCGCAGCGTCGTCAGCAGTCCCGAGGATGCAGCCCTGGCGGCGGGGATAATCGACGCGGCGCACAGGCTCGGCCTGAACGTAGTCGCCGAGGGCGTTGAGACTGCCGAGCAATACGAATTCCTTCGCAGGCACGGCTGTGACGAGGCGCAGGGCTACTATCTCGGAGAGCCCATGTCAGCCGAGGAGTTCCGCAAGTTCAAGAAGCAAAGCAACGATTCCGTGGCTTCGCGCTCCCGTGACCTGTAGCTTTTCTCACTATGTCTACACAGCCTGAAGATCTGCAGAGCAGCGGCTCGTCCGCGTGCGATTGCGGCGCAGACGATTCCCCGTCTGCCGCCGAGTTCATGGCCGAAGCGATTCGGATCGCGGTAGCGAACGTCGCGGACGGCGGCGGTCCCTTCGGCGCGGTCGTGGTCAAGGATGGCCAGATCGTGGCCCGAGGCGTGAACCGCGTCACGGCGCATCACGACCCCACGGCCCACGCGGAGGTGCAGGCCATTCGCGCGGCCTGCCGCGACCTGGAGTCGTTCCAGCTCGATGGCTGTGAGATCTTCTGTAGCACCGAGCCCTGCCCCATGTGTCTGGGAGCTATCTATTGGGCTCGCCCGGACCGGGTCTGGTTCGCGGCCACCAAAGCGGACGCGGCGGACGCGGGCTTCGATGACGACTTCATCTACAAGGAGTTGGATCGGCCACGTGAAGAGCGCCACCTGCCCATGCGACAGCTGGCCACGGACGATTCTCTCGAACCTTTTCAGGCCTGGGGCGAGAAGGCGGATAGAACTGATTACTGATCACACACTCTCACCATCAGTCCACGGCCGTCTCTTCAGCGAGCTGCAATTGCTTCGCAATAGAACGCTCGCTTCCGAGGCGGCGCGGACTGCAGGAGCTGCCCGTTCAGTAGGTCTGCAGGAGTACAGGTAGCGTGAGCCGGCGTTGGCGAGGAGCACACGGCGCCCTGGCGATCGGCATCGCGGTGCTGGCTGCGGCATGCGGGGACGCCCCGCCGACAGCGCCTGATCCCGACCCGCCGCCCCCACCGCCGCCCTCAACGGCTCCGGTGGCCTCGGTAGCGGTCACTCCGGGCATGGCTTCGGTGGAGATAGCGGCTCAGGTGCAGCTGACCGCGGCGACGATGGACTCTGCGGGGCAGCTGCTTACGGGGCGGGCCGTCGCCTGGTCGTCCGCCGATCCGGCGATAAGCACGGTGGACAGCACCGGGCTGGTGACGGGTGTGGCGCGCGGCAGCATGTACGTTAGGGCGTCTTCTGAGGGCCAGGCGGATTCGGCGCTCGTCAGCATTCTGATCCCGGCCGAGACCTTTGTCGGGGCAGGGGACATCGCCGATTGCACCACGCCCGATGACGAGCGCACAGCGGACCTCTTGGACCAGATCCCGGGCACGGTGTTCACGCTGGGCGACAACGCCTACGAGGACGGGACGGCCACCGAGTTCACGAATTGCTACGAGCCCACGTGGGGCCGGCACAAGGCGCGGACGTATCCCTCGATCGGAAACCACGACTACAAGACGCTGAACGGTCAGCCGTATTTCGACTATTACGGCGCGAACGCCGGAGATCCCGCCGAGGGCTGGTACAGTTTCGTGCTGGGCGCCTGGAAGATCATCGTCCTGAACAGCAACGATACGAAAGTGGGAGTCGGGCCCGGTTCGGCTCAGGTGACCTGGCTACGCGCGGAGCTGGAGAACGATCCTCACGAGTGCACGCTGGCGTACTGGCACCACCCGCGATTCAGTTCCGGTTTCCACGGCGACGATCCGGCCCTGGGCACGCTGTGGGAGACGCTGGTCGAGTTCGGCGCCGAGCTGGCCCTGGCGGGCCACGACCACAGCTACGAGCGCTTCGCCGCGATGGACGGCAACGGTGTGGCGGATCCCGTGGCCGGCATGCGCCATATCGTGGTCGGCACGGGGGGCCGGTTCCTACGCCCGCACGTGATCGCGGGAAGCACGAGCGAGGTCCGCAACTCAGACACGTTCGGGGTCATGAAGCTGACGCTCCGCGACGGCAGCTACGACTGGGAGTTCGTGCCGGTGGCGGGACAAACGTTTACGGACTCCGGGTCGGAGGTTTGTCACTAGGTTACTCACGAGCAGTTCCCTCCGCCGTTTATATAACATGACAAAAGTGGCGTTGTATCGATCAAAATAATGGTAATCAGCCATAAGTGACGGCGTAGCCACGAGACGGTGATATTGACAACACATCAATAGTGGCATAATATGTGCTCAATAGTCTATAACTAGACATTTGAGGCATATTATGACAGAACATATGCAAGAAGGGGCCGAGGGACCGCTCCAGAGCCGGCTTGATCGGCTCGGTGAGCGCCTGGCGAGGCACCGGCTGAACCGGAATCTCACTCAGGCTGAACTGGCCCGTACGGCTGGTATTTCGACCCGCACATTGGCGCGTCTGGAGGGCGGCGAGTCAACCCAGCTCGAGAACTTCCTCCGAGTCCTGACCACTCTCGGGCTGGGAGACGGCCTGGACCGGCTCGTGCCAGACGTGCCGGAGAGTCCCATCCAGCAGCTGGAACGGTCCGGCCGCACACGGAAGCGGGCTACGGGACGTCGCGCGAGCTCGCGGATGACGCGGCCTAGTGAGACGAAGGGCCCCGCCGCCGAGGACACATCGGACGCCTGGACCTGGGCCGACGAGTCGTGACCATCGCCGAGGTGCGTCTGTGGGGGAGCCGCATCGGGGCGGTCGTCTGGAACGTCGCAGACCGCATCGGCGCGTTCGAGTATGACGTACAGTTCCAAGCGAGCGGAATCCAGCCGTCGCCCCTGAAGATGCCACTCGGGCCGGAGATCTATCAGTTCCCTGGGCTCGGAAAGGACGCCTTCAACGGCCTGCCGGGAATGGTCGCAGACTCGCTCCCCGACCGGTACGGGAACGCCCTGATCGACGCGTGGCTCTCTCGCCAGGGCCGCGCCCCGGCGTCCTTCGATCCGGTCGAGCGGCTTTGCTATATCGGAACACGCGGGATGGGGGCTTTGGAGTACCACCCCGCGCAGGGTCCGGACGCTTCCTCAGCTGACCTCGATGTGGCGGCGCTTGTCGAACTGGCGGACGCGGTATTGGCCGAGCGCACAGCCCTCGAAGCCGACATGAAGTATGGCGAAGAGGCTGTTAACCAGATCCTTCAGGTCGGCACATCCGCAGGCGGAGCGCGCGCCAAGGCCGTCATCGCATGGAATCCCGATACGCAGACCATTCGATCGGGGCAGGAAGGGCTTGAGCTTGGGTTTTCGCACTGGGTGCTCAAGTTCGACGGCGTGCGGTCGATCAGTGATCGCGAGGTCGGAACGGCACTCGGTTATGGACTCATCGAGTATGCCTACTATGAGATGGCGAGGCGGGCGGGCATCGAGATGACCGAGTGCCGGATCTTGAAAGAGGGCGGCCGGCACCACTTCATGACGCGTAGGTTCGACCGGACTGATGACGGAGACAAACTGCACATGCAGTCGCTCGGTGCTCTCGCCCACTTCGACTACAATGCTGCCGGCGCCTACTCGTATGAGCAGGCAGTGGAGGTCATGCGCCGGCTTCGGCTACCGCAGCCCGAGATCGAGCAGCAGTTCCGGCGGACCGTGTTCAATGTGGTGGCCCGCAACCAGGACGACCATGTGAAGAACGTCGCGTTCCTCATGGATAGGGCGGGTCGCTGGTCGCTCTCACCTGCCTTTGACATCACCTACGCCTACAACCCCGGCGGCACCTGGACGCACGAGCACCAGATGAGCCTGAACGGGAAACGGGATGGCTTCACGGCGAATGATCTCTTGGAGTTCGGCCGTTTCTGCAACCTGAAGGCTGCCCAGTCGGGCCGGGTGGTCAGCGAAGTTGTCAGCGCCGTGGACGGCTGGACGGAGATCGCCTCCGAGGCCGGAATCTCGCCTGATCGCATCGAGGAGGTCAGGCGGAATCACCGGATGGCGTTGGGGTAGAGATGACAGCAAGCCCATACATTTGCGCCATTTGTGATAAGTGCATACTGTATGCAGTATGCCAGCGGCCACCACGACACCCACACTGACCGCGGACACCCGCCTCAATATCAGCCAGCAGCTGGCCAATTCGCTGCGTGACATGATCTTCGACGGCGATCTGAGTGGCGGGGAGCGCATCAACGAGGTGCACCTGTCAGAGGGGCTCGGTGTCAGCCGCACGCCCCTGCGCGAAGCACTGACGACGCTTGTCGCGGAAGGGGCGCTGATCAGCATTCCGCGCCGGGGCTGCTTCGTTCGGGAGTTGACCCGCAAGGAATTCGAAGATCTGTATCCGATGCGCGCCCTTCTCGACCCGGAGGCGCTGAGGCAGTCGGGCATTCCGTCGGCCGAGAGCTTCGAGACGCTGGAGCGCCTCAATGAGGAGATGCGGGCGGCGAGCGACATGAAGACCCGGGTATCGCTCGACGAGGCCTGGCATCTCGAGCTCGTGTCCGGGTGCGAGAACGAGGTTCTCATCGGGCTCGTCACGCACTTCATCAACCGCTTTCGGCGCTACGGCCTGGCCTTCGACCGGGAGCGCTCGGTCATCGACATAGCGAACCAGGAGCACATCGAGATTCTTTGGGCGCTGAAGGTGGGCGAAATGGACCAGGCGTGTGAGTGGCTGCGGAAGAATCTAACCAGCAACAAGGTACCGATCCTGGAGTGGCTGGATGAGCGACAGGGATAGGGAGGGATCGTGAGCAACAATGCAACACGGAGAGTTGGGACAGTCGTCGTCGCGGTGGCCGCATGGGCATGCGTTCTGGTAGCTGTGCCAGAGGT
>JAZDDE010000052.1:0-5505 GCA_036679495.1 Gemmatimonadota bacterium | reverse complement strand
GACCAGGAGTCCCACAGACCCGCAAAGCCGAAGGGGCGCTCGCCGGCCAGATGGATCCAGTGCGGCTGCCGAAGTCTTCCGACCGAGGTCCACTCGTAGAAGCCGTTCGCGGGGATCAGGCAACGACGGTGCCGAAGGGGTTCTCGAAAGGCGGGGCGGTCGGCCGCGGTCTCCGAGCGGGCATTAAAGGTGCTGGCCTCGAAATCGGGACTCTGCGCCCAGAACGGAACGAGCCCCCAGCGAAGCTCGACCACCTCGCGGCCGCGGCTGCGCTGATCGGCGCTGCGGGTCGCGTCGGCGCCGCTGGGCGGACAGGCTCGCACCGCTAGTATTTCCTGGGTCGGCGCGATGTTGTAGCGGGGCGGAACATCAGGGGCCTCCACTTCGAACAGCGCCGCCCACTCTTTGGCCGGCGTGGCCAGGGAGAAGCGACCGCACATAACCGACAACTAACATTTTAGTAGGGGGAACTGTCAAACCTACGAGGTGTTGTTAGATTGGATTTGCCGCGCATGGGCCGGCCGCTGCGTCGACGCAGCAGGCCCGGCCTTACGAGAACCGGAGGACGAGGATGATGGGTAAGCGAGCAGAGGCTGATCGGACATTCAAACGAGCACTGTGGGCCGGACTGGCCGTTTCCGCGGCGTTACACGGCGCTCTGCTAGCGTTTGGGACCCTGTCCATTCCTAGCTATGGAGACGCTGACGGTGGTACACCGGTACTCGTCTCTCTGCCGGACGACATTGATACCGAGTCCCCGCTCGAAGTGGTGAACGTCCAGCCCGTCGAAGTCGCCGCGGAGGCGAGTGGCGGCTCGGCTGCGGCGAGCCTCGCGCTAGCAAGGCTCCCAAGCATGAACGCGGTCCTTGCGGCGGCCATCCCATCGGCGGTTGCGATTATGGACCTGATTGACTTGCGGGAGGACGAAGAGCCGGTCGCAGTGACGTACGCGGCCGCAGGCGGTTTCGGCGCCAGCGATTCGCCGGCCAGCAGCTACAGATCCATTGATGGCCGGTCTGTTTCCGTGCTCGCGGCAATCGGCGGTGAGAGAGGTACCGGCGGCGGTTTCGGCATCGGCGGAGGACACTGCCCGCCCGGAGGCTTCAACTAGGTCTCCAAGTTCGCCGGCCATACGCCGGAAGTAGTACCAGAAGTCTCGGTCCCTATGACCGCACGAAGCCGGTGTTCCGCCGTAAACGGGACGCCGGCTTCTCGCTGTTCTTGCCTGTAGATACGTGGAGCCGTCACCTTGGATGACCCTTCTGCGTCCTCACACCTCGGATGACAATGAGCGAGCAGGCTGACGACAAGCGGCGCGACTTCGAGAAGGAGGCGCTCGTGCATCTGGACGCCCTGTTCGGCCTGGCCCTGCGTCTCACCGGCGGCGACGAGCCTCGGGCTCAGGATCTGGTGCAGGACGCGATTCTGAAGGCCTTCCGATCGTGGGATCGCTTCGAAGCCGGCACCAACTGCCGTGCCTGGCTGATGACCATCCTCCGAAACACTTTCATCAACGAATTTCGAAAGACTAAGGCACGGCCGGTACCGCTCGAGTACGACCCTATAGCGGATCGCCCTTCCTCCGACGGCCTTTTCGCGGCCGACCCGTCGGGGGAAATGTTTGACCGGGTCATGGATGGCGACGTCGTCCGCGCGATTCAGGATCTACCCGAAGAGTTTCGCATTCCGGTCATTCTCTCCGACCTCCAGGGGCTCAGCTACCAGGAGGTCGCCGACCTGATGGACATACCGGTCGGAACTGTGAAATCTCGCCTGTTTCGGGCCCGAAAGCGGCTACAGCAGGCTCTGTACGAGTACGGCGTGGAGATGGGGTACGTGCGTTGAGCTGCGATGAATGCCTCGAAGTCCTATACGAATTCCTGGATGGAGAATTGGATTCGGCCGAGCGGCTTCGGGTACGGGCCCATATCGAAAGCTGTGCAGAGTGCTTCCAGCATCTCAAGTTCGAAAAGCGGTTCTTGGAACAACTTCGGTCAGCCGCGGACCACGACGTCCCGAGCGATAGCCTCCGCAGCCGCCTTCTGGAGGTACTGCAGCGCGAGGCGTCCTGAATTGAGGCGTCCTGAATTGAGGCATCCTGAACTGAAGGGAGATCAGTCCGGCCTATGGACTCAGAACTGCGTGAATCTCTAGTCAAGCTGCTCGACGCCAAGGGGCCATCCGGCTTCGAAACCGCCGCTTCGGCAGTGTGGCGGGACATTGCGGGCGGGTTTGCGACCGAAATCTGGGGTGATGTACACGGAAACAGCTTCGCGTCGATCAACGCGGACGGTGCGCCGACCGTCATGCTAGCCGGTCATATCGACGAAATCGGCCTGATGATCCATCACATCGATGATGAAGGATTTCTCTACGTTCGTGGGGTCGGAGGATGGGATCCTCAAGTCCTGGTGGGCCAGCGGGTGGAGATCCTCGCGGCCGATTCGACCGTAGATGGGGTGGTCGGTCGCCGGGCGGTGCACCTGGTGCCACGCGAGGATGCGGGCAAAGCGGTCAAGCTGAAGGAGCTGTGGATTGATATCGGGGCCGAGAATGGTGAGCAGGCTCAGTCCCGAGTCGGCATCGGTGACGTGGCCGTCGTGCGATCCGACACTCTCGAGCTGTCCGGTGGGACCGTGGCCGCCCGTTCGGTTGACGACAGAGCCGGCGCTGTGGTGGCGCTGGAGGCCCTCAGGCGTGCCAAACAGGCGGGATGCACGGCGCGCGTGGTCGCCGCGGCGACCACGCAGGAAGAGATCGGATACGCAGCCAGTGGTGGAGCGCGGACGGGTTCCTATGGTCTCTCACCGGACGTCGGGATCGTAATTGATGTCACGCACGCCACCGACCACCCGTCGATGGACAAGAAAGAGCATGGCGACGTGCGGCTCGGGGCCGGCCCGGTTCTGGCCCGAGGTGCGGCGATCAATCCGGTCGTGTACGGGCATCTGCTCGCGGCGGCCGAGGCGGAGGAAATTGCGGTGCAAATACAGGCCCTGCCAGCCATGACAGGCACGGACGCGGACGCCATTCGCCTCGCCAAATCGGGAGTGGCTACCGCCATCGTCTCGATTCCAAATCGCTATATGCACTCACCGAATCAGATCGTCTCGTATGCGGATCTCGATCAGTGCGCCAGCCTGATCGCCGCCTTCCTGTGCCGGCTAACAGGGGACGAGTCTTTCCTCCCGATGTGAGCGCGGACTGATGCCAAAGGCCTTACACAGCCGCGCTGTGGAGGACTATCTCAAGGCGATCTACAAGCTCGGAGGGGACTCGGAGGCGGTGGCAACATCCGCGCTTGCCGAAGAGCTGGCCCGAACGGCGGCCTCGGTCACCAACATGGTCAAAGGGCTGGCGGACCGCGGTCTGCTCGAGCATACGCCGTACTACGGTGCCAGACTGACTGAGACAGGGCGCAGTGCGGCGCTCAGAATCATTCGCCGCCACCGTATCCTGGAGACATACCTTATCGAGAGACTGGGATTCGGCTGGGATACCGTGCATGAGGAGGCCGAGCGCCTGGAGCACGCGGCTTCGGATGTTCTGATCGAGAGCATGGCCGCCGCGCTCGGGAACCCGAAGGTGGATCCCCACGGCGCCCCGATCCCGTCTCAGGGAGGCCGTATCGTCAGGAGGCCTTTAGAGTCTCTGTCCGAACTGCCACCCGGCACAGATGCCGTGATCCGAGAGGTGCCCGATGAGGACCCCGATTGGTTGCGACTCCTCTCATCCAAGGGTCTCTTGATCGGCACGAGGGTGGCGGTCGTGAGGACGGATCCGGAAGGAAGTCCGGATGAGATTCTCGTGAGCGTGTCCGATACAAATACGGCGGTGGGAGCAGACCTCGCGCGTCTCATTCAGGTAGAGCGAACCAGACAGAAATGACGACATCGATAAAGGCGGACGGCGATACGTGGACCGTACGTATGAGTGAGGAAGCTCCGCAGGACGGCTACGCTGCCGTCGTGTTTTTCTGCACGACCAACGGTCAGCGCCCATACCGGGTTGCCCTGGTGGAGCAGGCCCGGGCTCGAACCGACGCCGAATTGGAAGCGATATCGGCCGATGAGGTGCGGAGTCTCTTCGAGTCCTCCCGGTCCATGGCCCGCCCCTGAACAAGGTAGATCTCCATCTCCACTCGACGGCCTCCGACGGTGTTCTCGAGCCGCACGCAGTAGTTCAGGCGGCGGCCAATGCCGGGGTGACGGGCCTGTCTCTGACCGACCACGACACCGTTGCGGGACTGGCCGAAGCCTCGGCGGAATGTGAGCGGCTGGGGATACGGTACATCTCGGGTTCGGAGATCAGCGCCAACGAGCCTGGCGTTTCGATCCACCTGCTCGCATACGGGTTCGATCCTGGCCACGGCGGACTTCTCGCTTTTCTGGCCGATGTCCGCGAGGCACGGTGGTCCCGGGTGCATGAAATGATCAGCCGCCTTAACGGGCTGGGGATCCCGATCACCGCGCAAGACGTTCTAGACCTGTCGGGAGACGGATCCGCCACCCGGGCGCATGTGTCGCGGGCCCTCATCGGCGGGGGCTGGGCGCGAAACACCCGGGAGGTGTTCGGCCGGCTTCTTGGGCGCGGGTGCCCCGGGTTCGTGGAGAAGCCTCCGACTCCCCCGGCCGGTGTGATCGATCTGGTCCGCGAGGCGGGAGGGGTCACGATCCTTGCCCATCCGGGCGATTCGTACTCCGACGCGGACATCGAACGCTGGGTGGCCGAGGGTCTGGACGGAATCGAGATTATGCACCCCAGCAACGGACCCCAGGAACGGGCCACGCTGGAACGGTTGGTTGAGCGGCACGGGCTGCTGCGGGGTGGTGGATCCGACTGGCACGGGCCAGATTCGGGGGGCGCTCCGACCGGCACCGAGAACGTACCCGACGAGTGGCTGGACGCGATATTTTCCAGGTGCGAGCAAAGAAACAACGCCCCGTAGCTCCGGGGTGAGCGGGATAAGGATAGAGATCGATGGAAGTACGTGACCACGAGCTGATCATTGTAGGCGCAGGGCCTGCGGGCCTCTGCGCAGCCCTGTACGCAGCGCGTTCGGAGATGGACGCCGTTATGATCGATCCCGGTCCGCCCGGCGGGCAGCTGCTGCTCACCGACCGGGTGGACGATTACCCGGGCATCAAGACGATCGGCGGGATGGAGCTGGCTGACGCCATGGCGGAGCACGCCGAGTCGTTCGGCACAGGGCACACGCGTGGGAGTGTCAGCTCGGTCGAACGGGATTCCGAAGGTCGCTTCGTCGTGCAGACAGCGGAAGGCGACACGTACCGCGCTCCCGCCGTCATAATGACGGCCGGTGGTACACACAAGCTGCTGGACGTGCCGGGTGAGTCTGAGTACTCAGGCCGGGGCGTGTCATATTGCGCGATCTGTGACGGTGCGTTCTTCAAAGGAGAGCGAATCGCGGTCATCGGCGGCGGCGACGCGGCGGTCGAAGAGGGCGAATTTCTGACTCGTTACGCAGAAAAGCTGTACGTAATC
>JAZDDE010000051.1:0-9955 GCA_036679495.1 Gemmatimonadota bacterium | reverse complement strand
TTCGGGGCCACTACGATGCGCGGCGACATGCTGAGTCTCCTGGCGGCGCTGGTGTGGTCGATCTATACCGTCGGCACGCGGCCTCTGGTCCGGGAGTATGGCACGCTACCGGTGACGGCGCTCACGATGTGGATCGGCGCGGCCGTGCTATTGGTGGTGGCGGCACCGTCGATTATTCGGCAGCCGTGGGCTGAGGTCACGGTCTTGGGCTGGGCGGCCCTCGGGTACAGCGGAGTGTTCGGTATCGCCGTCGCCTACGTGCTGTGGAACTACGGAATCAAGCACCTCGGAAGCAGCCGGACGGCCCTATACTCTAACACGATTCCGATCGTGGCCATCCTGTTCGCCTGGGGAACGATCGGGGAGATTCCGACTAGCCTCCAGATTGTCGGGGCCGTGCTCGTACTCGGCGGCATCATCCTCTCGCGCGCCAGCCGGGAAGACGCCGACGATCTCCTCGCCGCCCGGCCAGGTACGAAGGGCTAGAGTTTCGGGTTGTTCCGGACGAACGTGACCAAGTTGTCCAGGTAGCTGGTCAGCCGCGGAACCTGGATACCGGTGCCCTTCAGGTCTTCCGCCGCAGCGCCCGCCGTATAGTAAGTCGGGTGCACCAGATAATCGATCATCTCGGCCGGCACTCCCATCAGGCGCGATGCGCCCGGGGCCCGAATCAGGAACGCCTTCAGGAAGGACCCACGGATAGGCACCCTCAGCAGCCGCCGGCCGCAGGCCACTTCCAGGAGGGACAGAAATTCCGCCACGGTCGGAGGGTCGGGATCGGCAAGCTGATACACACGCCCCACAGAGTGCGGGAGAGCGGATAGAGCCGCGATGGCCGCGGTCACGTAGTCGCTCGGAACCATATTCAGCCGGGTGCGGCTCGAATCTCCGACTTTAGGGACAACCGCGACGCCGTATTGGCGGAGGATCCAGCGGACAAACGCGTACGGCCCATCGTATTTCTGTGTCGCCCCCGTGCGGCTGTCTCCTACGACGATTGAAGGGCGATAGATGGTGGCTGGAAGTCCCTGCGACTGAGCGTTCTGAACAAGCACCTCGGCCCGGAACTTGGTCTCTTCGTAGTGGTTGTTGAACGCTTGGCCCTTGTCGAGGTCTGCTTCTGAGTAGGCGCCCGCGTAGCGGCCGCTGACGTAACAGGTGCTCACGTAGTGCAAGCGCTCGAGACCGTCTGCTCCACCCCGTCCACATCCGCCAGCAAAGTCGAGCACATTGCGCGTGCCTTCAACATTGATCCGCTGTGCCGGCTCGGCGGCCACCGCCAGGTCGTAGATCGCCGCCAGGTGGAATATCTCACTCACCTCAGCCCTGAGATCGTCGGCCGGCCCAAGGCCCAAGTCCGGTTCAGTAATATCTCCCTCTATAACCCGGATTCGGCTCTTCAGTGACGGATCGGCGAGCTCCCATTCCTGGATCCGGTGATGAGCCGCCGACACGAACCGGGGCTCTACAAGGCATACGGCGCTCACGCTCGAGCCGCGCGCCAGCAGCCTCGGCAGCAGCCCCGAGGCCAGAAAGCCGGGGAATCCGGTCAGAAACAGCATCGAGATAGGCGGCTCCCTAGTAGTAGGTGGTCCGGTGCACTGGCTGGAAGAGCCGGGTGTCGTGTGAGCAAACCGAGTCGAGCGGACACGCGGCACACTCCGGCTGGGTCATCTCCGGGCAGCGGGTTCGGTTCTGGAAGAAGAACCAGTCCACCGCGCCCATCGTCCGGCCTGAAATCATGCACACTCGCTGGGCCGCGGTATAGGAAGCTCGCCGGACCGCCTCCTCTTCCTCTGGAGTGACGACCTCGCGGCGCTCGAGGCGGCTCCTGAGCTCGGCGTCTGTCGCCTGGATGAGTCCGGTGCGCAGGCAGCTCCGCTGCAGGTGATAGTCTACGATCGGCGGGGTCTGCTCGCCGGGAGCGGACCGCAGAAAACGCTCCGGCCGCTGCATCAGGATGATCGCTAGCAAGGCGGACTTCTTCCGGAGCGGGTCTTCTTTGTATCCGCCCACGTGGTCCAGAAGGCTGAGGAATGCGGCGAGAGGGTGCGGACTGTCGTTCGCCCGGGACACGACACTGTCCGGGGTCCAGCCGAGCGCCATCATATCGCGGCCGTAGTCCTTTGCCTGGCTCAAGTGAAGGTCGAGGGCCGGCATCGGCTCGGAACCGTCGTCTGCTGCGTACCTCACGGCGAACACGTCCGTATCCAGCCCCGCGTGGCCGGACGGGGTCAGTTCCTCAGGCGCGGCCCGGAGCCACCGTGCGTAGAGGGCCCACAAATAGTCGCTACCCTTGAGCTCCCTCCCGCCAAGCCCCGCAATCATCGGGAGTTCGTAGCGCCCGGCTGACTCGGTCCAGAATCCGAATTGCTGGAGCGTGCCCGTGAAGAAGAAGTCCAGGCAGCGCGGATCGTCTCGATCCGGATAGGGATCTCCGGCAAACGGAAACTCTTCGACACCCGGCGCGTCTCTCAGCACGTCGGCCACCGACACAACCCGCTCGGCGTTCAGAACGACCCGAGGATCGGCCGGGTATTCGGGAGCGGCCAGCACAGTGCCGCAGAACGTGTCGCCCGCTCCGGTGGGATCGAGGGCCTCTACCGGCAAGCCTCGTACCTCACTCACGGCACTTCCCTGCACCACAAGAGCGCCCCGGGCGCCGAGGGTGACGAAAGCCAGCCTACCCGGTTCGACCTGGACCTGATCAAGGGAGCTGAACAGAGTCTCCGCTTCCGGCTGGTTGCAGAAGAAGATGTCGGCTGCCGCCATCGAGGCGAACACCAAGTCCCGGTGGCGCGTCGTAGCGCCGCCGTACGTCCCGCAGGCTACCCGCAGCCCTCGGGCCTGAAAATCCTGGGTGAAGCGTACCTGAATCTCAGGCTCGAGCATGGGTACGACGTACACCCAATCGCGCGGGAGACCAGCCGGCATTTGCTCGGGCCTGAGAAGTGCCTCCGAACCCCAAACGGCCTTGTGGTAGATCGTCTCGCCGCCGGGGCGCTGCTCGATCTCGAAGTGGGGCAGCTCTGACGGAGGCACCGCGGGTCCTAACCAATCGAGAATATCTGCCGCTGCCTGGAGCTTTTCGGGCATGGGGTCAGGCCGGGGGGCCACCATGGTGACGTGAGCGCCGGCCCGCGCCGCCGCGAGAGCCGTGTAGAGTCCGGCTCCGCCGCCTGATCGCTCGCTCCGGCCAGCGAAATGGAGCAAATCCAGAGAGGCGCCGCCGATGACTGTGAGGTGTGGCGCAGGCAGGCCATCAGCGCCGGGCCAACCTGTCATGCGCGGAGGACTACGCCGTCCCGGCGGTCACGCGCTCCACCTGCTCGCGAATCCAAGGGTACGTGTCTTCAATGCCCTGACGGAACGTGTGGCGGGGCTCCCAGCCGGTGGAGCGAATCCGGTCCGTCGTGTGGTAGCGCGCCAGAACACCGACCGGCCCGTCCACGTGGCGAATGCGGATGTCTTTTCCGGCAACTTCTGCCACGGTCTCCACAAGCCCGGTCACCGATACGAGCTCATCCGTTCCGATGTTGGCAGGCGCGGTGAGGTCTGAGTGCATGAGAGAGTAGATTCCTTCGCACAGATCAGGCACGTACGTGTAGACCCGCAGCGCGGACCCATCGCCCCACACCTCGATCTCGCCGCCATCCTCAGCCATGGCCACTTTCCTGCAGATGGCGGCCGGCGCCTTCTCGCGGCCACCCTGCCAGGTGCCATAGGCGCCGAAACAGTTTTGGAACCTGGCGACGCGCGTCACGAGGTCCGTGTTCCGGCCAAACGCCAGCGCCATTCGCTCCGCGTATAGTTTCTCCCACCCGTACTCGTTATCGGGCAGGGCGGGATAGGCGTCGTCCTCGGTAAGATATTCGTCTCCCACCACCTGGTCCCGGTACACACAGGCGGACGAGGAGAACAGATACCGGCCGGCTCCCGCAGCCGCGGCGGCGTTTACCATGTTGATGTTGACGAGCGCGCTGTTGGTCATGATCTCGCACTCGGCCGAATGAATAAAGCCCATCCCGCCCATGTCGGCGGCGAGCTGATACACCTCATCCACAGAGGTCCCGCCTAGATCGAGCGCGGCGCGGCAATCCTCAGGGCGGCGCAGATCCAACAGGAGAAATTCGTCCGCCGGTGACTCGGCGAACTCCTGGTGCTTGATATCCACCCCTCGCACCCAGTAGCCGCGCTCCTTGAGGAGTCCAGCCAGGTGGTGGCCAATGAACCCGCCCGCCCCGCAAACGACAGCTCGCTTCGAATCCATACTCTCTGGTCTCTGTTAAATCGCGTCCGGGTCCAACTCCGGGCCGGCAAGGCTGCGAAGGAGGCGCTCCACCGTGAGGCCCTGAACGATGATCGAAAAACTAACCACCGCGTAGGTCACCGTCAGTAGCAGATCTCGTGACTGCTCCGCGGGTAGCGAGAGGGCCAGGGCCACGGAGATCCCTCCGCGCAGCCCGGCCCAGGTCAGAATCTTGATGACGTGCGGAGAAAACTCGCGCACGGGGCGGCGCAACACGATCGGAACCGCCACACTGATGAACCTGGCGCCCAGAACAAGCGGAATCGTCAGGAGTCCTGCCAGTATGTAGGACCCCTCAAGGGTCAGGATCAGGAGTTCGACTCCGATCATGACGAAGAGAAGGGCGTTCAGAAACTCGTCGACCAGCTCCCAGAACGCGTCCAGGCGTTCACGCGTAAGGTCGGACATGGCGAACGTGCGGCCCTGGTTTCCGATCATCAGACCGGAGACCACCATAGCCAGCGGCCCCGAAACATGGATGAACGCGGCAAACGCGTACCCGGCTGTCACCAGAGCCAGCGTGAGCAATATCTCCACCTGATAGTTATCGATGCTCTTGAGCATGCGGAACACGACCCAGCCCAGGCCGGCTCCGTACAGAATCCCTCCCCCCACCTCGACCACGAGCAGCTCTGCCACCTCGGCCACGCCGACCCCGTGCCCACCCGAAGCCACGCCGAGCACAGCCAGAAAGAGCACCACACCGATGCCGTCGTTGAACAGTGACTCGCCAGTGATCTTGGTCAGCAGAGAAGAAGGCACTCGGAGCTTGCGGAGAATCGACCCCACCGCGATCGGATCGGTAGGCGCGATCAGAGATCCAAACAGAAGGCAGGTTACGAACGGAACTTGCATGCCTAGAGACCCGAAGATGTAGAACGTGCCGGCGGCCACCGTGGTCGCCGAGATGAGTACTCCGGTGGTCGCCAGCAGCAGAATGATCCACTTCTGCTCCGCCAGATCGTTCAGCTCCACGTGCTGAGCACCTGCGAACAGCAGGGCGCCGAGCATTCCGTGCAGGAGCGCCTCATCAAGCTCGACGGAGCTGATCAACACGACGAGCGGGTCCACGACGCCGGCGCCCAGCCGGCCGAGGACCAGGAGCGCGATGGAGAAGACCATCGAGATGACCATCAGTCCGATGGTGGTGGGCAGCTTGATGTACTTATGGTTCAGCCAGCCGAACAAAGCGGCCAGCGCCGTGAGTACTGCGAAAAGATTGAAGGCTTCCATGTCTCCCTCTTGCCGCCGCTAGCTCGCGAGAACGCTCATATAGGCCGCGGCTGCACAACTTGGCGCGGCACGCTGTAGTACATGTCTATAAAAGACATACATAAGTTTACATCATGTAAAATAGGGATACCGGCTGTGCTGGGCTGTGGAGTTGCCTATCGGTCGGGGAGCGCCACGAAGGACCGCTCGTCTACGCCCAGGAACACCTGACGCGGCCGCGCGATTCTCTGCTCCGGATCGATCAGCATCTCGCTCCACTGAGCGAGCCAGCCAGCGGTCCGCGGGATGGCGAAGAGTACCGGGAACATTCTGACCGGAAATCCCATCGCTTGATAGATGATTCCGGAATAGAAATCGACGTTGGGATACAGGTTGCGGGAGACGAAGTAGTCGTCCTCGAGTGCAATCCTCTCCAGCTCCGTCGCGATGTCGATGAGAGGATTGCGGCCCGTCACTTCAAAAACCTTGGGCGCTAATTCGCGCAGAATCCTGGCCCGAGGATCGTAGTTCTTGTACACCCGATGGCCAAAGCCCATCAGACGGAACTCGCCCTTCTTCACTCGCTCGATGTAGCTCGGAATGCGGTCTACGGTCCCGATCTCCCGGAGCATTCGAAGCACCATCTCATTCGCCCCGCCGTGCAGGGGGCCGTACAAACCCGCCGCCGCCGCGGCCACGCAGACATAGGGATCGGGATGAGAACTACCCACGCTGCGCATCGCGTTCGCGCTGCAGTTCTGCTCATGATCGGCGTGCAAGATGAAGAGAATGTCGAGCACTTTCTCGATGATCGGGTCGGGCTTGTACTTCGGTTCGGCCAGCCGGTACATCATGCCCAGAAAATTGCCCGTATAGCTCAGATCATTATCCGGATACGCGTATGGCAGGCCCCTGCTGTGCCGGTACGCGAAGGCCGCAATCGTCGGCACTTTGGCGATGAGTCGGTGAATCTGCTTCGTTCGGACATCCTGCTCATCGATGTGACGTGCTTCGGGGTAGAAAGTGGACAGTGCCGCGATCGTGCTGATCAGCATTCCCATCGGGTGCGCGTCGTAGCGGAATCCGTCCACGAGCTTCTTGACGTTCTCGTGAACGATTGTGTGGTGAATGATCTCGTGCTTCCAACTGGCGAGTTCATCCTGGTTCGGCAGCTCGCCGATCAACAGCAGGTAGGCAACCTCGAGAAACGAGCTCTGCTCGGCCAATTCCTCGATCGAATAGCCGCGGTACCGAAGAATTCCCTCGCCGCCATCGATGTACGTAATCGAACTTTTTGTCGAGGCCGTGTTCGCGAAGCCTGGGTCATACGTTATGAGTCCGAAATCGTCGTCGGACACCTTGATCTGCCGCAGAGCCATGGCGCTGATTGCGGCCCCACCTTTGGGGTAGGTACCATACATGATCGGGACCTCGTACGACTCGCCGGTCCGGTTGTCGGTGATGGTTACGGAATCCGACATCTAGTGCCTCCTCGGTACCACTCTAATGCTGAGAATCAGGTGATCTGGGGTCATCCGGCGGTGCGCGGCGCCGCCCGCGGCGCAACCTACGTCTGGCCCCGAGTTCCTGCCACCAGCCACGGGCCGGTTAGGAAGGGCGAAAGCCGTGTTACAAATCGTGTGCTGAGAAGAGCCCGAAAGCGCGCCTGACGAGGCGGAAGTCTCGGCTCTTGTGCCCGAGCACGCATAAATCAGTTCGCCGAAATTTGGACTCTCGCTTCCTGTACTTCGGGGCGAGCGCTGTCTGGCGACGCGAGCTCCAGAAGTTTCTGATAGTGGCCTCGCGCTGCTTCCTCGTCTCCTGCAGCCCGTGCGGCCCGCGCCGCACCATAGATGCTGTTGAAGCGATGGCGGGCATGCTGGAGAGAGGTCTCGTACTCCTGCTGCGCCTCGGCGGGCCGGCCAAGTTCCATGAGCATGTCTCCGAGTTGCTCGTGGACGGGCAGGACGCGTCCGGGGCTGAGCCCGCTCTTGTCGGTCTCATCTTCCAGTTCTGCCGCAGTCCGCATCAGCGCGAGCGCCTGCTCGTTTTCACCTTGAGCCAGCGCCAACCAGGCAGCGGCCTCCAGCCGTAACACCTCGCTGGTGTTGCGGGCCCAGACATTTCTATGTTCCTCGAGCTCTGCGGCGATACCGGTGAGCCGCACCAGGTCCTGCCCGGCCTGTTCGATCTGACCGCTGCGAGCCGCACCGACCGCGCGGACCCAATAGCGAAGCGCGACCAGCACCCGAGTCTCGTACACGCCGCCGACGTCCTCGGCAGCGGCTGGCGGTGAGAGCGATGCAGCGGCCTTCCATTGGCGCCGTTCCAGGGTGAAGCGCGCGGGCACGGCGCCCGCGTTGAACGCTACGACACCGTTCTTCCAGTTGAGGTCTTCAATGGCATCAATGTGGTCGAGAACCTCGCGCGCCTGTTCGTCTCGGCCTTGTTGCAGGTAGGCGTACGCCAGGTAGTCGAGAGCATGCATCTCGCCCAGCTGAGCTTGCGCCAACGCCCCATGGGCGGCTTCGACTGCCTGATCGGCCAGCGGCGGATAGTCGTAGCTATGAATGATATAGTGCACCAGCCCCGGGTGATCAGGCATCTCGGCCCACAACTCCTCGGCCCTGGCCCCGGTGCGTTTTTGCACGGCGTACGTCTTGTCCGTCGGATCGGCGTTGCTCAGCACTGCCAGCAAGTAAAAAATCTCGGACTCCCGGTCGTCGGGAACGGTCGCGTGTGCCTTGGCCATTCCCTCTTCGTACGCCCACGCCCGCGTGCGGTGGTCGAGTGTCTCGTAGTCTCGGTAGAAAGTGGCGATCGCCTCGATGTGAGCTTCCTCTCGCTCCGAGGCAGATAACGCCTGGGCCCTGCCGGCGGCGGCGTGACCCAGCTCGAGGTCGGTGTCCGTCGGTGGCGCCCATAGCGGATGGTAGTAGGTCATCGCGACACCCCAATGGGCCATCGCGCAGTCAGCGTCCCGCGCGGCGATCGTTTCAAACACCCCGCGTGACTCCTCGAACTCAAAGGAATGGAGCAGCGCCACGGCGCGGTCGAAATCCGCTTTGACATCGTCAGCACAGGAGGTAGAGAAACTCACCTCGCCGAGCTGGTCGGTGGATTCCTGTGCAAGGAGCGCAAGAGGCGCCGCCAGGAACAGGCCGAAGACGGCTACAGAGATACGTGAGTACACAGTCACCTCTTTGTCCATTTCTAGAGTCGCATGCGAAGAACAGGACGATGCAATATATGCCCGGCCCAAGGAAATTCAGTATAATTATACTGTAGTAGTCTGATGTTACCCTCACAGGTCGGATTCCGGAGCACGGAAAGGCGGGCAGCGCTCGGGGGCCTGGAACGCTGCGGACGTCGAGTACCGGAACCCGAGCCAAGCAAGGAGGCTTCACATGGCTGAGGATCGGAGAATACTTTCCCTGGTCGCGCTCGCCGTATTCTTGTTGCCGTCGTCTATCGCTGCGCAGGAAACGCAGCGACCCATGTACGAGCTGCCCACCATCACAGTCAGCGTGCTATCAGAGACGGATCCGCTGTTCGAGGCAGCTTCTGGCCTCTACGAGGCGGGCGACTGGAACGGTGCCGCGGAACTCTACCGCGCGGAAGCGGAGGGCAGAGACGAAGCCGACTCATACCTCTTCTTTGACATGTCGGCGCGTCTGTACTTTTACGCCGGCGTGTTCGGCGATTCGCGCGAGATGATGGAGCGAGCGGCGGAAGTCGCCGAGATGACGGGCGATGTAACTTCCGCTGCGTACCGCCACATCGATGCTGCCTTTATCGCCATCTGGGAGGGCTTCCCCAGCAAGCGACGTGAGCACGTAGAGGCGGCCGAGACTTTCGCCCAGGCGGAGGGCTTCGCCGAGTCCGACGCCGCGAGAATTGACGCCCTGATCCGTGGCGTGAGTGCACTGCCGGTGGACGGAGACGACTAAGGCCGCTCTGGTCAAGCGACGTCCGGGCTCGCGCTCGCGAGTCCGGACCCTCTGGTTTAGCTACCGGCGCCGGAGAGGGCGCTGGCCGTGTTATTGAACGAGGCCGAGATTGCCGGCCCAAGTGTGTTAATGGCTACGACCACGATGATGGCGATGAGCGCCAGCAAAACGGCGTACTCAGTCAAATCTTGACCAGACTCATCCAGCCAAAGGTTCTTGAAGGGTGCAAGCATTCACTTCCTCCCGGACTGTCGGACGTTTCGGTCGTCAGTGGGCACGTAATGAAAGCGGCCGGGAAAACGCGTTGAGGCTCCCGGCCGCTCTTGTGAGGCGACGGCCCGGGCTCGCATCCGTGAGTCCGGGCCTTCTCGTTCAGCTACCAGCGTTACTAATGGCGCTGGCCGTGTTGTTGAACGAAGCCGAGATCGCCGGAGCGAGCGTGTTAATGGCTACGATCACGACGATGGCGATGAGTGCCAGCAAA
>JAZDDE010000050.1:0-5224 GCA_036679495.1 Gemmatimonadota bacterium | reverse complement strand
ACCTGCTGATCTTGCCGGGCCGTGAACCCGCCCATGGGTGGCGATAGCTCGTAGATGCCGTAGAAAGGTAGCTCCCCGAACGTCAGGAACGCGTAGGGCATAGTTGCGAGCACCGTGTTGAGAAACAGGTACCCCATCTTCATGGGGTAGCTGAACCAGGGCCGGCTCGGCACGGGAACCAGCACCGGCCACCAGAACAACATACCGGCCGCGAACCACAACATGTCGATGGCGAATGATCCGAGCTGCGTCGGCATCAGGCCATCGACGACGAACGGCAGGTGGGTATAAAAGAGAACGAGATTGAACAAGCCGAGCGTCACGAGCGGATGAAACAACAGTCGCGCAAGCCGTCCATGAAGCACACTGCCAGCCTGCTTGCTCCAAACGCTCGCCGGTATTCCGAGCAGAATGAGGGCCGGCGCCAACAGGGCGATCAATAGGTACTGGAGCATATGCACACTGGCCAGGTATCCGGCACCCAGCGCCCCGATCGGCCAATCGAGAGCTACCCATAGGCACAGAACGCCTGCCCAGCCTGCCCACCTCCTGGTCGCGTTCGGATCGCCGGCCGAGCTGCGATCCTGGCGGAGAGCCCACGCGTAGCCCATAGCGACGACCAGCACGACGAGCCAAACGCCTGGGTAGGGCCGCCAGGACCACGCCCAGACGGTCGCCTGCGCGGAGCACCACCACTGCACTCGTCAGGACCCCTCTGGGTCCCAGTTGGCGAGCTTAGGGATATCGTGGCGCCAATCCACCTGCCGGGTTCCGAACGGATACACCAGACGAGTCCCGTCCACCGCTATACCGAGGACGATCGAGGAATGTGCGATCACCGTGTCGACCGGCGCCGGCATTGGGACTGAAGCAGGCAGCCCGAGTCCAATCTGGATCCGGTCGGTTTCCTCCTTCGTCCCCCAGAGGCCGACAAAGCTCGGATCAAAATTCGATAACCATTCATCTATCCGCTCGGGTGTATCCCGCTCGGGGTCCACGGTCACGAAGACAACCTTGACGCGCTCGCGCAGATCCCATGGGAAATCGCCCAGGATCTCGGCCAGACCAGCCATGTGGACGGGGCAAATGTCAGGACAGTGCGTGTACCCGAAGAACAGCAAGGCCGCCTTCCCCTCCGTCTCAACCTGAAAATCGAAGCGTCCGCCCCTGACATTGTCCAGCACGAACGAGGGCGGAGGCCCCTGCTCGTCTGCAAGCACTCCCCTGTACCCGGTCGCTCGCGCACGACCTGCAGCCTCGTCCTCAGCAGCGCACCCGGCGAGGCCCAGTGCAACCAGAACTGCCGACCATAGGGACCACCGTGGCACGACCCCTCCTTGAATTCGTTTTCGAAGCTCCGTCATGATATGCGGGTGTCCGCCGGTGGACGAGGTAGCGGACCCAACTGCCAGCGACTAGTTTTACGAAACAGTGTATTCGTGGTGAGTTATGGCGTATTGCGGCCACGTAAAATAATCCGCTAAAAAGCCCGATCCCCGGCGCTTTCAAGGCGGCGGGTTTTTCATAGGCGAGTTATGGACCAGATCGAGATAGGCAGAGGCGAGAGCAGGCTCCGGCGGCTCGAGACCGACCTCGGCAAACGCGTCCTGGTGCTCGACGGTGCCATGGGCACGATGATCCAGGCGCGCGGCCTCACGTCCGAAGATTTCCACGGCGACCGCTTCCGCGAACACCCCGTTCCCCTCGCGGGCAACAACGACCTCCTGAGTCTCACCCGTCCCGACGTGATCGCGGAGATTCACGAGGCATATCTTCGGGCCGGCGCTGACCTGATCGAGACAAACACGTTCAACGCCAACCGCATTTCCATGGCGGACTACGAGTGCGTCGAACTCGTCTCGGAACTGAATGTCGCCTCGGCTCAGCTTGCCAGGAAAGCGGCGGACCGGGCCGAACTGCAGACGCCTGAGCGGCCCCGGTTTGTCGTTGGAGCCCTCGGCCCGACCAACCGGACGGCGACTCTTTCACCCGACGTTTCGGACCCGGCGTTCCGTAACATCACGTTCGAGGAGCTGGAGGAGGCGTACGCCGAGCAGGCCGCGGCTCTGATCGAGGGTGGAGCTGACCTTCTGCTGGTCGAGACGGTGTTCGACACGCTGAACTGCAAGGCAGCACTGTTCGCGATCCAGGGGCTATCCGACAACCTCGGCTACGAGATTCCTCTCATGATCTCGGGTACGATCACCGACGCCAGTGGCCGGACGCTATCGGGCCAGACCCCGGAAGCTTTCTGGAACTCCGTGAGGCACGCCAATCCACTCAGTGTGGGACTCAACTGCGCGCTCGGGGCGGCCCAGCTCCGTCCCCACATCGAGGAAGTCAGCGGCGTCGCAGACGTCTGGGTCAGCTGCCATCCGAACGCCGGCCTGCCTAACGAGTTCGGAGGGTATGACCAGACGCCGGAAGAAATAGCGGGCCTGGTGGGCGAATTTGCCGAGAGCGGGCTGGTCAACATCATCGGCGGATGCTGCGGAACGACCCCCGACCATATCCAGGCGATCGCGGAGGCAGTGGCGAACGTCCGTCCGCGCAGCGTGCCGGGCATCGAACCGCGGCTTCGGCTGTCTGGCCTGGAACCGTTCAGCATTGGTCCTGACTCTTTGTTCGCGAACATCGGCGAGCGCACCAATGTCACCGGCTCCAAGCAGTTCGCAGATCTGATACAGGCCGACGATTATGAAACTGCGCTTACTGTGGCACGCCAACAGGTGGAGAACGGGGCGCAGCTTATCGACGTGAACATGGACGAGGGCCTTCTGGACTCGGAAGCCGCCATGGTCCGGTTCCTTAATCTCATAGCGGGAGAGCCGGATATCTGCCGGGTTCCGATCGTCGTGGACTCGTCCCGGTGGGAAGTGATCGAGGCCGGACTCAAATGCGTGCAGGGCAAAGGCATCGTCAACTCCATCAGTCTCAAGGAGGGCGAGGAAGGCTTTAGGAAACAGGCGAAGCTTGTACGCCGGTACGGGGCTGCTGTGATCGTTATGGCCTTCGACGAAGAGGGCCAGGCCGACACGATGGAGCGGAAGGTCGCGATCTGCACGAGGGCGTACCGAATACTTACGGAAGACATCGGGTTCCCTCCCGAGGACATCGTGTTCGACCCCAACGTCTTTGCTGTCGCGACCGGCATCCCGGAGCACAATGGGTATGCGGTCGCTTTCATCGAGGCGTGCCGGCAGATCAAGCAGACGCTCCCCCACGCCAGGGTAAGCGGGGGAATCAGCAACCTCTCTTTCTCATTCCGCGGAACGCCCACCGTGCGTGAGGCGATGCACTCGGCGTTTCTCTACCACGCCGTACAGGCCGGAATGGACATGGGCATCGTCAACGCCGGAGCGCTGACGGTCTACGACGACATCCCGTCGGAGCTCTTGGAGGCCGTGGAGGACGTTCTGTTCCAGAGAGCCGAGGGAGCCACCGAGCGGCTTACGGATCTGGCCTCCAAGTACATGGGCCAGGAGCGTAGGGCGGAGGCCGATCTGTCGTGGCGGGAGTCCAGTGTCAGCGACCGCCTGGTGTACGCTCTCGTGCACGGGGTCGCGGACTTCGTGGAAGCGGACGCCGAGGAGGCTCTCAGCGAACTGGGCCGGCCGATCGCGGTGATTGAAGGCCCGCTGATGGACGGCATGAATGTGGTGGGAGACCTTTTCGGATCTGGCAAAATGTTCCTGCCCCAGGTGGTGAAGAGCGCACGAGTAATGAAGCGCGCCGTCGGGGTCCTGACGCCGTACCTCGAACAGGAAAAAAAGGACCTCGGGCTCACGGACCTGTCAGCCGGGAAGGTTCTCATGGCCACGGTCAAGGGCGACGTTCATGACATCGGAAAGAATATCGTCGGGATCGTACTGCAGTGTAACAACTACACAGTGATCGATCTGGGCGTCATGGTGCCGGCCGACCGAATTCTTCAAGTCGCCCGGGAGGAGAACGTCGATGTAGTTGGCCTCAGCGGCCTTATCACGCCGTCGCTGGACGAGATGGTCCATGTAGCGTCGGAACTCCAGCGCGAAGGCTCTGACCTGCCGCTCCTGATCGGGGGAGCTACAACGTCGCGCAAGCATACCGCGGTAAAGATCGAACCGGCATACGAAGGCACCACGCTCCATGTGCTGGACGCCTCCAGAAGCGTGGGCGTGGTCGCAAAACTGATGAACCCGGACGAAAGCGTTGTCCTCGCGGATTCGGTGCGCGAGGAGTACGCGCAGCTCCGAGTAGAGCACGCCGAGAAACAGGACAAGCGGCGGCTGCTGACTCTTGCGGCCGCCCGAGAACGCGGCCTCCAGCTCGACTGGGGTGCATACGAGGCGCCCGTCCCACGTTCGCTCGGCGTCACGGTAATCGACCCACAACCGCTGGCGGGCCTGGTCGACTACATCGATTGGACTCCGTTCTTCCGCGCCTGGGAGCTGAAGGGGCGCTTCCCGGCCATTCTGGAAGACTCGGTGGTGGGTGCGGAGGCGCGTTCTCTGTTTGACGACGCTCGGGCGTTGCTGGATGACATCATCGGTGACGAACTGCTGACCGCACGGGGCGCCGTGGGACTCTTCCGCGCCGCATCCGTACATGAAGACATCGAGCTTTACGAGCCCGCCTCAGGCGTGATTCGTGGGCTCCGGCAGCAGTTCGAAAAGCCCGGCGGGCGTCCGTGCCTCGGCCTGGCCGACTTCGTGGCTCCGAAGCAGCTCGATAGATCGGACTACGTGGGCGCGTTCGTCGTTTCCGCTGGACACGGAGCCGCGGAGCTCAGCCGGCGTTTTGAGGACAGCCTGGACGACTACCAGTCCATTCTTGTGAAGGCCCTGGCCGATCGGCTGGCAGAGGCGTTCGCCGAACAGCTTCATGAGCGTGTTCGCCGGGAGCTGTGGGGATACGCTGCTGAGGAAGTGCTGGATAGTGAGGCCCGGATCGCGGAAACCTACCGCGGAATTCGGCCCGCTCCCGGATACCCGGCCTGCCCGGACCACACGCAAAAGCGGCTCATCTTCGACCTTCTTGGCGCGGAGGATTCGGTCGGCGCCGAGCTGACCGAGAACTTCGCCATGCTTCCGGCGGCGACCGTGGCGGGCTGGTACTTCGCTCACCCGGAGGCGAAGTACTTCGGCCTCGGCAAAATCGGCCGGGACCAGGTCTCTGACTACGCGGAGCGGTGCGGCATCGAATTGGCCGAAGCCGAAAGATGGCTGCGACCCAATCTCGGGTA
>JAZDDE010000005.1:0-16086 GCA_036679495.1 Gemmatimonadota bacterium | reverse complement strand
TCGCCTCAAAGGTCTGCCGCAGCGAGATCCGAAGCAGGTTGCGGGCATCTCCACTGGTCACGGGAAAACTAGGGATCGCTAGCTGGGCCGAGTCTACCGCCACCTCAGGAACGTACGACCAGCGGAAACTCGGAGAAATTTTGTGGCGAATTCGGGCCAAAGGGCCGAAACCCGGGTAAAAACCGAACACGTCCGTCGAGAGCGTGGCACCCGCCGAAGCCCGCCCGGGAATGGCTACGAATTCGTTGGAGGTGTCCTGAGACTTGAACCAGCCACCCTCCAAAGAATATGTCGGAGACAAGCGCGTGGACCCGAAAAGGTCGAGCTGATAGTCAGCTGAGGAGCGCCACCGGATAGTTGTGCGCGGTGAGACCATGGGATTCACCGGGTCGATCGGAGTGACCGAGAGGTCGTCCAGGTCTCCGGAGGATCGAAGGTTGAACCTCCCGAGGCGGAAAGCGTTGGTCAGATTAGCCGTACTGGTCGTTCGATCATCGGCCGAGTCACGCACGGACGAGCGCCTGTTAAACCGGGTCGCTCCGGTCCAAATCAATCGGCTGGAGACGCTGCGTGAGCCGATTAGGGTAATGGGCGAGAAACTCAGACTGACCGATGGGAGCGTGGATTCTACCCGGTTGTCAGTCGAAAGGAATTGCTGCCGGCGCGCGCTGGCCGACAGATTGACCGCTGATGTCCTGTGCGTCAGGCCTACGTCAGAGTCGATCGTCTGGGTCTGAAGCGTTGGATCAAAGCTGCGGTCCTGTAGAAGGCGCGTGTCGCGGACGTACCGTCCCGAAGCCTTGAGCGTGGTCCTGAGCCCGAGTTCCTGGTCGTGCACGAAGGACAGGGCCGTATTGTTGCCACTGGACCCGAACGTGCGGCTGGCCGAAACACTCCCGCGTATGAACTTTTTCAAGAATCGGTACCGGAAGGATCCATTCAGACGCGTATAGTTTCCGCTGAACCAGTCGACAGTGGCCTGAGCGTCCAAATAGGGACTGATCGCCCAGTAATACCCGAAGTCCGAGATATGCCGGCTGAATCCGTCCGAGGTTCGAATGATGTCGTTGAACCCGAACCGTGGAGGCAAGATTCCGCTGCGGCGACCGGGCCTGATGTCCTGTGCAAAGAACGGGAGCCAGAGCACCGGGACGTTGGCCACGTAGAGAACAACTGGCCACGCGACGATCACGTCCTGCGAGACGACCTTCAGGTGGCCGGCCCGAAACGTGTAGTGCGGCTCCTCTTGATCGCAGGATGTGAACCCACTCTTGTTCGCGTACAGGGTGTCCTGGGAGACAGGAATCACGTTCCCGAATACGCGCCACTTCGTACCGCCTACGGAGATACTGGATTCCGCGGCGAAGATCGTCCCTTTGAGCCGATCCAGGTCATAGAAGGCGACCGAATCAGATTTCACCTCCATTTGATCGGCGCCCGTCATGGTGATGCCACCCTTGGCCCATAGGAAACGATCCTCGCCCAGATAGCGAATCGTGTCGGCTGTAAGCACCTGCTCGCCGCGGTTCAGCTGTGCCTTCCCACCCAGCCGGATCGCCTGACGCGGTACTGCGAGCCGCACTTCATCCCCCCGGTATTCGACGGCCTCGTACCCAGGCACCCTCATTAGAGCCTGGAATAGAGAGTCGCGCGCCGGGAAACCGTCCTGGCTGAGATCATCCTTACGCTCGGCCAGACTGATCGTCGCCGCGCTGTCCTGAACGGGAGCGCGCAGGGAGTCGTCGGGGAGTGCGAATCGTGCACGTTCTCGCTCGATCTCGCTTTGCGGAATGTTTCTGCGGGGATTCACCGGCCGAGGCGCCGCTTCCTGAGCTGGTGCGGCCCCTGCCAGCGTCACAGCCAGGCAGGCCCAAGCTAGACCCACCCTCGCGAGCCCAGGGGGAAATCTCGGCAGCCGGGCTGTCATGCGGCCGGCGCCTGTTCGGAAACTCTCGGCCTGGAGACCAGGGCCACCAGCCAAATCGAGAGTTCGTACAGAAGAATCATGGGCGCGAACAGCATGAGCATCGTCCCCACATCGGCCGGTGTCAGGACGGCCGACGCGATCGCCAGGACGACGACCGCGTGTCGGCGGTATCGCCGGAGGCCGGCGGCCGAGACGACTCCTACAAAGCTGAGCGCGACAAGAACGACTGGCATTTCGAAGATGAGACCGAACGCAAGGATAAGTCTCGTTGCGAATCGCAGATACTCATCCACCGTGATGATCGGCGATAGGCTCTCCGTCTGGAAGCTGAGCAGAAAGCGCAATCCGAGAGGCAGGACGAAGTAGTAGGCCAGCGCGATGCCCACCAGAAACAGAAGAAAGCTCACTCCGAGAGACGGAATGACGAAACGTCGTTCCTCTTCATGCAGCGCCGGTGAGAGGAATTTCCAGGCGTGATAGAGAATAATTGGGAGCGCCATGACCGCCCCGACAACGAACGCTAGCTTGAAGGTCACCACGACCGGAGTCGTCGGGCTCGTGAACAGCAGAGTCTGGCCGGGTAGAACCTCATGAAAGGGGCGCTCCAGCCATCCGATGAGATCGAGCCGGGTCACGATGAAGAAGCCTGCTATTGAGCCCACGATGACAGCCACGAGGCTCCAGATGATCCGCCAGCGGAGTTCCTCGAGGTGTTCGAGAAACGGCATCTCTGCCTTCCCCCGGCTCATGATCAGTCCTTCCCGTCGGCCCCGCTCGCGTCGAACAGCTCCTGCTGCCCGCGAGCCTGGTACCGGGCCCTCTGTACCAGCTCGCGCACCTCCTCCATGAACTCAGTCGTGTCCTGGAAGTTCCGATATACGGAGGCGAATCTGACGTACGCCACCTGATCCAGGGCGCGCAGGTGCTGCATCACAAGTTGCCCGACGCGATGAGTACTGATTTCCCGGTCGGCGTCGGCCTCCATCCCTTCCTCCACACGATCCACCAATTCCTCGATGTCGGAGAGAGAGACCGGCCTCTTGGCACAGGCGATTCCGATGCTGGTGAGCAACTTGGAGCGCTCGTACGGTTCGATGGCTCCGGAGGTCTTCAGAACGGTCAGGGGTTCCTGCTCGAGAACCTCGTAGGTCGTGAAACGCCGCCCACACACAGCGCACTCGCGGCGGCGGCGAATCGCTTTTCCACCGCGACTGGTCCGCGAGTCCACCACTCTATGTTCGGAATGCTCACAACCGGGGCAGCGCACCCTCAGCCGCCGAGCTTGCTGAGCTCTTCCCGTGCAGGCGTGGCCTCATCGCTGTCCGGGAAGGCCTGCACCACCCGAGTGAAGAACGTCCGGGCGTCATCCGCGTTGCCGCGGCCAGCTTCGATCAATCCACTCCTGTACAGTGCAGAAGGCGCACGAGCTGAATTAGGATAGAGTTCCAGTACCCGTGCGTACTCGGCAAGTGCGACGTCCACCTCGCTCACATGATCATAAGACTCCGCCCGGAAGTATTGGGCATCGGGAGCCAGCTCGTGGGCGGGATACCGCTGAAGAAACTCGTCGAAGGCCACTCGGGCCGTCGTGTAGGACTCTCGCCGAAACTGCCGCATGGCCGTTTCGTAGAGTGCGGCCGGGTCGCCGGCCACACCCGCTGTCGGCCCCCCGTCTCCGCCGGAGTCAGACGCTGCTGACCCCGGATCGGAGATCGGGCCACGATCCATCCCGTCCTGCATCGCGAGTCGTCTCTGAACCTCACCCGTCAGCTGCATCAGACGGTCGAGCTGAATGTTCAGATCCTGAATCTGACGTTGGAGATCGACTCGGCCGGACAGCCCACGTCGCTCTTGCACTCCCAGGCTGTCCAGCAAGACGGCGCGCAACTGACGAATCTCGTACAGAAGACTGTCTTGCTGCGCCCGCCCGGTCTCCAGTTCCGCGAACATTCCGGCCTGTAATTCGGCTACGTCAGCCTTGGTAGCGCAGCCGGCGGCGGCCAGGACCGCCAGAACGACAAGTCCGGCGGTGCGGCTCAAAGAGCGTCCATGTTCTGGACCGCGAATTCCGCGCGCCTGTTCTGCGCCCATGCCGTCTCGTTTTGTCCCTGCGAGAGCGGCCGCTCTTCGCCGAAGCTGACGGTGGAGAACATGTCCCCAGACACACCGAGGCTGACGAGGTACTGAACCGTAGAGGTGGCGCGCCGCTGCCCGAGCGCCAGGTTGTACTCGAGCGAGCCACGCTCATCGCAGTGCCCCGCCACCTGAATCTGGAGATCAGGATACTGGCGTAGAACTTCTGCCTTCCGCTGGAGAACGGCCGCTGCCTCGTCGGTGATCCGGCTTCGATCGTAGTCGAAGTGTACGGTCTCGGCGATCGTACGAATGGCGTCCATCCGCGCGACCATAGTCGGGGCGCTGTTCGCACAGGCCGTGCCTGGATACTCAGACACCGCGCGCTCAAGAAGGCTGCGAGCCCTTTCGTAGCTGCCTGCCGCTATGGCGGCTTCGGCGTCGGCACACAGCTGCTGTGCGGCAGCCTCGCGCGCGGCGTCCGCGGCAGCGTCTATGCTATCTTGGTTCACGGCGGCCACAGGGGGCGGAGGAGGAGGAGGCTCTGGCGGAGGCTGTCCACCGCACGCTGCGAGCCCGATTACGAGCAGGATGGGAAGAACTGCGCCGTATAGCTTCCGTGACATTTGGGTGCTTCCTTTCGCGTTGCTGCGACTATCGGATGTGCGCCGGAAACTGCCTCCGGCAGCGACTACCTGTGCTTCTGGAAAACGTAAGCCAACCCACTACCGTTGCCAAGACGGATCTTTACAGAGAACCGGACCAATCCGGCATCTGATCGAGGTGGTTTTCCGTCAGTCCCCGGACCCGCCCACTCACTGTGTCAAGAATCCAGAGCGCGTTACGTCCGCCCCGTGAAGAAGCGAACAGCAAGTGCCTGCCGTCTGGCGCCCAACTCGGATCCTCGTTGCTCCCGCGCGAAGTGAGGACGCGGCGATCCGAGCCGTCCGGTCCGGCAGTAGCAATCTGAAATGAGTTTTCCGTCCAGGCGTGGAAAGCAATTCGGTCGCCCTGCGGAGACCAGTCTGGCGCGGCGGCATACCCGCGCTCACCGAAGACGTACCGGCTTATGAGCGATGGATTTCCTCCGTCTGCGTTCAACACATAGATATGAGGCAGTCCCAGTGGGGTCGCCGTTACGACCATTCTGCGGCCATCGGGCGATTGCGAGGGGTTCAGGGCGTCCCCGGAGGAGGTGAACGTGAGGCGCTTGGAGCAACAAAGCGGCTGCCTCTGCAGCTCGAAGACTTCCGTGTGCTGCCCTGCGGTTCGAGCCAGCAGGATGTGGTCCCCGTCCGCCGAGTAGGACGGCGTAATATTCAGACCCGCACCCGCCGCTATCGTGCGGGCCCGGCCGGTGGCCAGATTCCGTTCATACACGGCCGGTCCGCCGTCCCGGTAGGACACATACAAGAGGTGACCGCCGTCTCGTGAAAGCTCCGGCGAGTAGACAATGCCGTTGTCCCTGGTGAGGCGCTGCAAGTTCCGGCCGTCATAGTCAATGGCGAAAATATCCGACCCGTCGGCCACCTTGCGGCGAAACACGATTCTTGTGGCCGCAATTCCGGGATCGCCGGTGGCCCACCGGACGACCTCGTCTGAGGTTCGGTGAACCGCCCTTCGAAGGTCAGCGCTGGAAGCCGCCGGAAGCGAGAAGGCCCTGACCTCCTTGACCTCGCCGAAGACGACATCGTGGAGGGTCACCCGGAGGATGGGCGCCGCGCTCGTCCCGGACAGGTCTCCGGTAACCAGCCACACAGCTCCGATCTGGTTCCACAGTCCGTAGTTGATCGGGCCCTCCGGGACCGACTCTGGTGACTCGATAATCTGAAACCGGTCGCTAAAGTCCAGGTCCTGTCGGAGAATAGAATCGGCCGAAGAACCCATAGCTTCCAGGCCCACAGCGGTGGTGACCGGGGTCATCACCAGACCTGGCCGAAAGCCGGGTGTGTATGTGATCCCGATACGGACATCCTCGGGATCCTGTGCCAGAGCCGGGCCACACAGGATCGGGACCAGCAACGCAGCCAACAGCCCTGACTGAATCCAACGGAACGCACCTACCTTGATCATCGCTTTGCCGGGTCGAAGAAGAACTTTACGCGGAGCCTGTCGTGCGGGTACGCGTCGGGAAGCGGACCGAACGCATTCCTCTGCTCCGCAGCCTCGATGGCCCCCTGGGCCTCCAGGTCAAACGCCAGGTCACCTGATTTTCGGATCCAGTCAATGTCTGACACGGAGCCATCGGTTTCGATCACAAAAACGAGCTCCGCGCTGAGGCCGCGATTGCCCTGCGGCGGACGCCAGTGCCGGTGAACCTGGCGGATGATGTTCTGCAGGTAGGCAGGGTCCATGAATCGGGCGCCGTCGAGTCGAACATCCACTTCGTCGTCGCCGTCTTCGGGTCCCCGAGATGGTTCCCGGGATGGCTCAGGTGGCGGGGGCTCGTCCACCACTGTGGGCACCTCAGTCTCAGGTTTGGGATCGGGGCTGGGCTCCGGAGGCGGCGGCTTGTGCTCGGTCTCCGCTACCGCTGCCGGCTGCGGCTTTAACCGCACGGGTGCCGAGTTGTCGGCCGCAGCCACCAGCCGGACCTGATATGTCTGCACTATCGGCGGCGCAGTGCTCAGGGCGGAACCCAGGACCAGGCCGAACAGCACGATCCCGTGCAGCACCACCGAACCGGTGACCGCACTCCGGGGCAAGCCCTGCCGGTCGCGTGGCCCGGACCAGATCAACGATCCAGCTCCGGCTGCGCGATAAGACTCACGGATTCGATTTCCGCCTCATTCAGTTTCGCGATCACCCACAAGACCTCTCCGTAGGATGCCTGCGCGTCTCCTTTTACGTAGACGGTGGCGCCCCCTTGCTCTTGCACGGCCGGGCCGATGAAAGCAGCAAACTCCTCTCGGGTCACAGGCACTTCATCGATGAAGATCTGCCCGTCTGTGTCGATGGAAACGACGAGGCCTTCACTCACCTGGAGCGAAGGCACCGGCGCCTTCGGGACGGCGATCTCGACGCCACCCTGTAGAATCGGAGCCGTGATCATGAAAATGACCAGCAGAGTAAAGGCCACATCCACCAGACTGGTGACATTGATATCGGCGCTGACCGCGATCCCTTCGCCGCCAATTCTGCCGTGTTTCGACAGGCCCATCAGATGCGGCCCTCGCTGGCCAGCGTGCCAATAAACTCAGCGGCAAAGCCCTCCAGTTCGCCCGTAAAGAGACCCAACTTGGAGGCATAATGGTTGTAGGCGATCACGGCCGGAATCGCGACGCCGAGCCCGGCCACGGTGGTCACCAGCGCCTCGGCGATCCCGGGCGCGACCGCGGCGATGTTAGCGGTGCCCGAGGTCGTGATGCCGATGAACGAGGTCATCACGCCCATGACCGTACCCATGAGACCCAGAAGGGGGCTGATGGAACCGATGATCGCCAGCCAGGGAAGTCCGTGCGCCAGTTCGTCACGTTCCTCAGAGAGTTCCTTCTCAAGGACAAGGAGAAGAGTATCCAACTGAGCGGAACTGAGGCCGCTCTCGGGCGGGGCGTCACTGCGCAGCGCAGTCGGACGCAGTTCAGCGAAGAACGAGACCCCCCGTCTGAACACGCGCGTGTACGGCGACTCATCCAGATGGCCAAGTCCATCGACTACGTCGCGCAGCCCCGCGGCCGAGCCCATGCCCTCTACGAACTCGTCGCCCGAGATCTGCACGCTCTTGAATTCTCTCCACTTCCAGAAGATCAGAATCCACGAAAAGAGGGAAAATCCGGACAGAACCGCCAGAATTATCAGCGTGACGGGAGTGGCCCCGAGGATGAGATCCAGCGGGCGGTCGGCAATCGGCTGGGACTGAGCCGCCTGAAGTCCGGCTAGTATCAAGCTCATGCGTCAGAGCCTTCGATATACCGGTAGGTTTCGGAAAGAGCGGCCTTCAATTCGAATTCTGGCTTCCAGCCGACGCTCCTCAGTTTCTCAGCGTCCAGCAAGCTCCGTAGGACCTCGCCGGGGCGCTCCGATTGCCTCTCCACCGCCACCTCCCTTCCCGCTACTTCCATCAAGGCTCCAAAGAGCTCGTTTACACTAGTTTCTCTGCCCGTTCCTACGTTGAACGCAACATCGTCAATCGATGTCGGATCTGCCAGGTCCATTGTCGAGACCAGCATGTTAGCTCGCGCGACGTCTCCCACATACACGTAGTCGCGCGTCTGTTCCCCATCTCCATACACGGTAAGCGGGAACCCATCCAGCAGGCAGCGTGAAAAGATCGAGACGACCCCCGCCTCTCCGTGTGGACTCTGACGCGGACCGAACACGTTGGCATAGCGAAGCGCAGCGTATTCCAACCCGTGAATCACTCGGTAGTAGTACAGGTAGTGCTCACCGACCAGCTTGGTCACCCCGTACGGGGACAGGGGTTTCTTGAGAGCCTCTTCACTCACCGGAAGGTGGTCCGGCTCCCCGTACACCACGCCGCCGGATGAGATGAACACGAAGCGCTTCACGCCCGACTTCATGGAAGCCTCGAGGATATTGAGCAGTCCGTCCACGTTGACGGAGGCGTCGAAGCGGGGATCCTCGACCGACCGGCGAACGTCCATCTGGGCGGCGTGGTGGTTCACTAGATCGAAGCGGCATTCGGCCAGACGCGGCCCAACGTCCGGGTCTCGGATGTCCATCTCGATAAAGTCTGCGTCCTGGGGGACATTTTCCCTGCTGCCGGAGCTGAGATTGTCCAGGGCGGTCACACGCCACCCTTCCCTCAGATAGGCCTCACAGACGTGGGACCCTATAAATCCTGCGCCGCCCGTAACGAGCACGCTCTTGGTGTCGCTCACCCAACTACCTCAATTTGTACATGTATTCGCAGCCCGGGACCGGGGCAACGTGGAAGATTCGTGCCTGTCTGTGTCTGTCTAGAGTGACTCCAACCCGTCACTCCGTGGCAATTCTTCCGATCTGGCGAGCGGGGGCGCCTGGCTCGGCTCCGGCTTGCTCTACTTCGATTACCCGAGCGGTCGAGTTGGCGGGCGTGACGCGCGTCACGCGGACCGTGAGGAGTCGGTCCTCAAGGCCTGCCGTATTGGCTTCAGTCCTCGAGAACACCGCGAACTCGTCGCCGAGCTTGGCGCCCGCCGTGCTTCCCACATTGAGATACACAACGTCGCCAAAGCTTACCAACGGTTGATCAACCTCAAACCCGATCAGCTCTCCTGGAAGGCCGATCACCACCACCTCCGTTTCTCGCCCGGCCTGGAAATCATAGGTGGGAGCACGGATGACTAGATCGCCGATCTGAAAGTTTGCGAACAGCTGCGTGACCTCCGCTCGTGTGGAATCCGCCTCCACCTCCTTCACTGTCAGCAGGCCCATGATCTCGAGGACTCGCTTGCCCCCCAGGCCACGCTGCCAGCGCACCGCCTGCAGAAGATCGCCCTCCGCCAGCTCCAGGTTTGCGGTGTGAAGCATGACCGTCGAGTACTCCTGCGCGGTGGCCGCCTGCTGCAGGTTGAGCGGGTTCTCCTGGATGAGCCTTGCCGCGACCCCGTGCGGTCCCAAACTCGGTGGATCAATCAGGAGTGAGGACCGATAGAACTCGCTGGCCGTCACCTGGGGTAGAACCCCGACGAAATCGGCGACGAGACCACCTGTCTCAATACGAGCGTCCCGCTCACGCGCGAAAACGGTCGCGTCGAGCGGTGTGGGCACGCCGCGCCGATACACGAGCCCGTCCTGGCCCGCTTCGCCCTCCCCAGCCGCCCCATCCGCCCCGTCAGCCCCATCCCGTCCTTCAGCCCCATCCGCCACGGCAGCTCCGGGAGGGCCCTGGTCGGCCGCGGCGGCGAGGCCACGGCCCGGAATCTTGAGCAGCTCGCCCGGGAAGATCCAGTGCGGGTCCTCTACGACGCTCGTGTTCAGGTCGAAGATCTCGGACCAGCGCATCGGATCCGAAAGAAACCTGGCAGCCAGGTCCCAGAGAGTGTCACCGACACGAACTTCGTGGTCGGCTTCCTGGGCATTCGCCGGCAGCGCCAGGCCCAGGCCCACGAAAAGCGCGATTACTGCACAGACTGCACTTCGGCGGACTCGCATGTAGTCTCCTAGAACGGCAGGTCGTCCTCTCCGGCAAGCGCTTCGCTGGAATAATCGGGAACCGGGGCAGCCATCGTGGACTCAGAGCCGACCGAGTCAGCCCCAGCAAAAGAGTCGCCCCCGCCCCCGCGTCCGCCGAGCATGATCATTTCGCGAGCACGAATTTCTGTGGTGTACTTGGTCTGGCCGTCCTTACCTTCCCACTGGCGATACTCGACCGGACCCTCGACGTAGACCCGATCCCCCTTCTTCAAGAACCGCTCACACACCTCGGCCAACTTGTCCCATGCCACGACTCGGTGCCACTCGGTCTTTTCCTGCTGCTGTCCATCGCGACCGTTCCAGCGGCGGCTTGTAGCAACGGAGAGCGTTGCGACCCGGGTACCCGAGCCGGTGCTTCGAATCTCAGGATCGGCACCAAGATTGCCGATGAGCTGAACCTTGTTCAGGGATCGTGACATGACTGCCTTCCAGTACTCTACGCAGCGCCTGACCGGGCCAGAGAAGCCACAGACGGCCAAGAGGTGCGATTAGTAAGCAAAAACGGGCCTTCTAGCCGAAGATAGACGGCGCTTCCTCACCGTGTCAACGCGCCTCCTCAACCAACTCCAAGCGCATGACGATGGCGTCCTCGTTCGGCATTGAGTAGTAGCCCTTTCGAATCGCCAAGACTGAGAAACCTGCTGCCTCGTATAGGGCTTTCGCGGCATGATTGCTTTCGCGGACCTCAAGGAACACAGCCTTCGCCGCCCGCCGCCTGGCTTCCTGAAGCGCGAATGCGAGTAACTTTCCCCCGATGCCCTCGCGGCGGTACACCGGGTGCACCACAAGATCCCCGAGTTCTGCCTCGTCGGCCGTAAACCACATGGCGAAGAAGCCGACTAGCTTACCTGCGCGCTCAGCGGCCATAAGACACGCAGACGGTCGCCGCATCAGGCCTCGAAAGGTCGACTCTGACCACGGCGCCGCAAAGGAACGCCCCTCAATCTGAATGACTTGCGGCAGATCTGACTCGCGCAGTGGACGAAGTTCGAGCTTCACCGAGCTCGTCTCTCCGCCTGAGGCAGCCGAACGTACCGTGGCTCCCAGCCGCGAACATCGTGCACCAGACCACCATCCGGGTTCCAGGCCAGCAGCCTTAGCAGAGCGCCTGCCGTCGGTACGGCCGGCGCGCCCGGCGCCAGGCAGCCACCTTCTTGGTCGAGCAACGATTTGTGCGCCTGGCTGCCCGTCCCCACGAACGTCCATGCGCTCGGGCCGCCCGGGACTTGGCCGACGATAGCGGACACGGAATCGGCGGTGGGGGGCATCACCTCCCGTAGGCCGCCCTTCCCTACCTCATAGCCAGCCGCATATACCTGCTCGCCACGAGCATCCTGGAGTACACAAACGCGACCCTGCAACCCACTCTCCACCGCCGTCGCCGCCAGACTGGAAAAAGCGTACAGCGGTGCATCAAGTGCATAGCAAAGACCCTTGGCCAGAGAGGCTCCAATACGCACCCCGGTAAACGATCCGGGACCCGAACCGACTACGACCGCACGCACGCTTTCTACCGTTTCGCCCGATTCGGTCAGCATCTCGTCGATTGCCGGCAGCACCGTCTCCGAGCGGGTGGCGGAGGTTTCCAGACTTCGGGCCGAAATCTGAGCCTCATTGCGGCCAAGGGCCACGCTGGCGGGAACCGTGCTGGTGTCGAGGGCGAGAGTCAGCACCGAATCAGGCATCCGGGAGCGGTGCTAGTAGCGGCGGTGAACCGACGCGTACGACGCTGATCTTTCTGTACGCAGCCCGATGCGCCCGCTCCTCGGGAATGCGAAGGCGGATTTCCCAGCGATCGGGCGGCAGGTGTCCCGTCGCTCGCTCCGGCCACTCCACGAAGACCGGGCTCAATGCCGACGCCAGCTCCGTCCAGCCCACATCCCAGAGTTGGTCCTCGTGCTCGATCCGGTACAGATCCGCGTGGAACAACGGACTCCCATCAGGACGGTCGTGCCTGTGAACAAGCGTGAACGTGGGACTCAGGACCGATCCCGGCACACCCGCGCCTCCGCACACGGCGCGGACAAACGTGGACTTTCCTGCCCCCAACTCGCCGATCAGACAGACGAACGGACCGTCCGTTCCCAGGTAGCAGCCCACCTTTCCTGCCCACAGAATCAGCTCGGCCTCGGAGAGCTCTCCGGACCAGACTTCGGTGGACGCCGTGGCAGCGGACCCAGTCACTTGCGGGCGCCACGTGGCTCGGCCCTGGTCGGCTCGAGCGCAGCTTTCACTTGAAATAGTTGATCGCGAACACGAGCGGCCCGCTCGAAGTCCAGCGCCTCTGCAGCCGCCTGCATTTCCTTCTCAAGCGCCTCCGCCAGCTGTTCGGGCGGCAGCCTCTGGTACTCGGCTTGTCGCTCGGCCACCGCCGCACTCTCTCGTGCATCCGCTACTGAGGTGCTGAACCGTATCTGCTCGACGGACTTGATGATCGACCGCGGAGTGATTCCGTGTTCCTCGTTGTACGCGGCCTGGGTCTCTCGCCGGCGGTTCGTCTCGTCAAGCGCCCTTTCCATGGAACCCGTGATTCGGTCCGCATACAGCACCGCGGTTCCGTTCACGTTTCGGGCAGCCCGACCAATCGTCTGGATCAGAGATGTCTCGGAGCGAAGAAATCCCTCCTTGTCGGCATCAAGGATCGCAACGAGCGAGACTTCCGGCAGATCCAGGCCCTCTCGCAGCAAGTTGATTCCTACCAGCACATCGAACACGCCGAGCCGAAGCTCCCGTAGGATCTCCACCCGTTCGATGGCGCCTATGTCGCTATGGAGATACCGGACCCGAATTCCACGCGAAGCCAGGAACTCCGAAAGATCCTCGGACATGCGCTTGGTGAGCGTGGTGACCAGCACGCGCTCAGACCTCCCGGTGCGTACGCGAATTTCCTCGAGCAGGTCGTCCACCTGATTCCCCACGGGCCTCACCTCGACCTTGGGGTCCAGGAGCCCGGTGGGGCGAATCAGCTGTTCGACGATTACGCCCTTGGACCGCTCAAGCTCATGGCCAGCCGGCGTGGCGCTGACGAAGATCCCGCTTGGAACGAGTTCTTCCCACTCTTCGAAGTTGAGAGGCCGGTTGTCCAGGGCCGAAGGAAGCCGGAACCCGTGTTCGACGAGCGTGAGCTTTCGGCTTCGATCGCCGGCATACATCGCGCCAATTTGAGGAATCGACACGTGTGATTCATCTACGATGACCAGAAAATCGTCGGGAAAGTAGTCCAAAAGGCAGTACGGCCTCTCCCCCGGCTGGCGGCCGTCCAGGTAGCGCGAATAGTTCTCAACCCCGGGGCAGATTCCGATTTCCCGAAGCATTTCCACGTCGAATCGCGTTCTCGATTCAAGTCGCTGAGCTTCCAGCAAGCGTCCGTCGCGCCGAAGCTCCAGCAGACGTTCCTCGAGTTCCGTGAGGATGGCGTCTATGGCCCGCTCCAGCCGGGTAGGTTCGATGGCGTAGTGCGTGGCCGGAAAAATGGCGGTAGCCGACAGATCCGTTATCGACCGTCCGGTGAGCGCATCGATCTTGGTGAGTCGTTCCACCGTATCATCGAACAGCTCGATCCGGACCGCCTGCTCCTCGTACGCCGGCAGGACCTCAATCACATCCCCGCGAACCCGAAACTTGCCCCGCTGGAAGTCAACATCGTTGCGGTTGTACTGGATGCCGACCAGGCCGGCTAGCACGTCTCTACGAGTAATCGTCTGCCCCACCTCGAGACGCAGCATTCTGTCTCGATACACGCGGGGGTCGCCAAGCCCGTAGATGGCTGAGACCGATGCAACGACGATCACATCCGACCGCTCCATGAGAGATGATGTGGCTCGTAGCCTGAGCCGGTCGATGTCCTCGTTGATCGAGGCGTCCTTCTCAATAAACGTGTCCGTGGACGGTACGTAGGCCTCTGGCTGATAGTAATCGTAGTACGAAATGAAGAACTCGACGGCGTTTTCGGGGAAAAACTGCTTGAGCTCCCCGTACAGCTGTGCCGCCAAGGTCTTGTTATGGCTCATGACCAGCGTCGGGAGACCGAGTTCAGCCACGGTGGCGGCCATCGTCACCGTCTTACCGCTTCCCGTCACGCCGAGCAGAGTCTGCCACTTCATTCGCTGACGTATTCCGTCTGCCAGCTCCGCGATAGCGGCTGGCTGATCTCCCGTGGGATCGAAGGGAAGCGTCAGACGGAATCTATTTTGTGCGGACATTCAGGCCTTCCTCCCGATACGGCAATCGGCCGGGCGGGGAGGGACCGCGCAAGGTGTGGAACGGCGTTTGACGCCGGGGTACGACCGAAACAGGTTAGGCGCCTCAACCTCAGACAGGACTTGGACCCAGAGAATGACAAAATCGCGAACGGTGACGCTCGCCCACCTGCTGGTCGCTGTGCTGCTGGCGGTCGGGTGTGACACGCGAGCCGATCCGGCGCTGGCGAACGCGGAACTGGAAACGCGTTTGCACGAGTTGGTGTTACAGCACTCGTCGGTACAAAGTCAGATTCGCCGGCTTCAGGCCGAGGCCCTGAGCACGCCCGGGGTTCGTGAAGTCCAGGCAACTTTCTACGCGACGCTGCGTCCGAAGATGATCGAGATCGATCCACGGGCCGAAGAGTGGCTAGACCGAGCCACTCAGGCCGGTCAGGACATGGCCCGCGCGACTGGAACCGCCGTCGTATCCACCGCCGATGAACCGGTGCCACCGCCAGACATTACGGAAAAGCAGCGGATCGCGGCCGAGATCCAGAACATGGAGCGGGCGCTGGAACCCATCCGATTGCAGGCAATGTCCGACCCGGCCGTCTCAGCAAGCTTCGTGGCTCTGCAAGACACCCTGGTGGCGACCATGCTGCAAAAGGACCCCAACTCGCAGGTCCTCCTCGATCAGATGATCGACATTGAATCGAAGATGAGGCAGCTCCGCGCGGAACAGGACAGTGCACGTAGCGGGTGGGTGTCCGAGCCAGCGGTTAGACGTCCAGAGTAAGGTCGCTGTCCCCGAAACTCTCCTTGCGCTCGACGCTCAAGACGCCAGGCACCCGCTGAGTCTTCTTCATTACTTTGGTAAGATGGGCGAGATTTTCGACCTCGATTACGAACTGTCCCGTCATCCCGCCTTCTACGGACCGGATGTCCGCCGACTGAATATTGGTCTTCGTGTCCGTAATCGCCTTGGCAATATCGGCGAATAGCCCGTGCCGGTCCGTACCCTCCATGACGATCCGGACCAGAAACCGCTGCGAGCCGTCCGTGTCCCAGTCGATGAGAATCCGGCGCTCCGGATGATCCGCCAGGTTAAGAATGTTCGGACAGTCTGTCCGATGGATGGACACGCCCCGGCCTCGCGTGATATAGCCCGTCACATTGTCGCCTGGGACGGGCTGGCAGCACTGAGAGTACCGCACCATGAGGCTGTCCATGCCCTGGATTCGGACGCCCTTGGGATCCCGCCACACCTTTTCGACGAGCTTCGACAGGCGCCTACGCTCGGGCTCGGGCGCCGGGCCAACCTCTTCCTGTAGCACGGCGCGGACAGCCCGGGTCAGTCCGACCTCGCCACGGGACACAGCGATCAGAAGTTCATCCATTCCACCCGAGAGTCCAAGCTGACGAGCTCCTTCCTCGAACTGCCGATCGGTAGCCTTGGTGCGGCGCTTCTTGAGCTCACGGGTAAGGATTTCCTGACCGAGCCGGATCGCCGTGTCTCGTTCCTCCGTCCGGATCCACTGCTGAATCTTGTGGCGGGCGCGGCTGGTTTTTACGAAACCGAGCCAGTCACGGCTGGGTTGGCGGCCCTCGTCTGTAATAATCTCCACCGTATCGCCGTTCTTGAGCGGCTTGGAGAGCGGTGCGATCCGCCCGTTGATCCGGGCGCCGTCGCAGTGCATCCCGATCTCGGTGTGAACCGCAAACGCGAAGTCGATGGGAGTGGCGCCTTTCGGCAGCTGCTTCACATCG
>JAZDDE010000049.1:0-16117 GCA_036679495.1 Gemmatimonadota bacterium | reverse complement strand
TCAGCCGGTTTCCGACCACGTGATTGTAAGGGTCGCCGTCGAGCTTCCGTTCGAAGAAATCGATGGTCTGGGCAAGCACCTCAGCCTCCAGGACCGGGTCGGCGTGTCCCGGCCCGATGTCGGCTCTCGCCTCGCCCCGTGAACGTGCCGCCAACGCAACGGTCACAGCGGCGACCAGCGCCGCTGCAACCGTCCACCTGGCGGTCAGGCCACGCATCATCACGATGTCTGCGGGCCTGCGAGGTACGGAAACGTGTTCAGGAACGGCACGTCGTTGCCATCTACGTTGTCGGTCTCCAGAGCTGGAACTGACGGACCGAAGACGCCGAAGATCAGGCCGAGTTCTATGTCGAGAACATCGTCCTCGAGCCGTCGGCCGTTAGGGAATCCGCTCAGGTTGCCAAGCGGTACGATGTCCGGCAGCACGAAATCCGCCAGGCCGTCCGCACCGGCCTGTGTGAGCCCATATCGGGCCATGAGCGTCTCAGTCAGTGTGACGAAGAAGTCCGTCTCGTCACCGGCCGGGGCCGCGAGGTTGAATGCGTCCTTATCCGCGCCCGACGCAATCATGGCCGTGGTGATGGCCGGAAAGCCGGTTCTGTCAACCTGGGTAAGCGTGCGGCTCATCAACACGCTTGCCACCGGAGCGGCGCCAGACCCTCCCGAATCACCGAACCCGAAACCGTTGCCGATCGGAGCCGTTGGGCTGTCATCACACGCGGCTAGGAAGAGGGTCATCAGGGCCAGCACTGGCAGGCGCCTGGAGAAATTACTGAACGTTCGCATGGTTTTTGTCCTCTTTGTGTTGTGAAGTGTGTGCTAGAGTCGGTAGGTGGAGGCCCAGACGGACATCGTCGATGGATCACCGAGCATCGAGATCGGCAGTTCGATGACGATCGCGTAGACGTTGAGACCGGCGAAACTATCCGTGCCCGGGTCGTTAAAAGCTTGCGCCTGGCCGGAAATGATCGCGTTGAACTGACCTAGATCGAAGAAGAAAGGGTCATCCCGCACTCCGGCAAACACAGTCATGTCACCTGCGTTCTTAATGATTGGGTTCACGCCAGTGCTGACTCTGACGTTCGTGGCTGGGCCGTTGACAATCTTGCCAGAAGTGCCGGTGACTGCCGGGGCAGCGGGTCCGCGCAGGTGCATCACCTGGTTAGTCGGATTGCCCGTCACGAAGCCCTGAATCACCAGGTCTTCAACGGCGTCGCCATCGTTGTCTATGTTGATCTGATACAGGACTTCGGGGTCCAAGATCGACCGCCCCAACTGGATCTCGGGTGCGGCTTGTGCGTTGCTGATGGTCAGCGCCAGCACCAAGTTCTCACCGCTCTGGAACGAGTACAAATCGGCGATGTCGGCAGCCTGATCGGCCGCTGCGAGTGGGCTGTCCGTGTGGTCGGCCGCGCGAACCAGGGCGTAGCTTCCGAACCCGGCGGCGCCGAGAAGTAACGCTGTCGGCAGCGCGGTGCCCACCGCCGTCCGTAATTTTCCGATCCATCCGTGCTTCAACATGTCTGTCGTCTCCGTGCTCAGTGTGATTAGAAACTTCGAAATCACAACGAATACGCCGGCACGGTCCAATCAGATTGTTTTTGGTCCGAGGCCTCCCCCTACCGCTGAACTACCGTGAACGCGATTTGGAGCGGGCACGACCCCACCGGGACCGCAAGATCTACCGAGAAGTCCGGGGCGAGCCGGTTGGCGACGCTTGGGTTCACGCAGTCTGGGGCCAGAGTGTATAGCCGGCCCGCTGAGTCGAACCCGAGACCAGAGGCACTCGGGACCCCATCCGGTGCGATGGCGTCGGCTGGATCGCGAATGAAAGCATCTACGTCGATGCTCCATATGGCCAGGCCGAAGGAGAACGCCGTCAGGTGAAGAGCGCCCCCGGGTCCGAAAGCGAGAGCGGAGGGGAAGTCTCCAAAATCGGGATGGTGTTCAGTCTCAGCCTCCGTAGTGAGGTTGATGGCTGAAAGAGAGCCGTCCGCCGCTCCGAAGGAGCCCGAGTTTAGGACGTACAGCCGCCCGTCAGGTCCGACGGCGCCGGCCGCTGCGTTCTCGCCAGTGAGTGTGATCGTACCGGTGACCTGGAGCGACTGCGCATCCAGAACCGAGATCGTAGCCGGTCCGGCTGGGACGAAGTTGACCAGCTCTGCGTTCAGTACGTACATGCGATCTCCCGATGCGACGATCGCCTGCGGGAACACGCCGACGGGAATGTCCGGCTCCGTAGTGCCGCGCAGGACGTTTACGGGAGTCACCGTGTTCAGGCTCGGATTGGCGACGAGGACGATCGAGTCGTTCACGAACGCGACGCCGGTCGCACCGGATCCTGTGGGCAGCGATACGGTCCGGAGCAGTACGCCGTTATCCACGTCAACAATAGCGACAGCTGGCACAAGCCCCAGCGGAATGGCCGCCAGATCCCCCCGGACAGCCAGGGTCACGGGACTTCCAGCGGGTCCGAGACCGACCTGAGTGCTCACGGTCGGATCTTCGACCTCAAAGATCGTGAGGGAGAGATCCGTGCTGCCGAGAACAACGCCCAGCTCCACCGACTGGGGCAGGGGTACAGGAGCCATGGGACCCGTATCGTTCCCGCACGCCGCGACTCCCAGACTCGCGATCAGGGACAGACCCACTCTTAGCGCTCGTCTTCCGATCTTCATCACATTCTCCATTGTCGTCGAGCTGTTGGCTTGCTCGGATTGATCCGCCAGTCCGCTTACTATCTCTGCACCCGCACTTCCACCGACGCGGTACGGCCGGGGTCGGGATACGCAAAAATCAATGTGTCCTTCGCGTCGAAGAGCCTCTCCAGCCGGAGACTGGGCTGTATTTGCCAGCCTGACCACTGCCACTCACGCGACACGCTGAGTTCGAAGCTCCAGAATCCGGGCAGGGCATTCAGCGGCGCCGCGACGGGGTACCTGAGTCCCAGATACCGAGCCGCCAGGTGAAGGGATAGCCAGGAACTGGCCCAGTCTGCGCTCAAGGACGCCGAGTGGCGGGGCCGATAAACGACTTGGACAGTGTCCGAATCTGGCCGGTCATACGTGACACGATCGCGGCTGATCTGTCCGGCCAGCCGAAGACCGCGGGCTGGAACGCTGATCTCTCCCCAAACGGCGCCGCCGGATCGCTGGACATCGATATTCCGTGGGCTCCAGACGAACCTGAAGTCCGGGAGCCAGACAATCATGTCGTCCAGGTTGCCGGTGTATGCCTCCGCTCCCAGTTCGAAGTCGAAGCCGCCAGCGGAACCGGACACGTCCCCGCCAATCTCGATCTCGCCCGGGACGCGCTCGGCCCGGAGGTTCGGGTTGGGCTCGACAGCGACGCCCTCCCGAAAGAACTGATCGCCGAGGCTTGGTGGGCTGAAGGAGCTGCGGTGCGAGATCCGGATTCTTGTCCGGTGCACAGAATAGATCAGCGCCGCGTCATGGCTTGTGCGCCACGCGCTGGCGATCCCGTCGCGGTCGGCGCGGACCGCCAGGTCGAGCCGCACGCCCGACGCACTGGAACCACCCGCCGAGAACGGAGCCAGCGCGGTGTGGAGGTAGACTCCCACATCTGTTCGGGCGACGGCCGGTCCGGCCAGGGACTGACTGTTGATTGTTTGATGCTCGAGATCCAGCCCGCCACCGACGGTACGAAATAGCGCGCCGACATAGCCCTCCGCATTGATTCGGCTCCCGAACTGTCGCAGTTCAGTGGGGTCATCGTAGGGCAGCCCAAGCGGCGGAGTGGGATCACTGAACCGAGCGTTGTGCAGGGTAGCGAAACCGACGATACCCAGTGACAGACCGGATGTCTGTCTCGTCCAGTCAAGCCCCACACGGCTCCGGTCCACCGACTGGCGTGCCGAGTCGGACGGCGCAAAGCTGCGGCCCGGCAGGCCGCGTTCGAGGCCTTCATAGCCGATTGTAAGGCGCCCGTCACCCCCGAGCACGGGCGAGCGGAGCGATGCCCGCACGACCTGCTGGCTCAGGTCCGCATTTTCGCGGTGTGCCGGTCCGCCTCCGACCTCGGGCGGTCGCTCGAAATCAAACGACCCTCCGAACGAGCGTACTTCGGCTCCGACGCCGAGCCGGCTGCGTCCCAGGGTAGCGCCCCAATCAGCCGATCCGGACGCCTCTCCTAGAGCGCCTGTCCTAAGCCGCCCCTCAATACCGGGTACGGTGGAGCGTGACCGGATGACGATCACGCCCCCCTGGGCCCGGGCGCCATACCGCGCTGAGCGCGATCCTCGGAGGACAGCCAGGCTCTCGATCGAGCTAGAGAGAACGAGACTCAGGTCAGCCTCTCCACTCACCGGATCATTCAGCGGAGCACCATCGAGTAGCACGAGGACCGCATTCGTCCCGCTGCCGCGAATGCTCGGAGCGGCCGCGGAGCCCCGGCCCCGTCGCTGAACAACCACCCCCGGTAGGGTCTCTATCAGCTGATCGGCCGTGTGTGCGCCCATCGACTCGATCGTCTGCCTGTCCAGGAAACTCTGTCCGAGGCCAGCCTGCTGATCTATCCGCACATCCAGCCCGGCCAGCTCGAAGGGTCGAGGGTTGAGAAGAATGAGGGGACGGGTGGCACGCCCATTTCGAATATCGAGGTCGTGCGTTGAGCGAAGGTAGCCGAGACGCCGGATGGTAAGCTGATGGCGTCCCTGCTCCACACCTCGAAGCAAAAACACTCCGGATCCATCAGTGATGGCAGAGAGGCTCAGTTGCTCGAGAGCCACAGCCGCTCCGGCCACCGGAGCCCGGGTCGCTGAGTCCAGAACGCGGCCGCGGACCTCACCCGGAAACTGAGCCAGCAATGCGTCAGGTCCCGCGAACGCGCTGAACCAGACCAGCGCTACGGGTACCGCCGCCAACCGCCGCAGGGGCGAGAGCCTATGTGCCTGAGATGCGAAAAACCGCACGTCTTCCCCTCGAAGAGTGCCAAGTCTCGCGGGCCAAACAGGTCTACTGACTCAGGGCGCATACTCTCCCGCCTTCCCAGGATTCAGTCCCAGTGGCGTATTGAGAGAGCTATCGGCCTTTCAGGCCGGGCCCATCACAGTGGCGGGGCCGTGCCGGATTCTCACCGGCTTCCGAGATGCCTCGCCCGCTTTCGCGCGCGCCAATTGCGCGCGCGTCTATTGTCTAACTGCTACCGGATCAGTGCCCGGCTGTCAACTAGTTGCCGTTAGGCACCCGAATCGTCACCGGGAAACGCTGGGATTCAAGCACCTGACCGTTGCGGAGCCTGAGCGCCGGGCTAACGACGATAAGCCCGGCGACGTCGCCAGCATCGAGCCTACCGACCACGCGCCTATAGTCGGCTGCGGTCCTCAGCGCCTGGCCATTGATTCGCTCAATAACGAAGTCGGTATCCAGCCTCGCTCTGGCACCCGGACCGAAGTCCTCGATGTCAGCGATCACCACTCCCTGGACGTCGTCCGGCAAGGTGCCACCCTGTCGATCTGAACTGCTGAGGCTTCTCACACGGAGGCCTAGCGGATCCCCGCTCTGGTCCCCGTCTGTCGTCGGTCGCGGCCGCGCGGCGACTTGCGTCGCCTCAAGTTGCGGAGACGTCAGACCGACACGAAGTGTCTCCCGTTCCTTGGTGTCCCATCGAACCAGGTGGAGCGATACCGTGTCTCCCGGCTCGTGCGTGCGTATCCGTCTCTGAAGAGAGCTTACGCTGGTAACCGGTTGGCCATCGACAGCCGTGATGACGTCGCCGATTCGCACCCCGGCCTGTTCCGCCGGGCTAGCCTCCGAGCCGGAGGCTACCGACACGTCGCTGATCATCGCACCCGCCACCTGGTCGAGGTTCAGGTACTGCGCATCGCTATCGGTAACTCCACGGACGCCGATGCCGAGGACGGCGCGCCTCACGTCTCCATGCTCCACCAGGTCTTCGATCACCTCCCGCGCAAGATCGATCGGCACGGCGAAGCTGTAGCCCTGATAGGTGGCACCGGTAGTGAGAATGGCCGTATTGATCCCGATCACCTCGCCCCGAGCGTTGACGAGCGGACCGCCTGAGTTGCCTGGATTGATCGCTGCATCCGTCTGGATGAAGTCCTCGATCGCCAGGCTCGTGGCGCCGCCATTACGTAGCAAATCCAGGCTTCGGCCCTTGGCGCTCACGATTCCCGCGGTGACCGTTGTCGTCAGAGTACGCGGCCCCGGTCCGCTGGACGCAAAACCGGGACTCCCGACGGCCAAAACCCATTCACCGACTCTCGTTTCGTCGCTCGAACCGAGCACGGCCGGTGTAAGGCCAGTGGCGTCGAGCTTCAACAGAGCTACATCGGTAGTCGGATCCTGCCCAACGAGGCGGACCTGCTCGAACCGCCGTCCGTCCGCGAGCTGCACATCAATCCGCAGGGCTCCGTCCACGACGTGATTGTTCGTCATGAGGTAGCCATCTTCCGAGATCACGAACCCGGACCCGCTTCCGCGCGCCCGTAGATCTGGTCCGATGCGGCCGCCAACCGAATTCGCTCGCGGCCGGGCCACTTCCGTGAAGACGGTCGCCACGGCTGGCGTGATCATGTCCGCGATCGCAGCGAAGTCGGCACCTGGCCCTGAAACCCCGCCGCGTACCGCCTGTGCCGACTGGATCGAAACCGGTACGGCGCCGGGTGCGGGCTGACTGGCGGCTTCCGCCAGGCGAAGCGGGGGAAGAGCTCGGCTGGCGTGACCAGGTGGAATGAGATCGAACCCAATCGCTGCGCCAAGGCCTACCGCAAAGGCGAGACCGGCGGTTATCACCAGGCTGAGTTTGGCTCGCAGCGCATCGTTCATGGTTCAAGACTCCAGATTTTGAACTTGTTCATCGGCACCAATCCTGTTCCAGGCTTCGTCGGTCCATACTGATAACTCGACCCGAGCGACAGGGTTCCGCCGGGCGCCTGGAGCGGAGCGTTCTGCCACAGAGCACTAGCACATTTGATACCGCGCCGGCGGCAGAGGTTGCCCTGCGGGCAGGGCAACCGCCATGTCCCCTACCCGAGCAACACTCAATGACTACCCGGTGCTGGTTTTACGCTTCCGGCTCTTCCACAATCTCGTAGTCGGCTTCGACTACCTCCTCTTCGCCCTCATCCTCCGCCGTGGTCTCGTCGCCATCCATCTCCACGCCTTCCTCAGACACATCACCGGCTGCCTGGTCCACATTGGCGTACATCTGCTGTGCCGCTCCCTGGACGGCCTGCTGGATCTCTTCGGTGACAGTGCGGATCTCAGCCGTGTCGTCCTGCTTGAGTGCCTGTCGTCCCTTCTCAAGAGCGGTCTCGATCCCGGACTTGGCATCGTCGTCTATGGACTCTTTCCAGTCCTCGAGGTTCTTCTCGGTCTGATAGATCATGCTGTCCAGCTTGTTGCGGGCCTCTACCGATTCGCGCCGCTCCTGATCCTCGGAGGCGTGAGAATCGGCCTCGCTCACCATCCGCTCGATCTCACTGTCCGACAGGCCTGAAGAGGCTTCGATCCGGATCTTCTGCTCCTTGCCCGTGGCGCGATCCTTAGCGCTCACGTGCAGGATGCCGTTGGCGTCGATGTCGAACGTCACCTCGACCTGAGGGACTCCCCTGGGCGCCGGCGGAATGCCGGTCAACTGGAAACGGCCGATCGTCTTGTTATCGATCGCCATCGGCCGTTCGCCCTGGAGCACGTGGATGTCCACTGTGTTCTGAGAGTCTTCGGCCGTTGAGAAGGTTTCGCTCTTCTTCGTCGGTATGGTCGTGTTGCGGGGGATCAGATTGGTCATGACTCCGCCCAGCGTCTCGATGCCGAGCGACAGCGGAGTCACATCCAGTAGCAGCACGTCCTTGACATCGCCGGCCAGAACTCCGCCCTGGATAGCCGCGCCAATGCCGACCACTTCGTCAGGGTTCACACCCCGATGCGGGTCCTTCCCGAAGAACTCCTTGACGATTTCCTGGATCTGGGGAATTCGTGTGGATCCACCCACCAGGATGACCTCGTCCAGATCATCGGCCTTCAGACCCGCGTCTTCAAGGGCCTGCTTCATAGGCGGAATCGTACGTTTGATCAAGTCGTCCACCAGCTGCTCGAACTTAGCCCTCGTTAGACTGACGTTCAGATGCTTCGGCCCGCTCTGATCCGCCGTGATGAACGGAAGGTTGATATCGGTCTGAAGCGTGCTCGACAGCTCGCACTTGGCTTTCTCCGAGGCCTCTTTGAGCCGCTGGAGAGCCATCGGATCTTTAGACAGATCTATCCCCTGGTCCTTCTTGAATTCCCCGACGAGCCAGTTGATTATCCGCTGATCGAAGTCGTCACCGCCGAGGTGTGTATCCCCGTTGGTTGCCTTTACCTCGAACACGCCGTCGCCCAGTTCGAGCACGGAGATGTCGTAGGTGCCGCCCCCCAGATCGAATACCGCGATCTTTTCATCGGCCTTCTTGTCCAGGCCATAGGCCAGGGCGGCAGCCGTGGGCTCATTGATGATCCGAAGCACATCCAGCCCGGCGATCTTACCTGCGTCCTTCGTGGCCTGGCGCTGGGCGTCGTTGAAATAGGCCGGCACGGTGACTACGGCCTTACTGACGGACTGTCCCAGATAGTCCTCAGCCGTCTGTCTCATCTTCTGCAGGATCATGGCTGAGATTTCGGGCGGAGAGAACGAAGAATCGGCATTTGGAATCTTGACGATCACTCGATCCTGGCTGTCGGAGTCAACTTCGTAAGGAACGAGCTGTCGCTCGCTATCCACCTCGGAAGACTTTCGGCCCATGAACCGCTTGATGGAGAAAACCGTGTTCTCCGGATTCGTGACCGCCTGCCGCTTGGCGACTTGTCCGACCAGCCGCTCACCGTCCTTCGTGAATGCCACCACCGAAGGCGTCGTGCGGGTGCCCTCAGAATTCGGAATGACCACCGGATCTCCGCCCTCCATGACCGCGACCACCGAATTGGTGGTTCCGAGATCGATGCCGATTACCTTGCCCATATCACTCCCCTTGATTCACAGATTTTGATTTGCAGATGCTGCATTGAAAGAAGCCCGCAGCGCTCCACGAGCGCTCCACGTACGATCAGCTTTCGACCGAAGCCATCCAAGCGCAAGCAATGTGCCCGTCGAAAACCCCAAATTCGGCCTGTTTTCCCGACATTCTGGCACCTCGCGACCACGAGCGGTGTCAGAACGGCAGAACCTCAGCCGCGTTGCGAGGATAGGGATCCCGGCCTAACCTCTTTTTGACATGCTCCCTATTCGAGACGAGAACCCCACCGAACTCCATCCTATCGTCACGTTCGCTTTTATTGCCGCGAACGTTTTCGTCTGGATCTTCATAGAGCAAATGGGCCAGGGCGCTGATTTCGTGCAGTCCCTGTGCGAATATGGAGCCATTCCTGCCGAGATCACCGGGTCCGTCCAGGCCGGAACCTCAGTGTCGCTCGGCGAAGGCGCCTCGTGCGTCACAGGCGGGCTCGCCCGGGAAACTCTAGTCACGTCCATGTTCATGCACGGAAGCTGGGCCCATCTTCTAGGCAACATGTGGTTTCTGTGGGTGTTTGGAAACAACATCGAAGACTCGATGGGGCACCTTCGGTTTCCTATCTTCTATATTCTCACCGGTCTAGTGGCGTCGCTGGCTCACATTGCGGCCGATCCCGCCAGCGTGATACCGACCGTCGGAGCCTCCGGGGCGATCAGCGGCGTGATGGGCGCCTACATGGTTTTGTATCCCAAGGTTCGCGTGCACACGCTGATCCCGCTGGGTTTCTATGTGCGTATCGTGCCTATGCCCGCGTGGACCATTCTCCTCCTATGGTTTGTGATCCAGGTGGCGAGCGGTATGGCGAGCTCGGGAGTGGGCGGAGGTGTCGCCTTCTGGGCGCACGCCGGCGGATTCGTAGCGGGCGCCGTGCTCGTGAAGCTGTTTCAGAAGGGAACGCTTGTGCAGGCAAAACACTCCGGCCACGTGCTCTCGCGCGAGGAGCGGGGTTTCTTCGAACGCTGGTGAGATAGAGGAGTCGCGATGAAGCGCAATTGGTTGGTCCCGGTCTTGATGCTCATGCTCGGCGTTGGAGTCTTGCCGGCGTTCGCCTCGGCTAATCCTGCCAGTTCAAGCAACAGCTCAGCCGTCACGCCGGGTTCGGCGATCACGACCGAGGTGGCAGCTGACTCATCGGCCGACGAAGTCGTGGCTGCTCAGGACCAGGAGGCGTCTGGGGCTCTGATCGATACGGGGACTATAGATGAGTCCTTCTTGATCCGCCTGCTGCGTGGCCTACTGGGGATCGCGGTGCTGCTCGCGGTGGTCACGCTCTTCTCGGCCAAGCGACGCAGCATCGACTGGGTGTTGGTCGCCAAGGGGCTCGGGCTACAGGTCGTGTTTGCACTCCTGGTCTTGAAAACGACGTGGGGCCGGGGCTTTTTCCGGGTGGCCAACGACGCGTTCGTTGCCGTGATCGGATACACGAACAGCGGAGCCCGCTTCCTGTTCGGTTCGCTGGTCGACTATTCGACCCCCGTCGAGGGAAGCGCCGGGGCCGTCAACATTGGCGCACAGTTCGCGTTCAGCGTGCTCCCCGTAATCATCTTTTTCTCATCTCTGATGACACTCCTGTACTACCTGGGAGTGATGCAGAAGGTGGTCAAGGTCGTTGCCTGGCTCATGCAGCGCACTCTGGGCACCAGCGGCGCGGAAACCACCTCGGCGGCCGGAAACATCTTCGTCGGCCAGACTGAAGCTCCGCTTCTTATCAAACCCTTCGTCAAAGACATGACGATGTCGGAGCTGAACACCGTGATGACCGGGGGCTTCGCGACGGTGGCCGGAGGGGTTCTGGCGGCGTACGTAGCCATGCTCGCCACCTACTTTCCGAGCATCGCCGGTCATCTTCTGGCCGCGAGCATCATGGCCGCCCCGGCCGGGATCGTCGTGAGCAAGATCCTCATGCCGGAGACCGAGGAGCCGAAGACGCGAGGGAGTCTCGAGTTCGAGCTTGAGGTCACCGACGCGAACGCGATTGACGCAGCCGCCAGCGGAGCTTCTGACGGGCTCAAGCTGGCTCTCAACGTGGGCGCCATGTTGCTCGCATTCCTGGCGCTCATCGCGATGGCAAACGGATTGCTTGGCTGGGGCCTGGGCTTGTTCGGGATCGAAGGAATCACCCTGGAGCGCATCTTCGGCGTCGTGTTCAGCCCGGTTGCCTGGATCGTCGGCGTTCCCTGGGCGGACGCGGGGCATATTGGCAGCCTGTTCGGGATCAAGATGGTCGGAAACGAGTTCATCGCGTTCCAGAATCTGGCGACCAGTCTGGCGTCGGGTGTCACCTTGAATCCGAAATCAGTCGTGATCGCGACCTACGCTCTGACCGGCTTCGCTAACTTCGCCTCGATCGCAATACAGATCGGGGGAATCGGGGGAATCGCCCCCAGTCGCCGCCAGGATCTCTCACGGCTTGGCATGCGCGCCATGCTGGGCGGCACGGTCGCCACGTGGATGACCGCGACGCTGGCGGGTGTCCTGAGTTGATCGCGGACCACGGTGCTTTGTCCGACGACGTGAAGCGGGCCGCGGAGACGGTTCGCCGGCATCTGGACGGCCAGGATCCGGTGCTCGCTCTCGTCCTGGGGTCGGGCCTGGGTGACCTGGCGGATCGGTTTACCGAAACTCAGGTGCTCCCGTACACAGACATCCCCGGCTGGCCACATGTGGGGGTGATCGGACACTCCGGGCAGCTGGTGTGGGGTTTGCTCGGGGGCACGCCGGCGGTGGCGCTCAAGGGCCGGGCGCACCTGTACGAGGGACACGATCCGCGCTTCGCGACGCTACCCATCCGGGTCCTGGCCGAATTGGGTGTCGCAGCCCTGTTCGTGAGCAACGCCGCAGGCGCCGTCAACCGGGCCTTCTCGCCGGGAGACCTCATGCTGATCAGCGACCACCTGAATTTCATGGGACGTTCTCCTCTCAGCGCAGGGGCCGCAGCACCTACGGATCGGCCCGCCGCCTACTACGATGCGGAGCTGAGTTCGGTGGTGCGCCAGGTGGCGGCCCACGAGCAGGTTCCGCTCCGGGAAGGGGTCTATGCGGCCCTGATGGGACCTTCCTACGAAACCCCGGCGGAGATTCGAATGTTCGAGCGCCTGGGTGCGGATGCGGTCGGCATGTCTACGACCCGGGTGGCCGAGCGGTTTCAGCGTCTTGTCGAACGAGTAGGCGCTCGTCTGGGAGACATGCTGGTACCGGTTAGCGTTCTGTGACTTCCGTCCCGGCCCAGTGATCCAGAACCGACGCTCCGCTGCCCGGGTTCAAGGCTCCTTCGAGAGCCCGCCGAGTGTACGCCAGACCTGCCTGGACACTGTCGGTCAACGAGTCTCCGAGCGCCAGGCGGGCTGCGATGGCCGCCGAGAGCGTGCATCCGGTGCCGTGAACGTCTCCGACCGGCAGTCGGGGCGAGATCCACTCGCGCTCTCCCGCCGCATCGGCATACAGGTCGAGAACCTCGGGTCCCTCAAGATGTCCGCCTTTGATCAGCACGGCACGGCAGCCGAGTTGGAGCAGCTCCTGAGCAGCCCGGCGCATGCCCGCTCGGTCGCGCACAGCCGATTCGCACAGCACCTCAGCCTCGTCCAGGTTCGGGGTGACGAGGATGGCCAGAGGGAGGAGGCGGCGCTCGAGCACCTGCACGGCCTCCACGGTCAGAAGGCGGTCCCCGCTTGTCGCAACCATCACGGGATCCAGTACCAGGTTCGGAAGATCCGTCTGACCAAGTGTGTCGGCCACGGCTTCAGCTACTTCCGCCGTGGCCAGCATGCCCAGCTTGCATGCGGCCGGACGGAGATCGGTCGCCACGGCCAGGATCTGGTCCTGAACGAGCCGGGCATCGACCGGATGCGCGGCCTGTACTCCAAGCGTGTTCTGAGCGGTGACAGCGGTAATCGCGCTGGTGCCGAAGACACCGTGGGCCTGAAAGGTCTTGAGGTCCGCCTGAATACCGGCGCCGCCACCGGAGTCGCTACCTGCGATCGTCAACACGACGGGACGCTGACCTCTGGTCGTTTCTCTCATTCGCCTCCAGTTCAGATCTGGTGAAGCCAGTGGCGATGCCGCGCATGGGCAGTGCCTAGCCGCGCTGAAGCCGCCCGCTTCCGGGCGCTCCATTCGCGGAAGGGTCGCCGCAAGCACGGTATGTGCCTTGCTGAGGGACCTCGGCTGCTACGAGAGTTGGCCTCACGAGGGCCAGCTCCCGTACAGGTTCTATATACGGCGACAGCGGAGGCCGAACCACGGGATGGGGCCCTGATCGAGTCTCTGCTCCGGCGCGGCGTGCATTGTGAGCGAGTCGAAGAGAAGGAACTGGAGTCGCTGGCCGACGCCGCGACTCCGCAGGGAGTTCTGGCGGCCGTTCCCATCCCGGATACAGACTGGCCCGAATTGGCGACCCGCGTGCTGGTCCTGGACCGTCTCCAGGATCCGGGCAACGTGGGCACTCTTTTGCGGACAGCGGACGCGCTCGGCCTCGACGGAGCGGTCGTGCTCCGGGGAACGGCCGATCCATGGGGCCCGAAGGCGCTGCGTGCGGCCGCCGGGTCTACGTTTCGGTTCCCGCTGCGGGTCGGTCCCTGGCCAGACGTCGGAGGTCAGTTGAGCAGCGACGGGTTCGAGATCTGGGCAGCTGAGGCAAGCGGCGAAGGGCTTACGCGGACTGAGCGCATGCCCGAAAGACTGGCGCTGGTGCTTGGAAACGAAGGAGAAGGCGTGGACTCTGAGATCCTGGCTTCCGGCGTCAGGAAAGTGGCCGTGAGTCTGTCCGGAGGTGTCGAGTCGCTCAACGTAGCGGCGGCCGGGGCGATTCTCATGGACCGAATGTTCGGGGGCTGAGCTTGGCAATAGAAGGCTGGTTCATAGCCTACGCGGGGGCGATCGGTGCGGCCGTGGGGTCATTCTTGAATGTGTGTATTTCCCGCCTTCCGGAGGGCGAAAGCCTGATACGCCCGCGATCCCGATGTCCGGATTGTGGCACGCCGATCGCCTGGTATGACAACATCCCGATCCTGGGCTGGCTGCTGCTACGGGCGCGCTGCCGCACGTGCCGCAACCTGATTTCCTTCCAGTATCCTCTCGTCGAACTGCTCACCCTGCTGATCTGGGCCGGACTCGCCTGGTACCTCGGGCCCAGCTGGAGGGCGCTCCAGGGGGCGGTCCTATTCAGTATCCTCCTCGCGATCGGATTGATCGACGCGCGCCACTACCTCATCCCGGACGCACTCAGCCTGGGCGGCCTCGGTGCCGGGCTGGGCCTGTCTCTGCTGCCCGGTACGCCTACACCTGTTAGCGCACTGGTGGGAGCCGCACTCGGTTTCCTGGTGCTCTTCGCGGTGGGATTCTTCGGGGAGATGGCCTTCAAGAAACCCGCCATGGGCGGGGGCGACATGAAGATGATGGCCATGGTGGGCGCCTTCCTGGGTCCTGCCGGAGCCCTGCTGAGCATTTTCCTCGGCGCGCTCGCGGGAACGCTGATTTTCGGTCCGATCAGCCTAAAGACGAAGAAACTTGTTCCGTTCGGAGTATTTCTGGCAGTGGGTGCTGCCGTGGCGTTTCTGTTCGGCGGGAGTTTTGTGGATTGGTACCGGACTTCGATTCTGGGCTTGTAGTTCGGTCTTTGAAGCGATCGACTCGGTACGGGCTCCAGTCCAGCACCGGATGGCCTCTCGTTTGAAGAACCAGATCCGCGACTATGTCCCCGGCCAAGGGGGCCAGCAGGATTCCCGAGCGTCCATACCCGGTGGCATAGTGGAGCCCGCCCATAGCAAGGTCGGGGCCCAGGATAGGCAGGCCGTCTGCCGACAGCGGCCGTAGGCCAGCCCAGTGACCTACCACCTCTCCTTCCCGGCAGACCGGCCACAGCCAACCCGCTGATCCCAGAAGAGCTTGCTGATTTGCGCTACGATCGTGCGGAAAAGCCTCGAAATCGGCCTCTTCCATGGTGCTTCCCAGCAGAACCGAACCATCCTCCCGCGGGATCACATACCGGCCGGCGTGGTCAGCCACCACCGGCCCTCGCCTCGAATTCAGCGGAACCCCGACGTGCAGGATCTGACCCCTGACCGGACGGACCGGGAGCGGCGCTGGCAGGCCCTCCAGCTTCGCGCTCCAGGCTCCGAGCGCCACAACCACTGTCTCCGCTTCTAGCCGGGATCCATCGGCTAGGCGCACCCCCTGCACCCTCCCACCTGCTGTTTCGAGCGCCACGGCGCCCGAGCCCGTTCGGAGTTCGGCTCCAGCTCGAATGAGCGCCCGCCAAAGAGCAGCCGGCAGGCTCTGCGCGTCGAGCCTGCCTTCATCGGGCAGCCACAGCCAGGATTCAGCCCCAGTCGGCAGGCCGGCCTGGAGCGAGCCAGCCCGAAACCTGTCCAGGATTTCGGCGGCGAGGCCGGCTGACCGCTGCCAGCGGGCGGTCTCCTCCGCGGCAGCCGTCTCGGCCGCGTCGCGGTTGGCGACCAGCATGCCCCCCGCGTGCCGGTCGACGCAGAGACCGGAGAGCCGCTCGAGGTCGGCCGCGAAGGTCGCGTGGTGGGCGCGCGCTTCCGAGAGCAACGCGCTGAGCGGGCCGAATTCGGGTGTCTCATACTGAGCTGCCAGCATTCCCCCGGCGGCTCCCGTCGCGCTTCCCGGCAGGCCGGCGGCGGAGGTGGCCGCATCGACCACGACTACGGGAGCGCCTCGCTTGCGGAGGGCGAGGGCGACGCAGGAGCCTGCGATGCCGCCCCCGAGCACTACGATCGGCTTCACGGTGCACCCTGAGCTTCGGAATCACCGGCCGGCTGACGCGACAGCCGGGCCCGCTCGACCTGTGTGTCGGTCGCGAGGCGGACCTCAATTCGCACTCCCTCGCGAACGATAGCCTCCCCGGCTTGAGGGACACGTCCCAGTTCTTCCAACAGGTAGCCGTTGAGCGACCGGTGCTCGAGGGTCGGAAAGCCCGTGTTGAAGAAGTGGTTGAGCTCCCGCAGGCCCACTCCTCCATCTACGAGCAGGTCGTTTCGGCCGACCCGCAACACGGTGTTATCGGGCAGGTCGGTCTCGTCGGCGATCTCTCCCACCAGCTCTTCCAGGATGTCCTCTAGCGTGATCAGC
>JAZDDE010000482.1:0-2390 GCA_036679495.1 Gemmatimonadota bacterium | reverse complement strand
ACGTAATCGAGCCGCAAGAGATTCAGTCAGTCCGCGGTGAAGCGAAGTACAAACCGAATGCCGGCATCGTCGGACTCCACGTCCGGTGGGGGGCGCGAGTCTCGCCGCCAGTAGCCGGACACGCCCAACTCCAGCTGGCTTGAGATCGGCACGGTAGCCACGGCCAACAAGGAAACTCGGTGGTCACTCAACGCTGACAGCACCGGCTGAAAGAAGCCCGCTACAGAAAGCCCGACGGTTCCCGCCGTCCCCTGAACCGCCAGGAGATTTGCTCCTCGCAGGTCAGTGCGAGTGGCGCCCGAATCAAGGAGTTCATTCTCCAGCATGACGCCGAGCCCAATTTCCACTCCTCCCTCGTCGAGCTCTATCACACGGCGCCTGAGGCCGACTCCGATGAGGAATCGTCGGTCGAGATCAATCGATTCATCGGCCTGAATCTGGGTAAAAGCATATGTCCTCAGGGCGTCCGACAGGACGAAGGAGTGTCTCAAGTGAGCAGACCGTTCGTGGACGATGTTCGCGCCTTCCGATCGCCTCAGGCGATAGGAGGGATAAAAGCGGAGCCAATGTCCGCGTGGGGCAGGTTCGCGAATGCCAAAGGCGCCCTGCAGTCCAAGGTCCAGGTAGTTCGCGTTGCCCGTATTTCCGTTGACCGAGAACTGAACGGTGCCGTAGAGATCATCGCCGGCGCTGCGGTCCAAGACTTCATAGCTGATGACGACTTGGGCGGAGGCGGGCGAGGCGCTCACTATCGAAACCAGGGCGACTATTGACGCAGCAGATGGCTTCAAACGCGGTCTCAAGCAACCTCCTCCTTGGTTCGGCAGTAATCTCGCCTGTACGATGTTCTTCAGACGAGGGTGCTACATCTGCGGATATTCGGCAAACTGATAGTGAGGGCCAGCAGGTCGGAATCCTGGGGCCCTTCCTGACCGTAGTCCTCCAGTCTGCATCGGAAGCCGTTTCCGCCCCGGGTGATGCGCGGCGGTTGCCCAGGGCGGAGTCCATTGAATCTTCGCGCCATGAAGCCAGATCAACGGCGCGCACTGGAACGCGCTCACGCTCACTCGCTATCCTTTCACGAGTCTCTCCCTGAACGCCCGCAGCATGTAACTGCGACGCTCGAAGATCTGAGAGACGCCATCGGGGGTCCGACGCCCGAGATGGGTGCCCCGTCTGACGAGGTCATCGACCTGTTGGTAGAGGCTGTTGAGCCGGGCCTCATGGGAATGGTGGGTTCCAGATTCTTCGGCTGGGTCATTGGCGCCTCCCATCCCGCCGGAATAGCGGCCGACTGGCTTACCAGCGCCTGGGGCCAGAACGCCGGCCTCTACCACGTGACTCCAGCCGCAGCCGTCGTTGAAGAAGTTGCTAGTGAGTGGCTACTCGACATTCTGCGGCTGCCGCCCGAGTGCTCCATTGGATTCGTGACCGGAGCGACGCTCGCCAACTTTACCTGCCTTGCCGCGGCACGCGGAGAAGTTCTGCGGCGAGTTGGCTGGGACGTGGAGGTCGATGGGCTGACCGGGGCACCGGTCGTGAACGTTTTCGCGGGGTGCGATGCCCATAGCACAGTGTTCTCGTCTCTCCAGTATCTGGGTCTTGGCCGAGAGCGAGTGATCGCGATCGGAACCGACGAAGCCGGACGCATGGATGCTGAGGCGCTAGAAACCGCCATGGGACGCCACAGCGGTCCTGCGATCGTGATCGCGCAGGCGGGCCAAATCAACACGGGCGCCTTCGATCCAGTCGGCGAAATCTCGGAAATCGCGCATCGCCAAGACGCCTGGGTGCACGTAGATGGTGCGTTCGGTCTCTGGGCCCGGGCCTGTCCCGCACGGGCGCACCTGGCGGAGGGGGTGGACTTGGCGGACTCATGGGCCACGGATGGTCACAAGTGGCTTCAAACTCCGTATTGGTAGAGGGACACTGCGACCTGGCCCAGAGAATGGCCGAGCGATTGGCGGAGGAACCCGGCGTGCGGGTGATTAACCGGGTGGAGCTCAATCAGCTGATCGTTCAGTTTGGAGACGGCGATACTGCCGGTCGCGATGCCGCCACCGATGCGGTGGTGGCCCGGGTGCAGCAGCACGGCGTCTGCTTCCTGGCCGGCGCCGAATGGCATGGCCACCGGGTGATGCGGATCTCGGTGATCTCCTGGGCGACGGAAGAAACAGACATCGATCGCTCTGCCGAGTCCATTCTCGCTGCTTGGCGGATTATTAGGGCGGGTTCGGCGGACTAGTAGCGAACTGGCGCTTCGAGCACCCGACTAATACCCGAGATTGGGTCGCAGCCATCTTTCGGCTTCGGCCAATTCGATGCCGCACCGCTCCGCGTAGTCAGAGACCTGGTCCCGGCCGATTTTGCCGAGGCCGAAGTACTTCGCC
>JAZDDE010000481.1:0-6303 GCA_036679495.1 Gemmatimonadota bacterium | reverse complement strand
GTGATGCTGAACGTACTGTACAAGCGGCTCGTCACAGGCGCGGCAATCGAAGGTTGGGCCTCTACGATGACGTCTGTTCTGTTTCTCGGCGGTATTCAGCTCCTCGCTCTTGGAGTGATCGGCGAGTACATCGGCCGCATTTACAACGAAGCGAAAGGCCGCCCGGCCTATGTGGTTTCCCGTTACCGGAATCTGGCACCGCCTACTGGCCCAGATGCCGCGCCGCCGCTCCATATGGCTGACCCCGGTCGCTGACCGGCCGGAATGACGCGCTCCACGCGGGTCGCTCTGTGGGCCACGGGTATTCTGGGCGCGACGTTCACTTTGATCGCACTGGCGCAGGGGGTCCTGCGAATCGTCCACTCCGACTGGGTGTTCGTTTTTTCTGAAGGTCCCATGCTGGCCAGTATCCACACGTTTGCGAATTCCAGGTCCCTCTCGGACCTGTATCCGGCCGGTCAATGGACCGGAGATCCACCTCTATTACTGACCCTTTATTCGCCCATCTACATCGTTATTTCAGGGTTCTTGGCTCATCTGACCGGGACGTCGCAAACGTTCCTGACCGCGCGAACACTCTCACTTGGAGCCCTGATTCTCGCTCTCTCGCTGCCGGTACGGATTGCTCTTCGCCGAGGCCTCGATTGGCGACTGGTGCTCTTCGTCGCCGGGGCGCTCGTGATGAGTCCGGGTATCCGGAACCTGACGGCCGCAGCGCAAGTGGATGTCATGGCCCTCACGTGGGCCGGACTCGGGATCATGGTTCTGGCTCCGGATCGCTCCGACGACGGTAGCCCCGGTCGGGCAGCCCTCGTCGCCGCCGGTATGTTCTTCTGGCTGGCGTTCTTCACGAAGCAGAACTTCGTGGCGGCTCCATTGGCCGTGTTCGTCTATACCTTTTCGCGGACCCGTCTTCGCGCCCTCGGGTTCGCGGCCGGGCTCTCAGTTGCCGTCGCGGTCGGGCTCGTGTGGCTCAACAGCGTTACGGGCGGCGGATATTTTGCGAATACATTTCGTGCACTCCTGGGCGCCTCTGATATCGGGAACGTGACCGCGATTTTGCGGGCCAGCGCTCCCCTTCAGTGGGCTGGCTGGGTCGTGTTCCTGGCTCTTTTGGCCGCCAGGAAGCTGAGATGGGGAGTGCCGGAATTGTATGCGGGGGCAGCCTGGCTCCTGCATCTGGCTTCCATGTTGAAGACCGGCGCCAGCGTCAATTACCTTCTCGAGCCACTGTTCGCCACGTTTCTACTTGCCGCCTGCCGGGCTCCGGTTGGACCGTCCGCCACGGCCATGCTCGCGAGCCGCGCGAGGCCGGCGCTGGGATTGGCAGCGGTCTGGGTGGCCGTTGCCACCGCGCCGTTGGCCTATGAGTCGGCTTCGGAGGTGGCGGTGATGGTGCGGCAGAATCTCGGGTACTCCATGCAGGCGTACAGCGACTCTCCGCCGCTCCTGGACGTATACTACATACCTGCAATTCTCGAGCACGGTGTGAGACCGTACCTCAACGACCCGTTCGCCTTCGGCACCCTGTACCAGGCCGGCCAATGGACTGCCGAGGGACTCGTCGACGACCTGCGCCGGCAACGGATTCCGTACGTGATGACGACTACGGATCTTTCTGTCGGACCCGCGCCTCCCGGGTTTCTTACGGAAGAGTTGGTTCACGGGTATTTCTGGAGGATCCCGGCCATCTGGCAGGCGATCACAGACGCTTACGTGCCCGTAACGGACACAGCCCCATACATCTGGGCACCCCGGGATACGCTCGGGGCGGCCGATGGGTAGAGGTTGGCGTGCTGCGGGCCTGGCGCTCGTTGCGCTCCCGTTTGTCCCGCTCCCCCTGTTGTTCGGTGACATCCTCGGTGGCCGTGACCTGGTCACGCCGTCCGAGTGGTTGCTCGGGGCCGGGATCTTCGCGGTCCTCGCGTGGCTGCTGGCAATGGCAGGAGACTCTCTGCGGTTTCCCGCCGTCCTTCGGCGGTCACCGAGGACTGGCAGTATCGTAGCCCTTGTATTGTTGACCATGCTGCTGGTTGCCGCTTCTCGGCTCGTGTTCGAAGGTCATCCGCTTTCGATCGACAGCATCGTCCAACTCTTTCAGGCCAAGATCCTGGCTGCGGGATCCATGGCCGCACCCGCACCGCCGCCCGGAGGCTTCTTCGCCACCCAGCACATGCTGGTAAACGAGACGGGCTGGTCGGCCCAGTATCCGCCGGGCCCGGCCGCCCTTCTCTCAGTTGGCGAGCTGCTTGGCGCCCCCTGGGCAGTGCCCATCGTCCTGAGCCTGGGTACGGCGCTGCTCCTCATCCGCTTCACGCGCCGCGTGTACGGCGACCGCACCGCGTTCCTGTGCACGCTGATTCTCCCCCTGGCTCCGTTCTTCTGGGTGATGGGGGCCAGCTACATGAATCACGTGCCATCGCTTTTCTTCCTGGCACTCCTGCTGAATCTGTATGAAGCCTGGGAGAAGAGCGGCTCGCCAGGCCTCGCGGCGGCTTCCGGCCTCGCCCTGGGTGGTGCCTTCCTTGCACGCCCCCTAACCGCGGCTGCGGTAGCCCTGCCCCTGATCGCATTTCAGCTTGTCCGAGCCCGTCAGCGCCGCGTCTGGCTCGGTGCCCTGGCCGGTGTTATGGGATTCGCGTTGGCGGCCAGTCTCTATTTGTTGTTCAACTGGCAGACGACCGGAGAGGCTTTAGTCCCCGGCTACCTGGCACTGTGGGGAGAGAGCCATGGTCTGGGCTTTCACGTTTCGCCGTGGGGTGATCTCCACACGCCCCTGACCGGGCTGCGCAACGAGCTGGTGGATCTATCGCTACTGAACGCGTTCTTGTTCGAGTGGCCGATACCCTCGCTTCTTCCCATCGGAGTCTTGTTCGCGTGCGGCTGGGCTTCAGAGCGATGGGACCGGCGGTTGCTGGTTGGGCTAGCCGCGATTCCAGCGGCGTACCTCTTCTACTGGCACCGGGATGGCTACCTGGGTCCGAGGTTCCTTTACTCGACGCTAGTGTTCGTCATCCCGCTGTCGGCCAGAGCTATCCTGGCGATCAAAGATAGAACCGGATCGACGCATATTCAGGCGGGCGGCCTGTTCAGGAGAGTCACGCTGGCTCGGTACTGGACAGTGCTTCTGCTGCTGTGCGGACTGTACGGGGCGCTGTATGGGGCTCCTCGCCGTGTTCGCGCGCACGCCTCAAGTATGAGCAGCATGAAGACCGATCTCGCCGCCACAGCTCGGGCCGAGGGTATCGATCGCGGCTTGATATTCGTGGCCGTGAGTTGGGGCAATCGACTTCTGTCCCGGGCTCAAGGCGCCGGCGTCCCGCTGTCGCTGGTTCAACGAGCGTACAGGGGGATCGATCACTGCGCCTACCAGGAGCTCCTTGACACAGCGGACGATGAGAGCTGGTCAGGCGACCGCATCGGCCAGGAGTTCGAGCGACTCCTGGATGAGCACCACGAGCTTGTCCAGCCCAGCTGGAACCTCGACCCCTCTCTTCGCGTGCAACAGAATCGGCCCCTCACGCCCCGCTGCATCAATGAGCTGGACTACGATCAACTGGGGTACACGATCTACGCTCCTCATTTACTCGCGAACGAACCGGACCTGACCTCTGACCTGGTCGTCGCCAGAGATCTCAGAGAGAAGAATCGGACCCTGAGCGATAGATACTCGGACCGGACCGCGTTTCTGTATAGGAACGGCCGCTTCGAAGCGCTTTCAGGGCCGGACCGCCCAAACAGTTGATTCTCACGTGAGCGGCCTCGCCAGACTACGGTAACCCCGAGTCGGCTGCGAGGAGATCGATGCGAACTACGGATTCACGACAGTTGCCGTCCGGCTTCACCCTACTTGAACTGATGATCGTTCTGTCCATCGCCAGCTTGCTCTTCCTGGTGACCGGCGGAGCGCTTCGCACCTACCGTGAAGCCGTTGCGCTCGACGCAGCCGCCCGCGCGGTCCGAGTGCACCTGGGTCGAGCCCGTGCGACTGCCGTGGGGCGGCGTGAGGTTGTCCGATTGCGATTGTCGCCGGACGCCGACCTATGGCTTCTCGACTCTGCCGGCAGCGTATTGAGCACGGTGCCTCTAGGACCTGGAGGGCCGTTCGTACCGGACTCCGTCCGCCTCCGTCCCTCTACACTCAGGTTCAACCCTCGCGGGCAAGCGGCGCCCTCCAGCATCTATCTGTACCGGGGAAAGCGCGGCGTACGGCTAGTCAGCAACTTCCTGGGCCGGGTGAGAGAGGAGCGTTTTTCGCTATAACCGGAGCGCCGGGCGAATGCATTTCTGCTCTGTGTACGGCCTCCGATTTCGGGACGGCCTGGCCCCCAAATGACGCTTCGATGACCTGTTGCGGATTACCATGCCATAGCCTCTATTGCTCTGAGGATGCGGAAACCGTACCGCCGGCCGAACGAGGCACCATCGGCGGCTGCTGATCGAATGAGCAGGAGGCTGTTACAGCACCGTGAGTTCGCTACTCCAATTCGCTCTCTTCACAAGTCCCACGTCGGTGGCCAGCTAGCGTGACCCCATTCGGTTTCAAGCGCTCCCGGAAAACAGTCGGTCTCGACCTCGGCAGCGGCTACATCAAGATCGTCGTGATGAGTCACGCCCAAGACGAGCCTCGTGTCGAGAAGGTTGTGGTCCACCAACTCGGTAGCGACGCGATTGTCGAAGGCGAGATCATGGATCCCGGTCTCGTCGCAGAAACGATCGATACCCTGTTTGTCGAACACGGTATCAATGACCGGGATGTAGTCACCAGCGTGGGTGGACGGGACGTGATCATCAAGCCGATTCAGATGGATCGCATGTCCAAAGAGGACGCGCGGGAGGTGATCCGTTGGGAGGCCGAACAGCACGTTCCGTTCGAGATGGACGATGTTCAGCTGGATTTCGAGATTACCGATCCCGACAGTGAAGGCCTGCAGATGAGCGTCTTGCTCGTCGCGGCCAAACGCGAACTGGTCGAAAACAAGATCGGGCTGTTGGAAGAAGCCAATCTTAACCCGCGAGTCGTAGACATTGACTCTTTCGCTCTACACAACGCGCTGGAACACAGCTATCCCGAGGCCATGGAGGGATTGGCCGGTTTGGTCAGCATCGGCCACGACACGACGAAAGTAAATATCCTTGAGGACGGAGTCCCCGTACTTACCCGCGACCTCAGTTTCGGAACTCGCCGCCTGTCGCTCGATCTGCAGCGGGAGCGGGGAATGCGCGCCGAGGAATCCGAGGCGGTCCTTCGGGGTGAGAGCTCAGATGACAAGCTGCGAGACTTTCTTACGGACCGCGCACAGGAAGTGGCGCGAGGCGTAGAACGGGCTACGGCGTTCCTCGAGGCGCAGGAATTGGGTTCGAGCCTTGCGAAACTGTACTTGTGCGGCGGTGGCGTGCGAGTACCGGGCCTCGCCGAAGCTCTCGGTGAACGGCTGGGGGTGGAGACGATCATCGCCAATCCCCTGCAGGGAATCGACGTGAAGCCGGACGCGCTGGATGACGGTGACCTGGACGATATCGCGTCCATGCTCATGCTGTCTGTTGGTCTAGCGTTGCGGCAGGTAGCCTGAGTCATGATTGAGATCAATCTCCATCCGCACGGAGCTAAGGCGCGTCGTCGTCGCGCGAAGCTCAAGCTCCCAAGCTTCGGCGGTGGGGTCCGCACTGGAGGGGCGCGGGCTGGCGGCCGCGACCCTTGGGTCATGGCAGCTATCGGAGTGCCGCTCCTGGCGTTGCTGGCCGTAGGCGCCATGTGGTATACGCAGCGAGCGGAGGCGCGCGGCTTGGAAGACCAGGTGCAGGAGGCGATCAGCGACTCGGCACGGTTGTCGGATCTGCGCCAATTGAGCGCGTGGCCGCACTGGATGGGGACCGGTTCGTCTGGCCGCACCTGCTGGACGAGGTCGGTAGGGCCCTGCCGGATTACACCTGGATTACGACGATCGAATCCTTGTCCCCACTTCCAAATCTCAGCATGCGAGTACGAGGCATGGCGGCGAACCCAGTCGCCATCACCGCGTTCATTCGCAATCTCTCGGAGTCGCTGTATATAGGTGATGTACAGCTTGAGGGAAGCCAGCAAGTCCAGATGGAGCGTTTTGTTGTGCAGTCTTTCGAGCTTGCTCTCACATACGCACAGCCTCCCGACTCCGTCGTCCGGACCGTTCCGATCGTGCAGCGCTAGCTGTGGCACTTCTACCAGAAGACCCGGGTCGCCAGCGCGCGCTTCTCGCGGTGATCATGGCTCTCGCCGTGTCTGCGGCCTATTACCTGTACGCGTACAAGCCGAAAGTAGCGGAG
>JAZDDE010000480.1:0-3933 GCA_036679495.1 Gemmatimonadota bacterium | reverse complement strand
GGCAAGGAGGCGCGCGAGGATTACCGGGCCTCGGAGACCCGGCGACGGGCACGTTGGGATCGAGGGGTGCGAGGCCGGGATCTGCCGGCCGAGACTCTCGACGGCGTCACGATCGAGCTCCGGGCCAATATCGATCTGCCCGAGGAGATCAGCGAGGCTCACGAATTCGGCGCAGCCGGCGTAGGTCTCTACCGCAGCGAGTTCATCTACATCGAACGAAGCCCCGAACTGCCCACAGAGGAAGAGCACCTCGAGATCTACACGAAGATGCTCGAGACGATGGCGCCGCACCCGGTAGTCGTCCGAACCTTCGACCTGGGAGGTCGCAAGCTCGCGCGGGATGTGATGCACACCGATGAAGACAATCCAGTCCTCGGAATGCGCGGTGTTCGACTCACTCTGGCCCAGCCCGATCTGTTTGCCTCCCAGGTCAAGGCGCTTCTGCGCGCAGCGAGCCGGGGACCTCTGCAGGTCATGCTGCCGCTGGTCACGACAGTCGAAGAAGTCCGGGCCTTCAAGAGGCTCGTCGCGCAACTCGCGGGGGAACTGGAAGCCAAGGGCGTCGAGCACTCCACTGATTTCGAGCTGGGCGTGATGATCGAAGTCCCGGCCGCCGTGTGGATCGCCCGCGAGCTTGCGCGTGAGGTCGGCTTCTTCTCTATCGGTACGAATGACCTGATTCAGTACTCGATGGCCGTGGATCGTAACAACGAGCACGTCTCTTACCTGTACCAGCCTTTCCACCCGGCCATTTTGCGCATGATACGCTCGGTCGCCGCGGCGGGTGAGGAAGCGGGAATACCGGTCTCTCTGTGCGGCGAAATGGCTGCTGACCCTGGCTCAGCGCCTTTGCTGGCTGCCTTGGGGCTGCGAATATTGTCGTTGAATCCGACCGCCATTCCGGAAGTCAAGGAGGCTATTCGCTCGATATCTCTGAAGAAGCTGAGGAAACCCGTTGAACGGGCTTTGGCTCGATCGACTTCCGAAGACGTAGTGAAATGCTTAGAAGACGCCCTGCCCGGCTCGTTCGGATCCGCGACCACCACCCAGGCTTGAAGGTTGCGGCCACGGCCGCAGTTACGGTGCTGGCCTTGATCACCGTAGCCTGTTCCTCGGCTCCGAAGCCGGAGCGGCTGCCGCCACAGACCATGTCCTCGGCGCCGCTGCCGCCGGTAAGCGAAGAGGCTGGTCCCGACCCGCGGGAGCCCATCGCCCCACTTGAAACCGAGTCCGAGACCGACGCCGATGAGCAACGATCGCCGTTAACCGTAGTCATCGACGACGGGGCGGACACGCGGGTGCGCGGCCCGAGCCTGGTCGAGGCGGCGGCAGCGGAGCGAAAGCGCCGCGAGACCTCGGAGAGATCCACAACGGTGGTCACCGACAAGAACCTTGGGCAGTTCCGCGGTGCCCAGCTCACCGAGATGGGCGGCTCCCCTGCATCGCCGCCTCGCGAACCTGGGCAACAGTCGAGCAACGAGCCGGCTTCGACGACGCCTTCCGACGCTCCCGGGACATCCGGAGCAGGGGAGCCTTCTTCGACTGGCTCCGCCGGCAAGGCGGCCCGCGATGCGGGCGACGAAGAGGCCTACTGGCGCGGTCGCGTGCTCAAGGCGCGCATGAACTGGGCGGCGGCGGTAGAAGAGAACCACCATCTGAAGAGCAAAGTCGCAGAACTGAGGCAACGCTTCTACGCTGAAGAAGATCCGTACTACAGGGACTCGCAAATCAAGCCCTCTTGGGACCGAGCGCTGGACCGGCTCGGAGAAACCCGCGAAGAGATCGAAGAGTACCGGATCGAGGTTCGCAGTGTTCTCGAGGCGGGCCGTCGAGCGTCGGCCCTTCCGGGTTGGCTCCGCGAGGGGATAGACCTCGAGCCGGACCTCGTCGAACGAGACCGGGAAGATGGGCCCGACCCGCCGGGGGAGCACCTTCCCGGAGAGCCAAAAATCGCACCTGACCCGGACGGCAGACGTTGAGGGTGTCATGAGCGACCGGCGCGCTCGCAGCTTCTTTGTCGAGACCTGGGGCTGTCAGATGAACGAGCTCGACAGCCAGCGCCTGGCCGGGCGGCTGATGGAAGAGGGGATGCTGCCGACCCGGGAGGCCTCCGAGGCTGACCTCATTTTGCTCAATTCCTGCAGCGTGCGAGAGAAAGCGGAGCAGAAGGTCTACTCGCGACTGGGCGTGTATCGCCAATTCAAGCAGGCGCGCCCGGAAGTACTGATCGGGCTTTGCGGTTGCGTTGCTCAGGAGGCGGGTGAGCGCGCTCTCAAGAGGGTTCCAGACCTCGACTTCGTTCTCGGGCCGGCACGAGTCGGAGAGATCTTGGACGTGCTGGCGAAAAGGCGAAGTGGCGAGCGGGTCGTCGCGACCGGCTTTCCGGCTGAGCGTGACCACGATTTCGACTCGATCTCGCGAGACGGTACCTACAAGGGGATGGTGACGATCGTCGAAGGCTGCAACAAGAACTGCACGTTCTGTATTGTCCCCCTCACCCGGGGACCGGAACGCAGCCGCTCGATGGCCCAGATCCTCGCCGAGGTGGAACATCTGGTGGCCTATGGCTTCCGGGAGATCGAACTCCTGGGACAGACCGTGAACCACTGGCGTGAACCGGCTGGACCGGCCGAATCGGCTGGACCGGCTATGGAGAGCGCGAGTGCCGCCGGGGCCGACTTTGCGGATCTGTTGGAGCGGGTCGCAAGCGTCCCGGGCGTGGAGCGGCTAAGGTTCGTCACCTCTTATCCGCGGGACTTCACACCGCGGATGGTCGAGCAGTTCGCAAAGCACTCCAACATAAGCCCTTACCTTCACCTGCCGGTGCAGTCGGGGTCGAACACGGTTCTGCAGAGAATGGGACGGGGCTACACGATCGAGAGCTACTACGAACTGGTTGCCAGCCTGCGCGAGGCTCGGCCCGACATCGCGCTTTCGACAGACCTGATCGTCGGCTTCCCGGGAGAGACCGACGAGGAATTCGCGCGGACGCTCGAGTTGGTGACCGATATCGAGTACGGAAGCTTGTTCGCTTTCAAGTATTCGCCGCGTCCCGGCACGGCCGCGCCCCGCCTCGGTGCGCCGGTCGACGTTGAGATCGCGGATGAGCGTTTGCAACGGATCTTCGCGGCTCAGGAACCGATTCAGCGCCGGCTCAATGGCGAACTGATCGGCTCCGAACCGGAAGTCCTGGTCACCGGTTGGGGCAAGCGTCCCGGAACGCAAAGCGGCCGCACTCCGTGCCATCGTGTGGTGAACTTTCCCCTCGACGGCCGAGAGCCGGCGGCAAGTGGAGATCTGATAAGAGTTCGAATCGAGCAGGCGTTGTCTCACAGCCTGCTCGGCAGCCGTTTGGACCAGGCCCCTGGCTGTGATGATCCTGAGAACCCTGATGGCGGCCGCGGTTTGAATCGGGTACCGGATCGGGGCGCCGCGGGACTCCCGGTGGTCGCCTAGGGCCCAGGCGGGCTCGAAGCCGAAATCAACTAACTAAACGGAGAGTCTGATCATGGCGATTGAAAGTGCCGACCTATCGAAGCGTTCCAAGGGGCTCCGCCTCTGGCCCGGGGTGGTCATCGTAGTAGTGCAATGGCTGGCCGCTTTCGGACTTCCCAGCCTCATGCCCGAGGCCGGGGCCGTCGGAGCGATGATCTCGCTCTTGGGCGGGCCGGCTCTCTTCGTCTGGTGGGCATTCTTCAGCCGGGCGCCTCGCTTCGAACGCTGGGGCGCGATTGTCCTGATGATCGGCGCGCTGATCGCGGCGAGGAGCATGCTGCACGAGTCGATTGCTAAGGCCGGGATGGGAGTCTTGTTCTTTCTCTACGCTATCCCGGTGTTGAGCCTCGCGTTCGTGATCTGGGCGTTGGCCAGCCGTCGTTGGGCCGATCGCACTCGGCGCATCGCCCTGGTCGTGACCGTTCTCTTCGCGTGCGG
>JAZDDE010000048.1:0-2214 GCA_036679495.1 Gemmatimonadota bacterium | reverse complement strand
AACGCGGGACCAACTTCCGAACCCGAAAGTATCGAGCCTCGAGGTACGCCTACCGCGGTGTCCTCGCTGATCCCGTGAGAAAACTCGAACGCATGGCACATCAACTGAAGAGCCTGTTGCTGCCAGGGGTTGGGCTGATGCTTGTGCTCGCATGGCGTCGGAGGAGTTTCGCGTTGGTCTTCCTGCTGTTACCCGTCGTCTATTGCGTCGGGATTCACGCCGTAGGAACCCACTTTGTTCGGCGCTACTCGGATCCGGTCGTTCCATTGCTCGTGATGGCATTCGCACTGGCCACGAGCGAGGTCTGGCTGTGGTCGACGCGGAGGATTCAGCGATTTCGAACGGTGAGCGCGGAATGACAGACTGAGAACGCCCCGGCCTCCTGCAGCACGAGTCGTTGAACCGAGTGCGAGCGCTCGCAAGGCAACCTAGTGCGTAGTGGGGGCGCTTCGTCCCTTTCCGCGCAACGACCAGAGCACCAGGACGGTGCATAGGAGAGGCGCGAGGACACCCGCGACTCCGGTGAACGGCATCAACGATTCCGCCCACGGTGCTGCGGCGAACCCGGCGCCGGCCAGGCGGGGCCGGCTCGCACCAACGACCGCCGAGAAGAGGGGGATCGCCCAGTTGGCGTAAGCGCCAACGAGGCCCGTCCAGTAGGCCCAGGGTTCGATCCGAGCGGGCAGCTCCAAGCGCGGCCACGCAAGCCCGAAGACCATGAGAAAGATGCCGTTCACGACGCCTTCGACGTGAGCTGCCACCCCCATGCGAGGGTTCGCGAGCCGATAGGCGATGAGGCCGGTGAGGAGAGCGAGGAGGAAGAGAAGAAACCCGTGGCGAAGAAGGCGGCGTTCGCGGTCCATGGCATCTCCCAACGATGAGTGTTGGGTCAGGCTACGCGGGAGCTACGCCCGGCAACAGATCCAATCGGGGCTCGAACGAAAGGGACCAATCCGGGTGCCGCCGACGCCCACTCCCCCCCATGGGAAAGGGCACTCCATTGCAGTGGCAAGTCAGGCCCCGAGGCCTAGTTCTGTGCGCGCGCAAGCTCGGTGAGCGATTCCCGGATCACCGAGAACGCGGTCCGCAGGAAGAGGCAAGCAATTCCTGCACCCACGATGACATCGGGCCAGAACGACCCCGACCCTGCGACGAGCACGGCCGCAACGAGCACCGCCCCATTGGCGATCAGGTCGTTTCGAGAGCACAGCCACGTGGAGCGAAGGTTGATGTCATCGGCGCGGTGTCGCCAGAGGAGAGCGAAGCAGAGGGCATTCGCGAAGAGCGCGAGCATGCCGACCGCCACCATCGTGGAAACCGCAGGGGCCACGCCGCTACGAAGACTGAAGGCAGCCTCCAACAGAACGCCGACCCCGAAGGCCGCCATGATTCCGCCCTTCGCGAGAGCCGCGCGGGCACGCCATGCCAGGCTCCGGTGAAGGACGAAGAGGCTGAATCCGTAGACGAGGGAATCTCCGAACATGTCGAGCGAGTCGGCGAGCAGCGCCGTCGAGCCCGCTAGCAGGCCGGCTCCGAACTCGACGCAGAACATGACGAGATTGATCGCCAGCACGACCACCAGGACACGCCCTTGGCGGAGTCGCAGGACCGCTAGCTCTTGGCCTTTCGCTTCGCAACATTCGTCCATCGCTTGGGATGTCCCGACTCCAGTTTGAGCTGGCAAGGGGGCCCGAGGCTCCGCGGCGGCCAACGGGGCCCGTTGCGCGAGCCACCCGAGCAACCACGCCAGAATTGTATCAAGCCAGTTGGCGGCAGCGATGGCGGCCCGCTGCAGCCCCTTGTCAGGCGGCGGGGGCAGCACGAATCCTGCAATCCCTGTTCAGGCGGGTTCCCACTTGCGAGGTGATGTGAGAGGCACCATTGAGGCTCGGAGAGGGAATGGGCTGCTCGGTCGCGCTACTCGAGCGACGCCTCGTGCGTTGTCAGGCGGAAACGCCGAGGGCTGTGGCCCAAGAGTGGATGGAGGTCTTGTAGCCATCCGGCATGCGAAGTGACGGAATTTCGGAAAGAGGAAACCAGCAAAGTCGCTTGTGTTCGTGGCTCAGTACCGCTTCGGCTTCTGATGTTTCGGTACAGCCATACGTAACAATGAGAACGTGAACGTCGCCCGTGATCGAGTACACCCAACTGTCGAGGATGGACGCTGGCCGCACGTCTAGCTGAAGTTCCTCTGCGATTTCACGAGCAACGCAA
>JAZDDE010000479.1:0-3394 GCA_036679495.1 Gemmatimonadota bacterium | reverse complement strand
TCATGACTGCTACGCCAATGCCGAGACCGTGCTCGGCGTCTATGCCGGCCGCTTTTATGCGGTCTTCAACGGCGAGGACTACACCGAAGCCTACTGGACCCTGCGGCGGAAAGCGGTGCTCTACGACGTGCCGGAGAAGCCGGTCCAGATCGAAGGACCGGATGCGGTACCGTTTCTGGAATGCATCTTTGCCCGCCGGATCGGCACCCTGAAGGAGGGGAGGGGACGCTATGCTATCGCCTGCACGCCGAATGGCGGCGTGTTCATGGACGGGATCCTGTTCAAACTGTCGGATAACCGCTTCTGGTACGTCCAGCCGGACGGACCCCTGGAGGCCTGGCTCGTCGCCCACAGCGCGGGCTACGACGTGACGATCACTGACCCGAAGTCCCGGGTCTTGCAAATCCAAGGTCCGGCCTCGCAGGCGATCATGCGCGACGCCTCGGACGGCGCGATCGACGAGACGATGGGCTATTTCCATGCCGGCTACTTCGATCTTGGCGGGCAGCAGGTCTACGTCTCGCGCACCGGCTGGACCGGCGAGCTCGGTTTCGAGATCTACTCACGGGGAGACCAGACTGACCACAATCGGCTCTGGCAGCATGTGACCGAAGCCGGCACTCCCCATGGCATGGTGTTCGGCAGCATCAGCTCGATGGAGGTCAGGCGGATCGAAGCCGGCATTCTGGATAATCTGACGGATTTCGACATATCGATGACGCCGTTCCAGGCCGGGCTCGGAGATTTCCTTGACCTCGACAAGGAAGGTTTTGTAGGGCGCGAGGCGCTCCAGGAGGCGGATCGGCGAACGCAGCTCTACGGGCTAAAGTGCCAGTCAGGCACGCCGGCCATGAACAGCGACATCTTGGATGGGCAAGAAACAGTCGGCCGCATGACGGCGGGCGCCTGGTCTCCGTTCCTCGATTGTGGCATCGGCTATGTCCGGTTCGATCAGCCCGGCGACTGGGCCGGCCGAAGCCTCGCACTGAAGACCTCCGCTGGTGAAACGGTTCCATGTGAGATCGTCGACCTGCCCTTCTACGATTTGGAAAAGCGCATTCCCCGAGGTCTCGACAGAACCATTCCCTGAGGGAACGCCAGGGGGTGGCAGCGAGCTGTTTAGCTCATATCGCCAGCCGCCGCACCGTTCGGGCGCGAACTCGTAAAAAATCTTGGAGGGCGCCCGAACCGCGATGCAAGATGTCCGATTTAGGTCATTGGCACGCGCTCACAGCGCCCTGGAATCAGGTCTGGATACGGACGATGAGGGTCAACTGGAGAACCATCGCGGACGGCGAGACGGTCGTGCGAGTCGGACGATGGTCTGGAACGCCATTCGGCTGCAAACGGGACCTTAAGCGATGACGGCCATGAATCGTCCGCCCAATATCGTCTGGATGGTGGCCGATCATCAGGCCTACGCAAACCGTCCGCCCGTTGCGGCGAACTTCCCCGTCCAGGCCCGGCTCGCACGTGAGGGCATGCGTTTCGAACGGGCGTACACGGTGCTGCCGATTTGCAGCCCGGCGCGTGCCTCGATGCTGACCGGCCTCTATCCGCACGCGCACGGCCTCACCGAGAATGACGGGCGTTTCGGCGGCCGGCCCGGCCTCGATCCGAGCGACTGGCTGGTCCATGGACCATTGCTGGAAGCAGGGTATCGCTGTGCCTGGTTCGGAAAATGGCACCTCGACAATAAACGCTCCGCCCGGGACTACGGTTTCGAGGGGTTCTCGCTTCCCGGGTACGGGTATCCCTACGCAACACCAGAGTATCGAACTTATCTAAAACGCGCTGGCTTGGCGCCACCCGCCGCCGTCGTGGAAATGCCGGGCGAGTCTGGTCTTCCCGGTGGTACCCGTATCAACCTAACCGAGGTGGCTGACTGGTTCGACTATGAGGCTGGTTCGGCCCTGCTCGATAGCCCGGCCGACACCCACGAGGCGTTCTTCCTCGCAAGTCTCGCCGAAGATTGGCTCGGCTCGATCGGCGACACTCCGTTCTTTTTGCGCATCGACCCCTGGGGGCCGCATCCGCCCTATATCGTGGCCGAGCCCTACCGATCGCTCTTTGAACAGGATGGCATCGACCTGGCGCCCAATTTCGATCTCAGCCTTGAGGGCAGGCCCGAGCATCACCGCACCTATCGCGACTATTGGGGAGCAACGTTGGGGCTCGACGCCAGCGGGTGGCGGCGGATGGCGATGCGGGCGCTCCAGCACGGCGCGCTGGTCGAGGCCGCTCTTGGCCGGGTGCTCGACGCCCTCGACCGCGCCGGGCTCACCGAGCTCACGCTAGTCGTGTTCTGCGCTGACCACGGCGATGCGGTCGCTTCGAATGGCGGGGTGTCCAACAAGGGCAGCCTGATGGTCGAGGAGACCATGCGCATTCCCCTGCTGGTTCGTGGCCCCGGGGTCGCGTGCGGCGCGACATGCGACCGGATCGTCGCGAATATCGATCTTGCTCCAACGATCCTTCAATATTGCGGGGTCGGATCGGGTATTCAGATGCATGGCGAGAGTCTTAGCTCACTTCTTCGAGACCCCACGGCTGCCTTTCGCAGGGGTCTTATGGCCGAACATTATGGCCTTCACGAGCCGGATCTTCAGCGCGCTTACTATGAGGCCAGTTGGAAACTGGTCGTTCAAGAAAACGGTTTCGAAGAGCTCTATGATCTGAAGACTGATCGATACGAGCTCCACAATCTCGCCAGCGTGCCCGAGCATGCTGTGGCGCTCGATCACATGCGAGCCGGCCTGCATCGGGCGATGTTCAACGCCGGGGATTGTGAAACACGCCTATCGAGTATCTTGAACAGACTGTCTCAGAGAGATTGAGGGAATGCCTCGCACCATGCGAATCGGAGGCGTAGTGGTTGACCCAACCGTGGACCATACAAATTAGAGAAAGTCCTCCTTCCGCTGCACGTCAGCAATGCAAGGTGAATCAGACGTTGCAACGATCCCCGGATTGTCGGTTTTGGGGCTTAAGCGTGAGTAGCCGGAATCGTCCCCGCCAATCTCGGACCGTCGATTTCCCAGCAGGAATGCGCAGATTTAAGGGTCGGCTTTCCACCCGCAGGCGGAAGTAGACCGAACAGCCGTTCTCACGGCCAGCCTAAAACGGTGGCTATGTCGGCATCTGGCACAACCCCGACGCTCAGTCGCCCATGGTCCTAGGTCCGATATCCACCGCATAACCGACGTCTCCGTCGCGATGTCCGGCCAAGGGGCGCACTCCGCTCTCAGGATTAAATTGATCCGGACTGGTCGGAGGCAGGTTCCCCATGGCATTCCTCGTCCCGACAACGCAAACTAGCTCTGGATACAGCTCTTCCACTCGACCCTGAACGAGACCGGACGGGCGGGCTTCGTCATGGCCAACTCGGCGGGCG
>JAZDDE010000478.1:0-4452 GCA_036679495.1 Gemmatimonadota bacterium | reverse complement strand
CGGTCTGGTCTAGAGAGCCTCAACAAGGAGGTTGCATGCAGGCAGGACTCAGTCGGTGCTGGTCGATGCTCATGATGCGCGGACTGTTCGCGATCCTGTTCGGCCTGATCACGGTGGGGTATCCGATCGTCGTACTCGAGACCCTGATCACGCTGTTCGGCGCCTTCGTGCTCGTGGACGGTATCATGGCCATCCTCGTGTCGCGACGGGCCAAGAAGGGCAACGCTGTGTGGGCCAGCATGCTCCCGCGTGGGATCGCGGGCGTGGTTCTGGGCGTTGCGATCATGTCGTGGCCCGGCATCACATCGGTAGGGCTGATGTACTGGATAGCCACCTGGGCCGTGGCGGCCGGCGCACTCGAAATCAACGCCGCGCGTGAGTTGCGGAGGTCGGTGAACGGTGAGTGGCTGTTGATGCTTGCCGGTGCCATGTCCCTGGTGTTCGGCCTGGCTCTATTTTTTCGTCCGGCCGCGGGAGCCATGGCTCTGATTTCCACGCTGGGTCTCCTCATGGTGTTCGTGGGAATAGCTGTGACCGGCGTGGCGTTGAAGCTGAGGCGAGAAACTAAGGGGGCTCCCCAACACTGAACTCGAGCGCGCCGACACGTTCGATCCGGCAGGACACGCGGTCGCCGGGCCTAAGTTCCGAAACGCCGGCCGGCGTTCCCGTGAAGATCAGATCACCCGGCAAGAGCGTGATCAGAGAGGATAGATGGGCCAGCGTTTCAGCTACGGGCCAGATCTGGTCGCCAAGGTCGGCCTGCTGCCGCACCTCCCCGTTTACCGCGAGCTCCAGCGCTCCGGTAGATGGGTGGCCAATCTCGGACGAGGCGCGCAGAGCGGAGCACGGGGCAGAATGATCGAAGCCTTTGGCAAGCGCCCACGGCCGGCGTTTTTCCTTCGCCTCCCGCTGCATGTCACGCCGAGTGAGATCTACGCCGACGCCATATCCCCACACATGATCTAACGCCGCGGTGGTGGCGATTACGGCGCCGCCGGATCCGAGTGCTACGACCAGCTCGACCTCGTGGTGCAGTTCGCTGGTGGCGACCGGGTAGGGCAGATCTTCGCCCCGCTCCCATCCAGACCAAATAGAAGCGCCCGGTTTCGCGAAAAAGAAGGGGGCTTCCCGGTCCGAGTCTCCTCCCATTTCCTCTGCGTGCGCGGCATAGTTTCGCCCAACGCAGAAGATTCGCCCGACAGGAAAACGCGCGGTAGAACCGACGACTGATAAGGAGACTACCGGCACAGAGGGGACCGCCGGCTCAGCCGACTGAAACGGGCTCGAGGTCACGAGCCGTCTGTTCCTCCATAGCGATTGGCCACCTCGGCGATGCCCTCAGGGTCGCCTACGATCGTGAGCCGGTCCCCCGACCGGAGCTCCGTTTGCCCGCGCGGGACGAGGTGTTCACCGTCTCGCCGGATCAGCGCGATGAGCACGCCCTCCGGAATATCAATGTCCATGAGCTTCTGCCCGATCAGGGCTGACGACGCCCTTTCGTCACCCAGCCGGAGAGAGAGAAACCGCTCGTTCCTGAGTATGGCACGCTTCAGCTCACGCTCGTGGTCTGCCGCCAGCCATTCGTCCATGAACCCGTCGTCGTCGACCCTGCCCGCAATCTGAGCCAGCAGTCTGAGATGCTGGCCGGGATTCGCCTCCGAGCTGACCAGGAAGAAAACGGCATATACCTCTTCCCCGTGCTCCTCGCCCTCTGCGAACTGATCGCCGACCGAGACGGCCAGCCCAGCCCGGCAGCGCGCCAACACGAGCTGCGGAAACTCGGCTTCCTCGAGTCGCAGGTGTGGAAGAGCGGCCCCGTGAGCCACCGGAGTCGCGCCCATCCTTGTGCCGCGCAGGAATCCGTCCGCCAGCCTCTTTGCCGGGACCGGAATTCGCTCGGACAGCAAGGCGGCGGCGCTGTGTACCGCGGCGTCGAACGTGCCAGAATCGGGCAGCTCCAGGACGGCGGCCCTCGCGATGAGTTCGTCGAACGGGTCTCCCTCCCGTACGCCTTTTTCCTTCAGGATGTCACGCAGCTCCGTATCCAAACCATCGAAGCGCCGCTCCCCCAGCCGCTCGAACCAGTGAAAGACAGCCCCGTCCCGGACAACTCGGTCGCGCGCGTAGAAGAAGAACCAGGCCAGGCAGACTCCGACCAGCCCGATGGAGAACACGATAGGCATCAAGCCCATGACCGCGATAAGCAGGATCGGGCCAAGCAGGCCGAAGATTTGCACCCACGGATACAGGGGGGACCGGTAGCCCGGGTCATAGGCTTCGAGCCGGCTCTCCCGCATGACGATGACGGCCAGATTGATCAGAGCGAAAATGAGCAGCTGAAAGGTGCTGGCCAGCTTCGCAACGGTCAGGACATCGAGCCACAGGATGGAGGCGACGACTAAGGCTACGGTCGCCGCTATACCGACTACCGGTGTGCCGAACCGGCTGAGCCTCGCGAACGCAGACGGGATGAGTTTGTCGCGCGCCATGGCCAGCGGATATCGCGAGGCCGCCAGAACTCCGGCGTTACCCGCGGCAGCCAGGCCGGCTAGGGCAGGAGTGACCAGAAGCGCCATGGCCACCGGTCGCGGCAGCCAGTTCATGAATTCGAGGCCCGCATCGACAACGGGAGTGAGAGTACCGTACAGCGCCGCGGGCTCGAGGGCCGCTACGATGAGAAATACGCCCACCACGTAGATTGCCGAAGCGGTCAGGATGGCCAAAGCCATCCCCAGGGGCAGATTTCGGTCAGGGTTCCGAACTTCCTCGGCGACGCTTGCTACCTTCGTAAGGCCGGCGTATGAGATGAAGACCAGTCCGATCGTGGCGAACAAGCCCTCTCCGCCGTGTGTCAGGAAGGGCCGAAAATCATCCGAAGAAATCTCGATCGCGTGGGTTCCGAAAGCACCCACCAACCCGGTAACGATGAAGACCGCGACCAGCCCGAGCACGATAACGACCAGGCCTCGTTGCAACCGGCTGGATCCCTTGGTTCCCGAAATAGCGATCAGGCCGAACAGTACGGTCAGGCTCACAGCCAGCGGCCGGATTTCGAAATTCGTGAACAGGGCCAGATAAGCCCCCATCCCGATCAGCGCGAATGCGCTCTTGAGTACCAGGACGAGCCACGTACCGAGACCTCCGACGGTGCCTACCATCGGACCCAGGCTACGGTCCAGGAAATAATACGTTCCGCCGGCGCGCGGCATGGCCGTGGCCAGTTCCGCCTTGCTCAGCATGGCGGGCAGTACGAAGAAGCCGGCCAGGAAATAGGCGAGAACAACCGACGGTCCCGTCTTAGCGGCGGCGAGACCCGGCAGAAGAAAGAAACCGGAGCTCAGCATCGGGCCGACCGCGATGACGTACACGTCGAACAGGGTCAGCTGTTTCTTGAGCCTGGGGGTGCCGGGTGCCGCCATTCATCCTCCAGAAGGAACTTTGGGTCGGCGACGTGTCGGCGCCGGTAAAACCAGTCCATGCCGCGTGGCACTCGGGACGCCCTACATGTAGTGTTGGATGAGTAAGAGTCTGAGTTATGGCCGCTACGCGCAACCGCAGCCCGGAGAGCGAGCATTGAGCACATAGGTGCATGACAGAAACTGCTAGCGACTCACCAGGCGGCTCTCTGCTCGAGTCTCCAGTTCTGGTAACACGAGAGGGGCCGGTGGCGACTGTATGCCTCAACCGGCCGGACCGCATGAACGCGGTCAGCCTGCAGCTCTATCGTTCTCTGGACGCTGAACTGGCCACCCTCTCGGAAAATCCGGAGGTGCGAGCGGTCGTCTTGACCGGCGCCGGGCGGGTTTTCTGCGTGGGCGCTGACCTCGACGCTCACGCTGCGGGTCCGGGCAGCGCCGAGGCCAAACGCACCTATGTCGAAGCGGCTCAAGCTGCTGCGCGCCGGATCCAGACTCTGCCCCTGCCGGTAGTCGCGGCGGCCAACGGGCACGCCATCGGTGCCGGACTGGAGCTGCTCGTCGCCTGCGATCTGGCCGTAGTGGCCACCGACGCCAAGCTCCGCTTTCCCGAGGTCGGACTGGGCACATTCGTTGGGGGAGCCGTTACCGCCAGCTTGGAGCGGGCCGTCGGGAGAGCCCGGGCCCGTGAGCTTCTTCTCCTATGCCCAATGTTTACGGGCGCCGAGGCGCTGGACATGGGCCTTGTGAACAGGGCTGTGCCCTCAGATCAAGTGCTTCCGGAAGCGGTCTCGATGGCCATCGAACTGGCAGGTAAGGCACCCCTGTCGTTGACATTAGCGAAGGATCTCTTGTGCCGGACCCCTCGCCTGGATTTGGAGTCCGTACTGGACCTGGAGGCCGAAGCTCTGCTTCGCTGCATGGAGACATCCGATTGGCGTGAGGGAGTAGAAGCGTTTCAGGAGAAGAGGGATCCACGCTTCGAAGGTCGGTGATATGAGCCCGAGTCTGTCTCCCCTCCTGCATCCGCGCTCCG
>JAZDDE010000477.1:0-10349 GCA_036679495.1 Gemmatimonadota bacterium | reverse complement strand
TTCCTCGGCCCGGCTCGAGAGATTCCTGGATTTGGCGGCCCAGGACAACATCCGGGTGGTCAACTGCAGCACGCCGGCGCAGTACTTTCACCTGCTCAGGCTACAGGCGCTCCGAAAGGCCCACCGGCCTCTCGTCGTCATGACTCCGAAGAGCCTGCTGAGGCACCCGGCAGCGCGCTCGAGCGCGGCAGAACTTACCAGCGGGGAGTTCCAGCGCGTGTTTTGCGAACCGAATCCGCCGCCGCCGCCCGAGGTGCGACGGCTACTTCTCTGCAGCGGCAAGATCTTCTACGATCTGATCAGCCAGGATTCCAGGGCCGAGGGAACCGCGATCACTAGACTTGAGCAGCTGTATCCGTTTCCGGAGAAGGATCTCCTGGACGAGCTCGCTGCCTATCCGGACCTGGCGGAGATCGTATGGGTTCAGGAGGAACCGGCCAATATGGGAGCATGGCGATCGATCGCACACCGGCTGCGCGCTGTGGCGGACGTTCCTGTCCGCTACATTGGCCGACCTGACCGGGCCAGCCCTGCGGAGGGATATGCCGCAGCGCACTCCCGGGAACAGGAACGCATTGTCACCGAAGCGCTGGGGATCTAGGATCTGGCCCCGACGACCCACCACCAACGAAATGCGATAACCAGTTCATGGCCAAATCACAGTCCTTCGACGTCGTGTCGAAAATAGATCTTCAGGAAGTAGACAACGCCCTCAATCAGGCCCGTGCTGAAGTAGCGCAGCGGTATGACTTCAAGGGCACCGTGACCGAAATCTCGCTGGATGCGGACGCGAGTGAGATTCATCTTATGGCCGGCGACGAGTACAAACTGCAGGCACTTCGGACGGTAGTGCGCGAGCGGCTCGCCCGAAGAAAGGTGCCGCTGCGTAACCTCTCCGACGGAAAGATTGAGCCCGCAGCGGCAGGCGCCAGCCGGATGGATATCGGTTTTCAGCAGGGAATTCCAGGCGAGATCGGCAAGACGATCGCAAAATTCGTCCGTGACCTGAAGCTCAAGGGCGTCCAGGCCCAGATTCAGGGTGATCAGCTCCGGGTGCAAGGTCCGAAGCGAGACGATTTGCAGGCTGTGATGCAGCATCTGCGCGACGAGGACTTCGGGCTGGATCTACAGTTCGCCAACATGCGGAGCCAATAGTTCGATTGGTGCCGGAGGGTCGCTCAGCCGTAGCCGTGAACCGTGGGTGCTTCTGATACGTTACGGTCTAAACCACCTGTATCCCGGAACCGGCGGGAGTTGAAAGCCATAGGATGAGTATGGAGTGCGATCACGCGAGGGAGACGCTATGGCCCACGGCCAGCCCCCGCGCACACACAGAAGCCTCAGAGGCCGCGCAGTCCCACGTAGAGGCATGCGCTGACTGCTCGGCCTTTTTCGAGCGCGATGACAGACTGGGCCGGAGGCTGTCCGGGCTCGATCTTGCCGTGTCTGCGCCTCAGGAGCTGCGTGCGTCGATCGCAAACGCGCTGTCCCAGGCGGCTGTCGGCGCGCGCGGATCGCGGTTCAAACAGTGGCGCATTCCGCTCGCGGCTGCAGCGGTGCTGTCGGCGTTCCTGGCCGGTCTCGAGATTTCACGGACTGAGTCGAGGACGGATCGCGCAGACCTGTTTGCCGATGACTTTCTACGCATCGCCGCCGTATCTCCGACCAACACGGATCCCACGTCAATAGAGAATTTCTATCAGGATCAGATCGGGCAGCGCATTCGTCCGGTGCGGGTTGCGAACGCAACGGTGAGCAAGGCCCTGGTATGTGACATTCGCGGGGCCCGAGGCGCCACGATCGAATATGAGATGGACGGTCAGCGGCTCGCGCACTACAGGATTCCTGTCGCCCAGTTATCGGATGGACCCACCGGGGCAGTTGAGATGTCGGATGTGGGCGAAGGAGTTCACGTGGCGCGATGGGTGGACAGCCAGTACGAGCATGCGCTCGTCAGCACCGTGTCTACGGCAAGAATGGAAGAGTTGATTCGGGACGAATTCGGACCGGACGCCGACTTCTTCTAGAACTACACGCCAAAATCCGGAAGATCAGGGGCCGCGGCCGCGCTCCCCAACGATCAGCGCCTCTCGAATCGGCAGTTTGGGCAGCAGGCTCGAGACGAGCGAATACCCCAAGCCGAACAATCCGACGAAGCCGATCGTGATCGTGATCTCCGGCAGTCCGAACGGCACGCCCTCACCCTTCCAGGTGGAGGGCACTACCGCGTTGTATCTCTCCAACCAGAATCCGGCCAGCAGGATGACGGCTACCATCGAGAGATGCCGGGAGTTCATCTTGGGCCGGCGTCCCAGGAGCAGAGCAAACGGAATCGCGAACACAAGGGCCATCTGCGCATAGAACAGGGGAGCGAACTCTCCCTCCATCCGTTGCTCGAAAAAGATCGTCTCGCGGCCGAGATTACCGTACCAGATCGGTAGGTACTGGGACCACCACATGTAGGACCAAAAAATCGTGAAGGCGAACATCAGCTTGCCGATGTCGTGAAACTCCCACTTGCCCCACACGTCGCCCAGGTCGTGCTGCTTCTTGAAACGATGCGCCAGCATAGCGAGCAAGCACAGCATCGGCAGCCAACCCGCGACCACGAACAACCATCCCCAAATGACGCTGACGAATCCCGGAATAAGCGACATCGTGAGGTCGATTCCCAGAAAACTGAAGCCGAACACCCAGGCCACGACCAGAACGGGCGAAAGCCAGTTCAGGATGCGCCGGGAGCGTTCGGCCTCTTCTTCATCGCCACGCCAGCCGCTTGCCAGGCCGGCCATAAGGCGGCGGCGCCATCCGGTCAGCCGCTCAGCAATCAGCGGCGCATCCGGCCGTATCGAGAGCCGGAGGTAGACAGTGCTTCCGGCGAGAAAAAGAAGCAGAATCGCTCCGTTTCGCAGAAATAAGCGGTCCACCGTCAGCCACTCGCGGTTGATGTGACCCTCCACCGGGCCGATCCAGGGGAAAATGTGTTCCGCACCGAGCGACATGCCAAAGAAAACGAGCACGGCGATGGGAAGAAATCCATACATGGCTTCAGCGACCCGTCGGAACGGCTTGCCCCAATGGCCGCGCGCCGTAACGAGAACCGCCCCGAATATGACACCGGCCTGCGCGATCGTGACGAAATAGATGAAGTTGATCCATACCGCCTGCCAAACGCGCTGGGGCACTTCCTGAAGGTTCAGAAAGAACCCGACCGCTCCCACCAGGATCGCAGCTAGCCACAGCGCCAGAATCCTGCTCGACAGCTTGCCGCTAACGGTGTCGAGGATCCGCTCCGGTGCCAGTTGTACGGTCTCTGAGCTCACGGCTCCCTCTACTCTTCGGCCGGTGGCGCGGCCTGCGCCTGGAGATTTCTCACGTAATTCACGATCAGCCAGCGCTCGTCCCGCGGGATTCGCCGGTACGACGGCATGAGACCGCGGCCGTTCTCTATCATACCCCACATATAGCCGTCAGACAGATCGGCAGCCCTTTCTGAAAGCAGATTGAGTGTCTGTATCGCAGGCAGTCGATTCGGCCCGATGACCGGTCCATCGCCAGCACCCGATTCTCCGTGGCAAGGAAGGCAGAATTCGCGGTATGAAACCACGCCCGTGGCCAGACCTTCTTCCGATGGTGCCGTCGGATTCGCAAGCATCGTATCGGCTTCAGCCAGGGTGTAAGCGGGTCCCTGTCCAATTGAGACGGCCCCCTCGGGGGCTGCAGACGGCTGGCCCTCATATGTCTGTACCGCCACCTGCTCAGTCATCGTCTTGAACCACGGCACCCGTTTGACCTGGTCGTCACAAGCTCCGACACAGATCGGCAGCAGCGCGACCGGAAGCAGGCGGGCGGCCTTTCCCAACGAATTCATCGAAAGCGTGGGCCTCACTCGGTCACCTCCACCTCGACCGGGCCGGTCTCTCGCACAAGCTGCTCAGCCGCTGCAGCATCCACGGGGCTGATCACCAGGATCCCGAACCGATCTACTGAGAAGGCTTCGCGATATTCCGCGGCCAGGCGCCGAGTCGGCTTGCGGGTGTGGTACAGTAGGCCGACGAGTCCGAACAATCCTGTGAACAGGATCGTCATCTCGAACATGATGATGAAATAGGCGGGCAGCGAGACGATCGGCTTGCCCTGAGTAACCAGCGGGTAAGCGAGGGCCGTTAGAACCGTAAGCGCTACAGCGGTCGCAAATCCTGTAATTCCGCCCACGACGGCCCAGCGGCGTACCGGACTCGACGTGATTCCGAGAGCCTCTTCCAGACCCGGAGCCGGTATCGGCGAGAACACCTCGAGATCGTGGTAACCAGCGGCCCGCAGCCGCTCGATGGCCAGCTGCGTCTCGCCCAGGCTGCCGTACTGCGCCAGTATCCCGCTCATCTACAGATCACCGTGATGAGCAATGTGCTCTTTGACTTCGGCGATGCTGATTACCGGCAGCGCCTTGGTGAACAACAGGAACCAGAAGAAGAACCAGGCGAAGCTTCCGATCAGGATCGTGATCTCGGTCGCGGACGGAACATAGATGCCCCACCCAGCCGGGTCGTATTCGTGAGCCAGCGACGTCACGATGATCACGAATCGCTCATACCACATTCCGATATTTACCAGAATGGAGACCGCGAACAGGGCCGCAATGCTGGTTCGCGTGCGCTTGAACCACAGGCTTTGCGGAACAATGACGTTACAGAACACCATGATCCAGAACGGAATGGCGTAGTAACCTGTCGCGCGCCAGCGGAAACTCTCCTGCTCGATCGGATCCGCCGAGTACCACGTGATGAAGTACTCCATGGCATAGGCATAGCCGACTATGAACGAGGTCAGCAGGAGCAGCTTCGCCATATTGTCGAAGTGGTACTTATTGATATAGCGCTCGAGTCCGAAGGCCCACCGCATCGGGATCAGCAGCGTGATCACCATGGCGATTCCCGAGAAAATCGCGCCCGCCACGAAGTACGGGGCGAAGATCGTCGAGTGCCAGCCGGGCACGATGCCCATGGCGAAGTCCCACGAAACGACACTGTGCACGGACAGAACGAGCGGCGTCGCGATGCCAGCCAAATAGAGATAGAGCCGGCGGTAATGGCTCCAGTCCCTGACCGTACCCTGCCAACCGAGCGCGAAGATGCCGTAGATCTTCTTCCTGAACCCAGTGAACTTGTCGCGCAGCGCCGCCAGATCCGGGATCAGACCTACATACCAGAACACCAGGCTGATGGTGAAATACGTGCCGATGGCGAACATATCCCACACCAAAGGTGACCTGAAGTTGGGCCACAGCAACCGATTCGAGGGATACGGAATCAGATAATAGAAGTACCAGACGCGGCCCAAGTGGATGAGCGGAAACAGTCCCGCGGTCATGACGGCAAAGATCGTCATAGCCTCGGCCGCGCGGTTAATCGTGGTTCGCCAGCCGGATCGAAACAGGTACAGGACAGCAGAAATCAGCGTCCCGCTGTGTGCGATACCGACCCAGAACACGAACGTCACGATATACACGCCCCAGCTGACCGGATTGTTGATTCCGGTGACGCCAATCCCGTTGCGGATCTGCCGTGCCCAGGCAAACGCGGCCGCCAGGATACCGATAAGGCAGATGGTGATCATGAACCAGAAGCGCCAGGATGGCGCCGAAATCGGGCGGCTGATGTCCCGATTCGCGTCCGCCAGCGTCAGCGGAGCCTGGTGATCGCTGGGAACGTCTCTTACGGGCGTCGCCATATCAGTGACCGGCGTCCTCATGGCCGCTCGCCGCGACCTCCGCGTGTGTGACTTTCGGTCGATACGTGACGGCCGGCCTCGTATTCAATTCATCCAGCACGTGATAGGACAGCGCGCTCTTCGCCTTTCGTGAGACTTCGCTCTCCGGGTCCTTCAGGTTGCCGAACGTGATCGCGTGCGTGGGGCACGTCTGCATGCAGGCGGTCACGATCTCGCCGTCGGCCACCAACCGGCCTTCCCGCTTGGCCTCGTTCTTGGCCCGATTGATCCGCTGGACGCAGAAAGAGCACTTTTCCATCACGCCCGTCTCACGGACGGTCACGTCGGGGTTGAGCTGAAGATTCAATGGATACGGGAACTCATACGTATACCAGTTGAATCGTCTCACCTTGTACGGGCAGTTGTTGGCACAATACCGAGTGCCCACGCAGCGATTGTAGATCTGTGCGTTCAGGCCTTCGGGAGTGTGGTATGTCGCGTAGACGGGGCACACCGGCTCGCACGGCGCGTCGCCGCACTGCTGGCACATGACCGGCTGATAGACCGTCTGGAAATCGCCGTCGTTGGTCTCTTCGTAAAAGCGCTCGATCTGCATCCAGGACATTTCTCGGCCCTGCGCACAAAGCGCCTCACCCACAGCCGGAATGTTGTTTTCCGCGTAGCAGGCAGTAACACAGGCTCCGCAACCCGTGCAGGCGTTCAGATCCACGCTCATTCCCCACCGGTACGGACTCTTGGGGTCTGAGTCGTAGGCCTCCTTGACGAGCTCCGAGAGGTCTACGTGGTGCTCACGGATCGCGGTACGAGCCTCTGCCACGCCCATGATTTCCGCTATTTCGCGGCCCAGGTCGGTGTCGCTGCCCTGCATAACGGCGAGCGGGGAACGCTCGCCCGTCGCGCGGATCTGGACCGGGGTCCCCGAGAACGCGAGCGCACCGCTCCGAGCGTCACTATCGCCGGCCAGCAGGTCCAGGGCGTTCACTCCGCGACCCGCGGCGTGGCGGCCGTAGGCGGTGTGTCCCTGTCCGAGCGGGATGCCGACGGTGTCTGGCCTGATTCCGCGGTAGATGTACACGGAGGCCTGAACGGAGCCCGAGGCGGAACTGACTTCGACGACATCCCCGGTCCGAACCCCGAGCTCTTCCGCCGTGTCGGGATGCAGCTCAACCCAGGAATTCCAGACAATCCGAGTTACAGGGTCAGGGAGCTCCTGCATCCAGGACCGGTTCGCGCCCCGCCCGTCATACATCTGTACCGTGGGTGAGACGACCAGCTGCGTGCCATCGGACGGAGAAACGGCGGCAAACCTGTAGTTGGTCGCCGCTTCCAGCAGCTCGGGGCCCGCGTCCTGAGCCTGCGCCTGGCCTGAGAGGCGGCCCGCCGCCGGGATTGGCCGAGCTCCCCCCGCCTGGACGGCTCTGCGCCACCAGCGCTCGAACGATCCGGAGCCCGAGGGCTGCAGGGCTCGCCACGAGTCCTGCAGAAACGTCTTGAAGTCACCAGCCGGGCCGGTTTCGGAGCCCTCCGGAGCTATGCCCAGAAGGATGTCTTCCATCTGTCGCGTGTCGAACAGCGGCTGCATCGCGGGCTGCGCCAGCGCACGCCACGAAGGCCGCACCTCGATGTCGCCCCAGGCTTCCAGCGCGTGATGCGCCGGAAGGATCCATCCGGCGCCGGACGCCGTCTCGTCCATATGAGTGGCGAGCGAAATTACTGTGGACACCTGGCCCAGAGCCTGCGCGAACCCGCCGGCAGCCGGCATGGAATACACTGGATTGCAGCCCGAAACGATGACCGTGCCGATTTCTCCCTGCGTCATTCGCCGGGTCAGCTCAGCCATATCCGAATAAGAGGATGCCTCTCCACGAATCGGTCCCTCGCTGAATCGAACCGTGTTTCCGATGGCCCCGACGACAGCGTTCAGCACGGTCACGGCAAAGTGTGCGTCCGTAGCGTCGGCTCCCTGGGCTGCTACGCCGGGCGGAAGAGCGACCGGAGCGCGAGCCGCAGCCATTTCCCGGCCCAGCGCCTCGATTCGCTCGGCAGGAATCCCGCTGGCGTCGGCGACGACGCCGGGAGAATAGGGTGCCAGGAGGGTGGCCAAACGGGCCGCAATGGGGCCGCCGTTCTCCGCTGCCACCACCCGCGCCACGCCAAGCGCGACCAGGGCCTCAGAGCCCGCCTTGGCTGGAACCCACTCGTCCGCGTTCGTTCCGGTCAGCGAGCGCCGTGGGCCGATGTAGGCCAGCTTCGCGTGCTGTCCGGACTCGATATCCCGGGCCCGGGCAAAACGGCCGGCCAGCTCAACGGGCGCGAGCCATGTCTCCAGGAAGTCCGCTCCAAACGACACTATCAGGTCGGCCCGGTCGAGTTCGTAAGACGGGATCTCATTGCGTCCGAATGCGATCACGTTCGCGGTGCGCAGGGCTTCCAGCCCGAAGGGCTCGTACACGACATGCTCAGCTCCGGCGGCTGCAGCCCATTGCTGCATCAGATCGGCCGTCGCACCGGTGACGGGACCCGTGAGAAGAACGAGCGCGCCTTCCGGCCGTGCCACCGCCGCCTTCGCGGCCTCCAGCCCGTCGTCCCAGCTGGCCTCCACGAACCCATCGCCCTCACGGCGCCGCGGTCTCGTGACGCGGTCCGGATCGTATAGATCCTGTAGCACGGACTGATCCAGAGCAGACAAGCGCCCGCGCGTGGGCTCGAAGTCCGGGTCGCCCTCGAGTTTGATGATGCGTCCGTCCCGGACGACCGCATGGACTCCCACCGGCTCGGCACCGGCCCGGAGCGCCGTGGCGTACAGCGTATTCGTACCAGGAATGATCTCGTCGGGTTGAACCAGGTACGGAATCAGCTTGTCGGCGGTATCGGGTGGACCGCAGCTCACGGCAGCCGCACCAGCGCCGGCGACCCCCAGAACCTTCAGGAACTCACGCCGCGTGGCTTCCGGTTTCGGCATGTCAGTACCGGGCTTCGGCCCGGATCCGTTTCCGTTCTTCATATCAATAGTGGCAGGCTACGCAGTCGATCGGACCGCGGGTCGAGGCGTATCTCTCGTCGAGCCGAAGCGGGTACAGGCCCGGTCCCTCGCTACGGTCCGGTGTCTCTGGTGGTGGGTAGGTCTCAAAGAGAAGTCGGTCGGTAGCCACGTCGGTGGTCTGACCATCCTGCATATGACAATCGAGGCACCAGCCCATGCGAAGTGAGCTGTACTGGTACACCCGGTCCATGCTCTCGACTGGCCCGTGGCACTCCTGACACTGGATCTCGTTGCGCAGGTGTGGCTCATGAAAGAACTGAACGAACTCCGGCAGCTTGTAGACACGCTCCCACTGGACCGGCTGGCCGTTTTGACTCATCTCGCGGAGTCGGTCGATGGGCTCGAGGCCGTTGCCCGCGATCAAGTGGCACCCCATACAAACCTGCATCTCAGGCATACTGGCCACCTGTGACCGGTCGGTGCTCGTGTGGCAGTACCGGCACTGTAACTGAAGCTCTGTCGTGTGAAAGCGATGATTGAAAGGGATGGGCTGAGCGGGACCTTCGGTGGCGGCTTCGTGGGCCGTGATCGCTTCGGCCGCTGTCATCCCGGACGGACCGCCCACCGCTTCCTGCGCGGCGCTGGAGCGAATCGAGCCCAAGGCCCACACAGTCACTGCGAGTCCTATGAGGACAACGACAGCGCCTGTCAGCCTGTGGCCTACGCTCATGCGCGACTTTCGCTTGGGGGAAAACAGCGACCCAAAAGTAGCGCCCTACTGCCGTCGCGCAACCAGCGCATTCGTACTCTTGGCAGGCCTATGCCAGGCGTGCGAATAGCCTCAAAGACCACTTATAAGTTGGCTTCGCGCATCCGAACTCGTACACTAATTTGTTTCGTGCTACACCGGACTGCCTGAAACCCCGGGCACACCCCAGTCACGTAAGATGGAGGATGTAAGATGAATCGAGTTACCCTACTCACTTTCGGCGTCGTAGCAGGGGCAGCGGCGTTCGCCGCTTGTCAGGATGGCGAATTCGCGCCAGAGAAGATCGCCGGTCCAGTGGCAAGCCAAGATGTTGCTCGCGCGCCTACAGCGGAGATAACCGCAAGAGGAAAGACGCTCGGAGACGTAGACTTGGTCGAGGATGCGGCGTTGGTCGAGCCAGGGGTGAGCTTGCCCAACTTTGCATTCGGAGCCGGATCACAACCCGAGATCCTCGGGCCGGACGGGCAAACACTGCTCGAGATGATGGATGAGGCGAATGCACAACTAGCCGCCGCTGGGGCAAACATTCGCGTCAGTCACGCCGAGTGGATCTCGGTTAGCGGGGGCCAGGCGGTTGGCCAAACCATTTTCGCGAGCGACCGCGGCAACAAGCAAATCGGACTCAAGTGGGTCGCGGGCGATCCACGGCGATTCGGGCCTGGAGACGGCTCGGATATTACGTACGTCGTCGATGAGAGCTTCGGAAACTCCGGTGGTGGCGGATTAAGTCCGGCGCAAACGACTGGGGCGATCGACCGGGCCATGACCACGTGGGATACCCCTTGTAGACCCCGAGCAGGAACGGAATACCGATCAACGGATCAAGAAAGAACGACAGCGGCAGCAGGATCGCCATCGCCATCACCG
>JAZDDE010000476.1:0-4206 GCA_036679495.1 Gemmatimonadota bacterium | reverse complement strand
ATCGAGGACCCGCTCCCCGGGTCGCGGATCGAGTGCGCCGAGCGTAAGGCGCCGGTCCAGGGCGACCAGGGGGTTCGGAGTCAGATCATAGGTTTCGGACCAGCGGTCGTACCCCTCCCGCACGCCCGGCCGTTCAATTCGTTTGTTCGTCATTTCCGCCGCCTAACAGACCCGGTGATCGCTTGCAGGCAGCCCACGGCTCCCTGCCTCCTGAACGCTGGTTCGCGTGCAGGTTACCACGGGCAGCAACCGCCAGGGCGACGTTGGCGCCTTGTCAATCGGCGGGAATCAGGAGCTGCTCTGGTCCGAATCCTGGAGACTCCCTACCACGATGGCGGCGAGCCCTCCGGCTCCACCGGCGTTGAACAATGGAGATGCGCACCGACCGCAGAAGTGCCTTTTGTTGCCCTGTGGCGTCGTGTAGATGGAGACGTCGCCTTCGCCCCGCAGCCACGCAACCGACGCACGCGGAACGAATGCCACCGTGGTGAACGCGGCTCCGTGGACGCGGCGGCAGAAGGTGCAGTGGCAGTTGATCACCGGGCCGAAGCTGTGCGAGACCGTGTACTGAAGCTCGCCGCACCGGCAGCCTGCGTTGTAAGTCGGGTCCATTTCTACCATGCCTACGAGGCGGGAAGGACGGCAAGGAACCGCCCCCAGATGACGGCGACCAGGACGAACCCGATTCCGAAGACGACTGCCCGATGGATCGGGCGATTCCAGGAAAGATGGATCCCTGCGTGAACCACACGTACGAACACGTAGGCCCAGAACAGGATCACGAAGAACTCGTCGACTACGCCAGCAGCGAAGATTCCGACGCCGGCCACGTAGTAGAGGATGGGCAACTCCAACAGATTGCCGTAGTGGCGTGAGAGCTTCGCCTCGAGTTCGGGGCGGTCGCTCCCTTGGAACAACCTGTACAAGTCCTCCGAGACCTCGCCCCGTCGAATCGCGACAGCGCGTGCGCCGGCCGTCGCCAGGGCGATGATCGTGGTGAGAGCGACGAGGGCTCCCATCGGGAAGAAGATCGCGTGGTCTTGCACGTTGCGGCGCCGCCTAACAGATACAGGGATCAGCGACCGACGCGGCTTCCGCGCCGCCCTGATCCACCGTGTTCCACCCCAGCCTACCACGGACCGGGCGTGGCCCGCATGCGGCCGTCGGCTCTTACGGATTGTTAGGCAGCGGGCCAGTCGATCCATCGCTGTCTGGGAGACAATGATGGGATAGCATTCGATCCATGCCTCCCTCTCTCCTCGACTCCCGCGGTGGCAACGTCCGGAAGTGGTACGGCGAGCATTTCGCCTTCAGCGGCTACGACACTTCCGACGAAACCCGGGGCGCGACGTTCCGCGCCAGGCGAACGATGGGGGCTCGATGAAAACGCCCATCACCTCGCACGACGTCGGCCAGGCCTACGATGGCCTAGAGGGCCAGCTCTACGAGTTGATGATGGGCGAGCTGCTCCACATCGGCGGCCTCGCCTCCTCCCTCGAACTTGCCGAGCGCGCGGGTATCGGCGAGGGGATGCGCGGCATCGACCTTTGCTGCGGCAACGGCGCCTCCATGCGCATGCTGCTGCAACAGGTGCACGTTTCCTCCATGACGGGCGTAGACGTCAGCGCGATGCAGGTCGTTCGCGCCACCACACGCACCCGCGAAGCCGGGCTCGAGGACCGCATCGAAATCCTCGAAGGCGACGCCACGGCCACACGACTGCCCGAGGGCGGGGCCGACTTCGTCTGGAGCGAAGACGCCTGGTGTTATGTGCCCGACAAGGCCGCGCTCGTGGCCGAGGTGGTTCGCCTGCTGAAGCCCGGCGGCACGTTGGCGTTCACCGATTGGACGCTCGGCGAGACGCCCCTGTCCGACGCCGAGCGCGAACCCTTCTTTGCGGTCATGAAGTTCCCGGGCCTGTGGTCGCCCGGCGAATATCGCCACGCCCTCGAAGGGGGTGGCTGCGAGATCGTCGAAGTCGCCGACACAGGCCGCTTCGCGCCGGTCTTCGCACTCTACCGCGACATGTTCGCGCTCCAGTTCGGCTGGGACCTGCTCAAGATCCTCGGCCAGGACCGCGCACTGCTCGACCGGCTCATCGAGCAACTGGGCTTCATCCGCGACCTCGGCCTGGCAGGCAAGGTGACCCAGACGCGGGTGATCGCGAAGCGGTCACCGGTCAACCGCGCCGCCTAGCGTGTCAGCTGCGGTGCACTACGGCCGACTGGCGAAGCCAAACCATGAGATGAGGGCCACCAGCCAACTGGGCGCAATGAGTAGAAACGGCCAGATGTAGAGACCGAGGAGACGCCGGGATCCTCTTCTGATCGCCTCGAGCTCGGGGTCGGATCGGTCTCCGGCTTTGCCGAAGAGAAACGCCAGCGACGCGAATCCGTTGTAACTGTGCGGTCCCCAGGGGCGAAGGCGTTTCCAGAGCTCGGGATGGTGGATGCGAATGTACTCGTCTGACTCGGAGCGAAAGGGTCTCGGAAGGGATCGCACGATGAGGAACAGCCAGAAGAGCGGGACGTGAGCAAAGGGAATGCCGATTGCCGTCTCAAACGCGCGTTCACCCGCGAACGGCAAGACCGCGGCCTGCAGGATGGCGAAGGCTGAGAAGACCTTGAGCCACCTGGTTGCGTTGTCGTAGAACCCTGGCTGCAGAACCTGTTCCAGCGTATGCCTCTGTCTGATCGCCGATACCTCTGAACCCTACCACGCTAGGCGTCCTTGCTCGGGAGCACCGCCTCGCGAGCCCACAGGAACAAGTCGGCGCCAGCCGCGAACTGAACGAAGAAGCCGACGGCGAATGGCCACCTGAGCCACTCGAGGCGTTCTGGCGTGTTCTCGGCCGGGCTCGCTTCAGAGCTCAGCGTGCATTGAACATATCGGTGACATAGCGCCAGACGCCATCGTCCCCTCTATGCCAGACCACCTGATAGTCGTCGGTTCCCGGGGATCTGGAACCATCTGCTGCGACCGCACTGTACTCGCTATGTCCGATCTCTACGGCATGGTCGGGGCCAAGCGACCTCACTTCATCTGTAACGAGCTTGAGGTTCTTGAGTTGAGGAAAGAGCGTCGAGAGAAATTCCGCGATCGCGCTCGGTCCGCTGATCGGCGGCGAGCCCGGCGGAATCAGCACGGCGTCTTCTTCGTAGAAGGCCGCTAGTCCGTCCTTGCTATTCGCATTGTAGGCCGCGGACCATCCGTCTTCCCGTGATTGAATCGTGTCGCGCAGGGACTCATCGGCCAATGCCCGACCGGGTGCCAGAGCAACCAATACAAGCGCGGTCGCGATCAGGATCGTTTTCATGCTTCTCTCCTCCTTGAGCGCCATCGGCCGCTCAGCCCGAACGCAGGCTACCACGGCGAGCAACCGTACCGCCTAACCCGTCCGCCGCGGCGTCTCGGAAGCGGCTGGATCTACCGCGAGTATGCGCGGAGGTCCTCCTGCTGGTTGCCAATGAGGAAGAGCACTGCCGAAGGCCCTTCTTTCCCCGGCAGGAGGTGGAGCCAACTGAACTTCGCGCCAGCATTGAAATTCTCCAGCGCGTCGGGGCTACCTGCCATCGCGGAAACAACCGCAACCTCATGAGTCTTGGCAGCGAATCTTCGTTCAAAGTGGCTCTGCTTCTCGGTCCAGCTTCTCTGATAGACCCACAGCGCATCTGGATCGTCCAAGTCTGCGAGGTAGAGCTTTGCGGCCTGAAGGAGGTCAAGGTTCTGGAGCGTTGCCATCGCCTGGTCGAGCTCCGCCGCTGGGGAAGGTGGCGAAGATGACGGCAGATGAGCAATCGCCTTCGATTCGAAATGCTCGGCTTGGCGGGCTGCCAGTTCCTGGAAGACGCCGTTGCGGTGCTCTTGAACCTGCCGATTGACAAGACCCAAGGAGACGAGAATTACTGTCATTGCCGCGACGAACGCCGTCGCGATCCGGCCGAACGAAGGTGACCTCGGCGCAGGGGGCACCGGACGGTTCTCGATGGAGGCCCGAAACAGAACGACGATCTCGTGAATTCCCAGTACAAATGTGAGCGCTATTCCTACGGCGGCCAGCGTGATGCACGAGAAGAACACACCGTACAAAAGTGCCTCGGTGGACTGACCAAAGATGTCCCAGTCTAGAAACGCATCGAACAGGCCAACGATCACCAGCACCGCGCTGAGAGCAAGGAGGACAGCCGTAGTGCGAACTACGTACTG
>JAZDDE010000475.1:0-14694 GCA_036679495.1 Gemmatimonadota bacterium | reverse complement strand
ATCGTCCACCACCAGCACTTGGAGCTCAGCGGCTTGACGCTCAGGCATGGAGTTCACCTCGAGCGGAGACCTTCCGCTGCTTCACGGCGCTGCGCGGGCGAGCGTAGACGGTGGGAACGACCGTCTCCATCGAGTCGTTGAGACCGTTGAGGCTCTCGGCATGACCGAGCAGGAGGTAGCCGGGCTCGGCCAGATGGGAGATGAGGCGCTTGATGACCTGCGCCTTGACCTCGGCATCGAAGTAGATGAGGACGTTGCGGCACAAGATGAGATCAAAGAGGCCGGCGACTGCGTAGCGCCTGTCGTTGAGATTGACGTGCTGAAACCGCACGGCTCCCCTCAGTTCGGGTCCGGCTTTCATCTTGCCCTCCTGCGTCCGCGCCCCCTTCAGCATGTAGCGCTTGAGGAAGTGCTCTGGGACTTCCTGCGCCCGCTGGATTGGCCATTCCGCCCGGCGAGCCCTCGACAGGGCGCTGGTCGAAAGGTCCGAGGCCAGAACGTCGATATGCCAGCCTGACTCCGGGGGAAAGTGGTGCAACAAGGACATCGCGAGCGAGAACGGCTCCTCGCCCGTCGAACACGGGACACTCCAGACGCGAACCCGTCTATCGCGCTGCCCCCGGTCGGCCGCCTGTCGCCAGGCCGGGAAGACCGTCTCGGTCAAGAACTCGAATTGACGCGGCTCGCGGAAGAAATGCGTTTCGTTGGTGCAGATACAATCCAGCATGCGGATCCGCTCAGCACGGTCGTCCTCCTGGGTCACGCGCTGGTAGTAGTCACCGAAAGTCCGTAGACCGAGATCGCGCAGCCGGCCGCCTAGTCGCCGCACCAGCAGCGCCTTCTTCGAGAGCGGAAGGTGGATGCCGGCTTCCTCCTGAATCAGGGCTCGAAACTGAGCGAACTCGCGGTCTGTCGCAGGGCGAAACGGGCGGCGGGACGACGCGACAGACCCGGCGGTTGTCATCAGGCTCATTCCTCCTCCGGCCCTTCGGGCGGCGGCGAACCCGTCTCTGTGCTCACGAGTCCATCGAGACCCGCGGCTTCGCGAAGCTCGTCGATCGAGAGAATCCGATCGAGATCGAGCAGCAGGACCAGCTCCTCGTCCTTCTTCCCGAGACCGAGAAGGTAGTCGAGGTGGATTCGCGTTCCGAAGGTTGGCGGCTCGACGATGGCCGAAATATCAAAGTCGATCACCTCGATGACGGAGTCGGCGACCAGGGCCATCACGGACGTGTCTCCGTCCAAGAGGACCTCGACGATGACAAGGCACGTGCGCTGGGTCTGCTGGACCTCTGGGAGGTCGAATCGTGCCGCCAGATCAAGCACCGGCACGACAGCACCTCTTAGATTGACCACGCCCCGAATCCAGACAGGTGTCGCGGGCACCCGGGTTACCGCCGGGTACTCGACAATCTCCCGCACTCGGGTGAGGCGCAGTCCGTACGCATCCGGACCTAGCAGGAAGGTCAGATACTGGCCTGAAACGGCATCGGATCCAAGCCCGCCCGGTGGGCGAGGGTCAGCGAGTGAACCTAAGCCTCCGGCTGGAGTGAGGCCAGGCGCGGTTGCGCTCGTCGCAGTGGCGTCGGAAGCCCCCCCGGCGGCCGGCGCCTCGGCGTGCCGGTTTCCAGCGCCGCGCTTGACCCCGCTCTTGGCGCTGGGCCGGCCAGCCGAAAGGGGCGCGGGCACGATCATGTCGAGCGGGTTGTCACCGATAACTTGGCGCGCCATCGGCTCCTCCGTTCTCACGCGAAAGCACTTCGCCGGCCAGGCGACGGAAGTCCTCCGCTCCGGCACTCCGGGTCGCGTACTCGAGGATCGGCTGCCCAAAGGACGGACACTCGGCCAAACGGACGTTCTCCCGAATGACGACGTGATAGACCAACTTTTCGAACCTTTGGCGCAGATCGTTGACCACCTCTCGTGCGAGGCGTGTCCTGCGATCGACACGACAGGGAAGGATGCCGGCGATCCGAAGCCCCGGGTTCAAGCGGTCACGCACTATGTCCAGGGTCTCCAGGAGTTGCGCCAGGCCATGCAGGGGTAGAACCTTGGCCTCGACCGGAATCAACAGACCGTGCGCCGCCGCCAGCGCATTCACGGTGAGGGCTCCCAGGGTGGGAGGGCAGTCGATCAAGACGAAATCCCAGCTATCGCCTTCAAGCCGGTCCAACTGGTCGCTCAGCGGAGTGGTTTCACGCTGGCTCGCCGTCAGCTGTTCCGCGCCCACGAGCCAACGCGAGGCCGGAACTAAATCGACGCCGGGAGTGCTCGTCGGGCGAACGAGGTTGCGCAGTCCCGTTCCATCGGTGAATAGAGTCAAGAGTCCTCGACCCGAATCCTCGACCCGAAACCAGTGGGAGGCCGACGCCTGAGGATCGAGGTCGATGACGAGCACACGCTTTTCCCGCTCGGCGAGCGCCGCGGCCAGGTTGACGACCGTGGTCGTCTTTCCTGCGCCTCCCTTCTGGTTGACAATGGTGAGCGTCCTCATCTCCTCTAGAACCTCTCGAAATCGAAGTCCTCGTCGCCGGCACGGCCGGCGACGGGAAGATAGTTCGGGTCGGGCTCGGGCAAACTTCGATCGACCGTTGGAGCCGGCGTCGCCTTCGCCACACGAGCGCTCACTGCCGGGACCTCGACACCGGACTCGGGATCCCCACCGAGGCGGAAGAAGCTCATCCTGTCCTGAACCCGGCCCGACTGCGCCGCGACCTCCTGAGCGGTGCTCGAGAGTTCTTCGGCAGCGGAGGCGTTGCGTTGGGCAACCTGGTCCACCCGACTCATCGCGCCGTTGATCTGCCCGACGCCGGCGGCCTGCTCGTCCGATGCCGCGGCGACCTCCTGCACGAGGTCGGCCGTCTTGCGAATTGAGGGAACGAGTTTCTCGAGCAAGTCTCCCGACCGTTGGGCAAGCTGGACGCTCGAACCGGCCAGCTCGCTGATCTCCTTGGCGGCGACCTGGCTGCGCTCCGCGAGCTTGCGGATCTCAGCTGCGACGACGGCGAAGCCACGCCCGTGATCTCCAGCGCGAGCCGCTTCGATCGCCGCATTCAAGGCCAAAAGATTGGTCTGGTAGGAGATCTCCTCGACGATCGAGATCTTCTCGGCGATCGAGTTCATGGCCGCTACGGAGTCGATGACCGCAGCGCCGCTCTCTTCGGCGTGACTCAGTCCCGCCACCGCCATCGATTCCATCTGCTTGCTGTTCGAGGCGTTCTGGGTGATCGAGGACGTCATCTCTTCGAGGCTGGCGGCCGCCTCCTCTACCGACGCCGCTTGATCGCTGGTGCCGTGTGAGAGGCCCTGCGAGGTCGCCGAGACTTGTGATGCCGCGGTCGAGATCGTCTCGACCCCGGAACGGACGTCGTTGATCGTGCCGGAGAGCTCGTGAATCATCGTTCGCAGGCTGTGGCCCAAGGAATCCGATTCCGAACGAGGCTCGACGCTGACCGTCAGGTCGCCCCTCGCGATGGCACTCGCCACTTCGGCCATCGAATTCAAATAGGCTGTGGTCCGACCCATCGCCGCCATCAACTGGCCGATCTCATCCCTCGAGTCGGACTCGAAATGCGCCCTCAGATCGCCCAGAGCCAGGCGATTGGACGCCTCCAGGGCATGTGCCACCGGCCGGGTGACATCACGAATGATGAGGAAGGAAAGCACTGCGAGCGCCAAGATGCAAAACACGGTGAAAGCCACGACCTTGAAGATCGTGGAAGCCGATCGCTTGCTGTTGGCTCGAGCGGTCTCGAACGCCTGAGCCATATTCGCCTGCCCGAGCGCGCGCGAGTCCTCGACGCTCTGGTAGGTGGCGTTGTACTCGCGCTGCATCGCCTCCAGGGCACCGGCGAGGCCCTCGCCGGTCTCATCTTCCATCAGGCGAAGCGTGGAGTCTCGCGCCAGTTCGTAATAGGAGCGGAATCGCCGGCTGAGGTCCTGCAGCTCCCCGGCATCCAGTGTGGCGTTGGACTCCGCCGTCTTCAAAGTAGCCAGGAACTGCACGCTCAAGTCGTCGGGCTCGCTGAGAAACTCGATGTCACGCGTGCCCACGGCGTCTTGCAAGCCGCGTTGGATTCCGGCAAGCCGATCCGCCAGATCACGACTCAGCTCCGACGCCGGGAAGTACCCGAACTCGATCTGCGTCATCAGTGCCTCGTTCTCGGTGGCCGCCTGCGGCGTGATCACCACTATGACCAACAACGCCACGGTGGCGACAGCCGGCAACAGCATTACTTTGTAGGCGATCTTCCAGTTTTTCAGCATGGCGTACCTCGTCTTGATGTCACGAACAATTGTCGGCTTGCCGAGCCAACCGGGTGTGGCCTCACGACGTCACCGCCATTTCTGTGCCCCGAGTCGCTTCCTCGCTGAGAAGCGTTTCGATATCGAGGATCAGGGCGACCGTGCCGTCTCCGAGAATGGTCGAACTCGAAACCCCTCGGACCCCCTGGAGCAACTTGGCCAACGGCCTGATGACCGCGTGGACCTTGGCCGCAACCTCGTCAACCACGAGCCCCACTTCGAACCGGCCACGTTTGACGATGATCAGGTTTTCTCTGCCCGCGGGGGGCCCGCGCAGATCGAAGAGGCTACGCAAGCGCACGTACGGCACGCTGCGCCCACGAACCGTCACGAGTCCTCGGTCTTCTCGTGGCCCTCGCCCGTCGGCGGGAAGATCTACGGATTCGACCACCGAGTCCAGAGCCAGTACGTAGGCTTCGGCCTCGACGCGGACGAGCAGACCTTCGATGATGCTCAGAGTCAGCGGCACGCGCAGGGTGACGCACGTGCCCTTCCCTCGCCGGCTCTCGAGCGACAGCGAGCCGCGGACGGCTTCGACATTGCGGCGGACAAGATCCATTCCGACCCCGCGCCCCGAGAGTCCCGTGACCACCTCGGCGGTAGAAAAACCCGGCCTGGCAATGAGTTGGAGAAGATCCGCGTCGGTCAACCGGCCCTCCGCCGCTGGCAGATGGCCCAACTGCCGGGCGCGCTCGGTGATGCGCTCGCGGTCCAAGCCGGCGCCATCGTCCTCGCACTCGATGACGAGCCGCCCGCTTCGATGGTACGCACGCAGTGAAATGACACCGGTTGGGTCCTTGCCCAGGGCTTCGCGCTCTGCGGGCGTCTCGATGCCATGATCCACGGCGTTGCGGAAAATGTGGGTCAGGGGGTCTTTGAGCAGCTGGAGGACCGAGTTGTCGATCTCCACTTCGGAGCCGGTCAGTTCCAGCCTCACCCGCTTGCCGAAGCGCAGTGCCAGATCGCGGCCCGCCCGACGGAACTCGTCGAATATCGGTCCCACCGGAACCATCCGGAGCTTCATGGCGAGTTCCTGGAGCTCGAAGTGAAGTCGCTCCGCCTCGAGATGAACCTCGCGCGCTCGCTCCAACCGGGTCGAAGGATCCTCGAGAAGCTGAGTGAGCTGACCGCGGGCAACGGAGATCTCGCCGACCGTCGTGAGAAGGGCGTCCAGTCGGTCTACGCTGACCCGCAGACTGGTCGCTTGCCTATGGGGGCTCGATCCGTGCTCCTTGCCGGTAGCGCCTACCCCGGGCTCGCCAACCGCGAGTCGCTTTGTCAGGGTGGCGTTCCCTCCAGCCTCTCCCACCGCCTTCAACTCTCTTCTCAGCTCCCGGTCCGCAATGCGTACCGGCTCACCCCGTGCCGCGCTGCCGACAAGCGCGCGCAAGGCATCGACCGAGCGCAAGAGCAGGGTGACCAACTCCGAAGTCACGGTCATGCTTCTGCCGCGAACGCGATCGAGTACGTCCTCGACCGAGTGGGCAAAGCTCGAGAGTTCCTCAAATCCGACCGTTCCGGCGTCGCCCTTGAGGGTGTGGACCACACGGAAGATCTCGTCGACCCGCTCGCTGTCGCCGGGCTGCGTCTCCAAGGCGACCAGAGCCTGCTCAATCGCCGACAGGCCCTCTTCCGACTCGACGAAGAAAGTCTGCCGCAGGGCCCGCTGCTCGGTCTTCGACAGCATGCCTAGAGCCTCTTCACCCATGCCGATCCGTCATCAGTGTAAAAGATCAGCTTACGCCCGGTGCGACCCCCGGTGTCTTCAGCCAGGATCGGGATCCCGAGCGCACTCAGTGCCTTCCGGGCGACATCTGCATTGTCGGTCCCCAGGCCGGCGCTATGGCGAGGATTGCCGCTCATCATCTGGGCGCCGCCAAAGATCTTGCATTGCAGTCGCTCGGCGCGAGCCCCGAGGTCCACCAACTCGTCGACTAGAAGCTCGACCGCCGCGTTGCCGAAGCGCGGCGATGAGAGGTCACCCTCGACCCAATGCGGTAGAAGAAAGTGGTTGATCCCGCCAATACCGCTGTCGGGATCCCACCCGCAGACGGCGACGCAGGAGCCCAGCACTGTCGTGACGCGGGTCGGACTCGCGGTAGCAAAGACCTGACCGGCGTGAAGAAAAAGCCGCGCTCGATCATCCGTCGCGCGCGAGGGCTCGCTTCGTGCTTCGCGTAAGCCTCTGCCGGCGAAAGACGGTGGCTGCCCTGAGGTATCCGCCGGTGCACCGCTCATTCGGTTGCCTCAAAGGCTGCGCCGGACGCGGCGTGGAGTCGTGTCAGATACAACGCCGACGCTGCCTGCGTGGCCAGCAGGTCGAAGAGATCAAGATCGAGGGCCGCCAGCTCAGGTTTGTGCGCCAGCAGGCGGAAAATCGCGATGACCCCCAGAACTCTCTCCTCCAGCTTCAGCGGAACGCAAGCCGTCAGTGTGCTTTCGTCGTGACCCTCGGCTTGGTTCGTCGCCCGCTCGCTCGCGTAAAGCTCCCCCGTTCTGGCGCATTCGGCGATCAGGCCAGACCCCGTCGTGTGGGCCTCGAGCTGAGATGGCTCCACGCCGAAAGAGGCCACGAGTTCGAGAGTCCCCGCGCTCGGTCCGCATTCGAAGATCGCGAACTCCTCGCTACCAATCAGGTTGACGATGATCTCCTCGAGCGCGTTGAGGACTTCCTCCCGGCCGAGCGTTCCATGCAACCGGTAACTCGCCACGTAGAGATTGGCCAGGCTGCTGCTCTGGCGGGCCACCTCGACATACTCCGAGGAGTAGCGCCGGCTCTTCGCTTCGGCCTGTGCCAGCTCCTCTTCGAGCCGCGCCTCACCATCTCGCCGTCGATCGAGGTCGAGCTTGAGGGCCGCAAGCTCCTCTTGAAGGTTCGCGGCCTGGTCCGCCAGCCCCGCCTTCGCGCTCTCCAGACGAGCGGTCAACTCCCGCAACTCGGAATTCTCGGCCAGGAGACTCTGGATGAACTCCTGAGTCTCCTGGTGGACCTTCTGGACGTACTTGCCGGGCTCCGGCCGATCCTTATTCACAAGGGGTCTCGCTCGGACTAGTCCACGAGTTGGTTGCGGACTTTGGCCAGTAGTTCGAGGCCATCGATGGGCTTGGTGACAAAGTCGGTACAGCCCGTCTCGAAGGCCCGTTCGACGTGCTCCGCTTCGCCACGAGTCGTGACCATGATGATCGGAATAGACTTCGTGGTCGGCTCGCGTCGTAGTCGCTCACAGACCGCGAAGCCATCGACCTCAGGCATCACGACGTCGAGCAGGATCAGATCCGGCGGCGCCTCGAGAGCTCGCTCAATAGCCTCGGCTCCGTTCGCGGCCGTGACCACGTGATAGCGCTCCTTCTTCAGGAGCATCTGCTCCATCATCAGGGTGGTCCGGGAGTCGTCAACGAGAAGGATGGTTTTCGCTTCCATAGGCACCGCTCTCCTTGCTGGTGAACCAGCGAAATAAGAGATCCGGCTGTCGATGCCTTTGGAAGTTGAGGCCCCTCGCCCGGCTGTCCCCCCAGACTAAGAACGCAATGCGCATGGGGCCTCTTCCATCCGGATTTACTGCGGGGCACTGTACACGATTCTTGGCGCCGAGCAAATGGACTGCGTGTGGCGAAGGCTTGGCAGCTGAAATGGGGTAGCATCGATTCTTGACTCGGTCACGATCGGGTCCTACCTCCAAGAACCTCTGAGGAATTCAAAATGCGCTCTGTCGGCCTGATCTTGGTGTTGGTAGCGGTCTACTTTCCTACAGGCGGCCAGGGCCAAGAGCCGGCGGGGCCGGGAAGCGATAGCCGGCTGCGACAACAGGCTCAGCTGATCAGCGCCTGGGGTTTCGTCCCCGAGATTCTTGAGGCCGTCCAGGAGAGGAACGCAAATCAGGTACCGACGGAAACGATTCGGGCGATTGATTTGGACTGGATCTACGCTACGAGGGAGACCTCGCGGATGCGATCGTTGATGAGCAATCCTTGCGGGGAGAAGCTCAAAGAGTTTGTTGCCGGCAACTCGTCCTACCGCGAAGCCATGGTCATGGACGACCTCGGCGCCCTGGTTTGTATGTCCAGCAGAACTTCGGACTACTGGCAGGGAGACGAGGCCAAATGGACCCAGGCCTTCAAAGAAGGGAGCGGCGCCGTTTTCATTGGCGAACCTGCTTTCGACGAGAGCGTGGCGGCAGTCGTAGTTCAGATTTCGGTGCCGATTCTCCACGAGAAGCGTGCCATTGGCGTCATCACAGTCGGACTGGACTACAAGGCCCTGGCGGACGAACGGCGACCCTGAACGGCGCTACGACCGATTCGTCTCGTCCGGAACCTCGATAGAGGGGAATCCAGCAGTGCCGAACTGCCGGGGCGCCGTCCGAATCCCGCACTCGAGAATGGGCTGGTAGGTGTCTTGTCCTGTTTGGAGCGCTTCAGTGTGAATTCTCGACTTGTAGCTCGGCAATTATCCGTCTAGGATATTTTTGGCAAAGGACCATCCCACTAGGACCATTCCACTAATAGACAGCTCAGCTCGCGGAGGCAACGAGATGAAGAATTGGCGTAGATCAGCGGTTCTCGTAGCATTCTCCCTTCTGGTTCTCTTGAGCGTCCCGGCCTCCGGTTTCGACTCGGATTCCGATTCGGACTCGGACTCCGATTCGGATTCGGCAAACCATCAATTGCCAGGGCCTGCGCTCGAATCGGAGTTTCGGCACCCCGACGCCGAGGTTGTCGAGCTCGGTCGGCTGTTGTTCTTCGACAAGGAGCTGAGCGGGAATCGGAACATCTCCTGCGCGACGTGCCATTCGCCCCTGCTTGGAACAACGGACAGTCTCTCCATCAATATTGGTACCGGCGGCCAGGGGCTCGGTCCGCTGCGCGATGCCGGTGAGTTCCCTCCGACGCTGCACGACCCCCAGTCGCGGGGCTCGCGAAACATGACTCCTTTGTACAATTTGGGTCACCAACAGTTCCAAAAATTGTTCTGGGACGGCCGTATCCAGGTGGACCTGAGCTTCCCGCAGGGGTTTGCTACCCCCGCGGGCGCTGACCTTCCGTTCGGCTTCGAGCACGCGCTCGACGCGTTGTCGATCTTCGCCGAAACCGATATTCAGGAGATGACCGGGCAGCCGGGAACCAACGAACTCGCCGACGCCTCGCTGATTCACCCTCAAATCGGCGTTTGGGATGGTCTGGTCGCGCGGCTCAGCGTCATTCCCGAGTACGTGACTCTGTTCATGTTGGCGTTCCCCCTCGAGGTCTCCGGTCCGAGCGACGTCACGATCGTGCACATCGGGAAGGCCATCGGTGCTTTTCAGGCCGCCGCATTCCGCGCCGATGACAGTGCATTCGATCGCTTTCTCCGTGGTGATCCCAACGCCATGAGCAACAACTCAAAACGTGGCATGAGGCTGTTCTATGGACGAGCCGAGTGCTCGACCTGCCACGCGGGCGTGTTTCAGACGGATCACGACTTCCACGCGATCGGCATGCCACAAGTCGGCCCGGGATTCGATCCCCCCGAGGACTTTGGTCGCGAGGGATTCACCGGAGATTCAGCCGACCGCTATCGTTTTCGAACCCCCTCGCTGCGCAACGTGGTTCTGACCGGGCCGTGGGGACATGACGGCTTCTTCAACTCACTCGAAGCCGTCGTCCTTCACCACCTAGATCCTCTGGACTCTTTGCTCAATGCAGACGAGACGCAGCTGGTTCTGCCTCCCCGCCCGGATCTTGATGCGCTCGATCTCATCGCGTTCAATGACCCGCTCATCACGACGCTAATCGCCAACGCGATCGAGATTGACCCGCCGAACCTCTCCACTGCGAACATTGCGGACATACTCGACTTCCTGGACGCGCTGACGGATTTTTCAGCCGAAGATGGCCGAAAAACCGTGCCCACCCGGGTGCCGAGTGGCTTGCCACTCGCGGAAATCAACTAGAGACCAGGCTCTGGAGCCCGCCGGCTAGGCTTGCCCACCCCGGGCACTCGTGGGGGCGATCGTATTGCGCGCGATCTTGGCTCCAAGGGCACAGGTGACCACATTGTCCGAATTTCGGAGTTCCGATCCTCGGGAAGGTTGGTGCTCCAATGGAACAGCCCGCTCGAAAACGCAAACCTCTGCCCCAGAACGCTCCGCCCACTGGAATCCGAGCCGCTCGAACTGAAGCTGATCCAGACGACGACGAACCCGCCGCTGCCGTCCGGACTCACCTTGGGATAGTGACTTCCGGACGAGACGGGGTAGATATTGACATGGAACTAGTCTCCCGGGGTGCTCCAAGGCCGGGGCGAACCGAACGGTCTCCCGGGCTGCGGATCGTAGATGTAGTATTGGGAGTCCCAATGCTCTGGATGCCGCTCAGAGAAGTGAGTCGAAGAGCGCGGCCTTCTCGTCCGGCTCGGCGAGTTGCCGTCGTCACGGCTTTCTGCGCGATCGCGGCGGTGGCCGGTCCGCTTGCAGCGCAAGATCCGCCGGGCTTCTATCTGGAGAACGGATCCGAGAACAGAACCGCCCTTGGGGGAGGCCCGGGGTTCGTGCTGCTCGACCAGGCACCCGACGGGAATTGCGCCCAGGTCTCGGACGCCGAGGCGTCGTTTTCTCACGCCGACAACTTCGTCCTTCCGGTGTCCCTTCCCTTTCCCATCGATCACCTGGTCTTCACCGGCGCCTACTTGTTCGACAATATGGTCCCCCCTCTAGGCTCCGACCGGTTTACCGTTCGACTCCTGGGAGACGTTGCCGGACTCCCGGGAGACCTCCTGTGCGAGGTCAACAAGGTCATCCCCAACTCGCGCATCGATACGGGAAGGGACATAGGCTCGTTCGACCTGTTCGAGTTCGTCCTCCGGCTGGACTGGAGTTGTCAACCCGTCCTGGGCACCTACTGGATAGAGATCTTCGAAGAGACCTTCGTGGACGACGAGTTCTCGTGGGAATGCGGCGGCATCGATCCGATCTCCGGAATCCCAGGCGCGGCCTTCGCCACGGAGACGCCCGGCATGGTCTGGACGGGCGAGCCGTTTAACAACGCGATTCTGCTCTCGGCGGGAGGCATCTTCAGCGACGGCTTCGAGTCCGGCGACACTTCGGCCTGGTCCGCTACCGTGCCGTAGCGAGGTCCACTACCGGCCAGTGGCCCGAGATCGCCTCACCTCAGCACGAGGCGAAGGCGCACTTCCCCGCTTCCTTCACTGAGAGGCGAAAGGCGTCGCAATTCTCGAAATCCTCGGGATGAGCCCCGCAGCAGGGCAACCTCGAGCCGTAAGTCATTGATTCTAAAGGCGAAGACTCTCGAGCTTCTCGTCAGCGCCGCCGACCCAGGACGCAAAGCGGCAGGCCGAAGGCGATCTGATACCGCTCCTCGGAGGAGACTTGACCTCGAGGGCTCGCCAGGGCGTCTACGAGGCGGGGATGAAGGTCGAGAGTTGGGGGCTAGAAGCAAGCCAAGGCGAAGACGAGCCGGAGCCTCTGGATTCTCCATAGCCACGGTCCCAGGGTGTCCCAACTGACGCCCGTTAGGGCTACAAGCCTTCCGTTTTCGGGCTCGAGAGGTCCTGGGAAAGGGGCTGTCGATCCTCTAGAATCCCAATGACCTTCGCAAAGGGAAGACACGGCGCGTCATATGATTTCAGTCTTTCGGAACAGCTCGGAAAGGAGACTTCGCGCCTTCTGGCGTGTGCTGCTGTTGATGCTGGCGGTGGCCGTCCAGATGGCTGCTGTGGCCCTGCTTTTCGGTGAAACCATGGAGGACCCGGTGATTCAGAACCTGGTCTTCGGCGGGCTCAGCATCCTAAATATCTTTCTGGCCGTGAAATGGTGGGATCATCGGCCTATGCGTGAGCTCGGCATGCAGATGGGCCGGGCTTGGTGGGCCGACTTCACGTTCGGCCTGCTGCTGGGGTTCCTGCTCATGGCTCTGGTTTTTGCCGTTGAATACAGCCAGGGTTGGGTAACTGTCACGGACACGCTGGTCGTTGTCAATGGCGTCTCCTTTCTCTTGAGCTTGCTGCTGACCACGCTGGTCATGATCATGATCGGCTTCAATGAAGAGATGATCTTTCGCGGCTACCTGCTCAAGAATTGCACCGAAGGATTCTCCCGGTTGCCGGGCAAGCTCGCCCCGCTGCTCGCCGCCCTGCTCATCTCGAGCCTCTTCGGGCTCCTCCACGCCAGGCAACCGAACGCAACAGGGGTCAGTACCCTCAACATCGTGCTGGTCGGAATTCTCCTGGCCACGCCCTTCTTGATCACCGGACGCCTGGGCCTTTCGATCGGTCTGCACATCGCCTGGAATTTCACCGAGGGTGTGGTCTTTGGCTTCCCGATCAGCGGCACCAGCAATTGGCCGGCCAGCTTCATCGCCATCGAGCAGTCGGGTCCGGAACGCTGGACGGGCGGCCCTTTCGGGCCCGAGGGCGGCCTCCTGTGCCTCTCTGCCATGGCCCTGGGTTTGCTGTTGGTGATCGCCTGGGTTCGTTTCCGCGAAGGGCCGGTGAACATCGTGCCGGCCATCACGCGTTTGCCGGAGAGGGCCGACCCGCTCTCGACGTAGGTGGGGAGGGGACGACTTCTATGAATCGGTCGGTGGTTTCGAGTTTCTGATCGGTGTCTGAGGTTTGTGCCGTGTTGGTCCTCGACCTCGAAAGGGACGAGCTTCTATCCGCACTCTTGGTGTGATCGTTCTTTCGATCGGTGCATGTTGAGCTTTTCGTCTCGCAATGGGTCGCTCCAGGCTGGCACACGCAGTCGTTGCTGCACTCCAATTCTCGGAGTCGCCTTCAGCTTTGTCGTCCTCGTGTCAGTCGCTTAGCTCGTTTGTGGAAGGGGTTCGTAGTGGGCTCCGGTGACCCACATGCGGTGCATGAGCACCGCCATCTTCCGGGCTGTCGCGACGACGGCCTTGGGCTTGCCGACTCGATGCCAAGATACTTCATGGTCGGTCTCCTTTCCTTCGGCGTGGATGCCGCGTTCTAAGGAAAACCCTATGGCACAGCGTCGCCGGGGGGGACCGACCGATTCATCTCATCTGGCACCTCTAGGAGCGGCCAAACAGCGGAACCGGGATCGAGTACGCTCACCCGCGATGAGACTACTCGCGGCGCTCCCCCTCATTTTCGCCCTCTCCTGTTCCCGCCAGCCCACAATCGACCTCTTGATCATCGGCGGCCAGGTTATCGATATCACGAAGGACTCTGAACCAGAGCAGCTCGACATCGCGATCGACGGCGGGCAGATCGTCTCGATCGGTGAAGCTCTTCGCCGAGACTACCGTGCGACTGAGACGATCGACGCGACCGGCCAGTTCGTCATTCCGGGTCTTGCCGACATGCACAGCCACTTTGGCAACGGCATCCTCCCTCCGGGGAAAGACGATACGACCCAGGTGTTGGCCCGCCATCTCTATTACGGCAACACGACCGTACTCAACCTCGGCTCATTTCAGGCGTGGCCGGAGCGGATCGACGAGCTGCGCTCGCAGATGGCGGCCGACGAGATCGAAGGGCCGAGGCTCCTTGCAGTGGGATCGCTCATCACTCGCCTGGGTTCTCATCCAACGACGACGATCTACCCGCAGCCGGTTCAGGAGCGCATTACCGCGATCGTTGCTGCAGCGCCTTCGGAGGGTCCGATCGACCTAACTCCACTGCGTGCCACCACGATCGTCCGCACTCCCACCGACGTCACTGAGGAAGTACAGCGTGTAGCCAATTGGGGTGCGGACGCCATCAAGATCACAGTGGAGTCCGGCCCAGCCGAGTTCGGCGAACACCCGCGGATGACCCCTGAGATGATCACCGCCGCAGTCGAAGCAGCTCGCCCCTTCGGCATCCCGGTGCTCTGCCATGTATCGGCACTGCCTGAGTTGGAGGACTGCATCGCTCGAGAGGCAAATGGCGCTGTCCACGGCGTGACTCCCGAAGGGGCGCTTCCTGAGAGTCTCGAACGCCGAATGACTGATCAAGACTTCGTACTGATTCCGACAGCGTCGATGTTCGACGGCTGGGCCCGGCTCGCCACCGATCCCACCTGGATCGACGATCCGTTCCTGGGCGAGACCCTCAGTGACCGCGAGCGCGATTGGCTCGGTTCCCCACAGATGATCGCAGCGATGGCCTGGGAAGACGCCTCTCCCGTGCTTCGCCTAGGCAAGCACATCAAGACGCTGCACGACCTCGGCGGTCGAATCGTCGCCGGTACGGACACCGGCAACCCATATCGATTCGCCGGCTACGCTCTTCACGAGGAACTCGCCTTCTATGTTCGCTCAGGGCTCAGCGAACGCGACGCGCTTGCGACCGCGACCATCCAGGCTGCGCGCCTAGTCGATGCCGAGGACGCTTGGGGCTCCATTCGGGAGGGCCTGGCAGCGGACCTGCTGATCCTCGAGAAGAACCCC
>JAZDDE010000474.1:0-3020 GCA_036679495.1 Gemmatimonadota bacterium | reverse complement strand
TGCCAGAGAGATTCTCGGCCGGGATCGAACCGAGCTGACGGCCGATTGGTACGAGTTTCGGCCCTGCCGCGTGGAGAGTGGACGGCTGTATTCGAGCCACGAGCTCGAGATTCGACCCGCCGGGACTCTCGAGGAACTCGCCTCCGCGGATACCGTGCTGGTTCCGGGCTGGCGTGATCCTCTGGAAGCCCCGCCTGAACCCTTTCTGGAGGCCCTCAGAACAGCGAACGCTCGGGGTGCCAGGTTGATGTCGATCTGCACGGGAGCATTTCCGTTGGCCCACGCGGGTCTCCTCGACGGTCGTGCCGCCACGACCCACTGGCTCCAGGCCGACACTATGAAGGAGGTCTTTCCTCGGATCAGAGTGCAGAAGGATGCGCTCTACTTGCACGACCGGTCACTACCAGGCCAGATCTCGACGTCGGCCGGCTGCGCCGCGGGGCTCGACCTGTGTCTGGCGGTGGTGCGCCAGGACTTTGGTCTCAAGGTCGCCAACACCGTCGCCAGGAGGATGGTCGCTCCGGTGCACCGGGACGGAGGGCAATCGCAATATGTCGAGGCTCCCGTCGGTGTGACCGAGAACGACAACTTCGGCCCGGTCCTCGATTGGATGATTGAGAACCTGGACGAGTCGCTCATTGTTGACGAAGTCGCGAGGAAGTTCGGGTTCTCCCTGCGTACTTTCCAACGGCGGTTCAAGGAATTGACGGGCCTCAGCCCACATCAATGGCTGGTCCAGCAACGAGTCGCCAAAGCTCGTGAGCTGCTCGAGTCGTCCGACAAGAGCGTCGAACAGGTCGCGACCCAGTCCGGTTTGGGGTCGGCGGCGAATCTGCGAAAGCACCTCGCGCAGCATCTGGGCACCACGCCACGGGCCTACCGATCGGCTTTTCGCGCGGCGGGTAGAGAGCTGCGCTCGTAGCGGGGGGAACGAGATCACTTCGACCCGCGCCGCTTCTAGTCCGCGGACACCCATTCCGGGCATCCTCGCAGATCGTCCCGACTGCGTTCGCGGCCGTTGTCACTGATCATGATCATGAAGCCGTGGGGTCCTTGGTAGCCGATCATCGGGGTGGGTTGCTCGGGGTCGTAGTGCTCCATCGCATGGCCGATGTCGTCGTTGGTCAGATTCGGCGCGTAGAACATCACGTGGGGTGGGAACCAGCCGAGTTTGCCCGCCGCCTGATTCCAAGGCCGGTTGTATCTCGACAGCATGTAGGCCACGCCGGGACGGCGGGGAGACACCAGCTCGCTCGAATCGAACGCCTTCTCGACTTTGGCTCGGATGGCTTCGACGCTGTCCCCCGCCATCATCCGTTCGCCGAAGAACAGGATCTTGGGCACGATTGTCTGAGTACCCTCGGCATCGAAGCATGTCGGTTTGAGGACGCGTGGATGGTCTCGGTTGACAATACAAGTAAACGGTCCGCTGCCTTCGACCACTCGAACGTAGCCTTCTTCTCCTAGCGCGTAGACCGAAGCCGCGGCTCGCAAGTACCCAGGCGCGGCGCTCAGGGCCAGGTCGCTCTCGCAGCTACGCGGCAGGACTTCCGGGGTGGCGCAAAGAGCGGCGGTTGCTCCCGCGAGAGCAACGCTGGCGAGCAAGGGGGCAAAAACTCTGGAGGTCAACGCGGGCCTCATCGTAGATACTGCTCCACGATGACCTTGTGATGATGCCGTTCATGCCCCGCCAGAATAAAGGGCATGCAGCGCACGCTGAAAGGGCAGTCGTTGGCGATGCCGGTGCGATCCCATTCCGCGTCGCCAAAACCGTGAAATGCGGCCAGCGAAGCGCGGCGGGCGACGCCGAACTCCTCGAGAAGGGAGGACAGCGGCCGGTCAGCGGCGTTCGAAGTCCGAGCCCACAGTTCTTGATCGAATGGCGCCAGCACTGCCGGGTCGGCCCGTGCGAAACACAAGCCGCGATAGGCAAACGTCCACTCGGTGTCGATCAAGTGTCCGATGATCTGTCGAATGTTCCATTTGCCGGGCGAGTAGCGGAAGACCTCGGCTTCCGGCGATAGTCCAGCGAGAAGCTGTCGCGTGCTCTCGAGTTCATCTACCAGTACCTGCAGGATGTCTCCCTCGGGAGCTTGATCGATATAGAGACCGTAGTACTCGATGTGCTCGTCGCGGTTGGGTCGTCTTAGCGTCATGTCGGTTCTCTTTCTTCCCTAGCCGCTGATTGTCCGCCGGATCCAGTCTTGGACTTTTGCCCGCAGAACCGACAGTGGCAGCGCCCCCGGCCGGGTCGTTTCCTCTTGGAGTGCGGTGGCTCTATCCACCGTGATGTCAGATTCTCGTTCAATCCACCCGCCAAGGAAAGCGGCATAGTTGTCAACATTGCGCAGGATCGCGCCAACAATGCGGCGAACGGGCCGATTTTTCCGCCACGGCTATGGACTCAGCGAGCTCCTAAAGGTGCCATCCGTTTCTTGAATCCTCGAGAATCGGGAGAGCCCGCTCGAGCGTCCTGTTGTCGCGAAGAGCCCGATATCTAGATTCGGCAGCTCGTTTTTCGCCCCGGCCCCCGCTTCCCACCTGGCAGTTGCGCAGTTTACCGTTTCTAGACGCACTCCCGCAGCGTCAGGCGTATGCGACGTAGGGGAGAGGAGGAGGAAACGAGCCTTCGGGAAACCCGGGGGATGGGTCGCCTCGGGTGAGGCGCTCGGTGGCCTCTCGGTAGGCGGCCACAAACCAGCAATAGGCCTCGAAGAGCTCGCTACGGACACGTCTCGATGCACAATGGAAGTAAGGTGCCGGCGAGCGCTTCGACCAGAGCGGGCGCTCGTGCGGCGACTGTGGCAGAACGAAGCCGGGACTGTTCTCTGTACCGGTTTTCTCAATGGCTCGAATCAGTTCGGCGATACGCTCGCGGTAGGTCGCAGCATCGAGATGAGCCCAACAGGGAAGGGGCGAGAGAGCCACTGTCTCGGTTGACTCGGCCTCCTTTCTCGAGAGCTGCTCGCCCCGCATGCGGGCGTTGTAGAGCTTGGTGCGGTTGACCCAGGCTCCCTTAA
>JAZDDE010000473.1:0-13813 GCA_036679495.1 Gemmatimonadota bacterium | reverse complement strand
GACGCCGTCTCGCTCCAGCGAACGAATCATCCCCCGTCTTATCGAGGACGAGCTGCGCGATTCGTTCATCGACTACTCCATGAGCGTGATCGTTCAGCGCGCGCTACCCGATGCTCGCGATGGGTTGAAGCCGGTGCACCGCCGAATCCTGTACGCCATGTACGAGGCCGGCCTGTTCCCCGACCGAGGATATAAGAAGACCGCCACCGTCGTCGGGGACGTGCTCGGTAAGTACCACCCGCACGGAGACAGCGCGGTATACGACACGCTCGTCCGCATGGTGCAGGATTTTTCGCTCCGGTATCCGCTCATCGATGGACAAGGCAATTTCGGTTCGATCGACGGCGACAGCGCGGCGGCGTACCGGTACACAGAAGCGCGGCTAGCTCCGATCGCCCTGGAACTCCTGGCCGATATCGAGGAAAATACCGTCGAATTTATGCCGAATTTCGATGGCCGACTTGAGGAACCGCGGGAACTTCCCTCGCGGCTTCCGCACCTTCTACTCAACGGGACAGACGGAATCGCCGTCGGGATGGCCACCAAGATTCCGCCTCACAATCTGAGAGAGCTAGCTCGGGCGGCTGATCATCTGGTCTGTAATCCGGACGCAACCTCTGAAGATCTGATGGGCTTCGTGGAAGGCCCGGATTTCCCGACTCACGGGTACATCTGGGGATACGAGGGAATCGGTGACGCTTATCGGACAGGCCGTGGCCTGATTGAAATGCGGTCGCGGCTGCATGTCGAAGAAGGCAGCTACGGGAAAGACTCGCTCATAGTAACGGAACTACCGTATCAGGTGAGCAAGTCACGCATCATCGAACAAATCACCAAGGTCGTGCGGAGTGGCCGGCTGGATTCGATTACCGACCTGCGCGACGAGTCTGACCGTGACGGAGTACGGCTGGTCATCGAGCTGAAGAAGGGGGCCGATCGAAACAAGGTCCTCAAGACGCTGTTTCTCAAGACGCAGCTGCGAACGACATACGGCGTGATCATGCTGGCGCTGGTGGACGGAAAGCCCGTGCAGCTGGACCTGAGGGGGTGCCTCGACTGCTACGTTCAGCACCGTCTCGTAGTGATCAAGCGGCGAGCCGTGTTCCGTCTCGAAAAATCTGAAGAGCGTGCGCACGTGGTCGCCGGACTGCTGCGAGCCCTGGATGACCTGGACCGGGTGATAGAGCTCATCCGAAGCTCTGAGACCCCGGAGGTAGCGTCTCAGAAGTTGCAGGAGGAGCTCGGGCTGACCGAGCGGCAGGCGCAGGCCATCCTGGCCATGAGGCTGGCTCGCCTTACAGGCCTTGAGAGCGCCAAGCTCCGTGAGGAGCACGATTCCCTGCTCGAGAACATCACCGAACTGAAGCGAGTTGTCACCGAAGATACGGTGCGGCGGGTGCTACTCCGTGAGGATCTGGCCGATCTGACGGAGCGCTACGGCGACGACCGCCGTACAGTCATCCTGGACGAAAGCCAGCCGTTCCCCTTGCCTGTTGGCAGGTCTGGAGAGGCCTCCCTGATCCTCGTGACCCGGAAGGGCTTCGTAAAGTCCAGTCCGGTGCGCTCCGGAGCCGGGCTCGCCGGGTCCGAGGCGCTCTCCGAGCGAGATGGCGATTTCGTTCGCCAGTCTTTTATATGCCAGGCGGAGGATACGCTCCTGGTCTTCACCGCTTCGGGGCACGTCTACGGCTTCAGTGCCGGAGATCTTCCGCGCGGGACCAAATCGTCCCGTGGGCGACCGCTCTCAGAGTTGGTGGATGTGGAGTCCGGCGACGAGGTGATCGGGCTCGTTCCCGTGGATGACTTCGCAAGGCCGGGGGCGATTCTCATAGCAACAGAAAAGGGCCGGGTGAAGAGAACTTGGCTCCGAGAATTCGCGAACGCTCGCGCCGCGGGAATCAGGGCCACGGGACTCGCCCATGGGGACCGGGTACTCGGTGCCGTGCTCACGGGGGGCGCACAGGATGTCGTCCTGGCTTCGAAATACGGGATGGGTATCCGCTTCGACGAAACAGAAGTGCGGGCCATGGGCCGCGCGGCCCGGGGCGTTAAGGGACTCGAGCTGGGTAAGGGCGATTCCGTCGTCGCGCTAGCGACTCCGCGGCGCGACAGTGATTTGGCATTGATCACCACTGGGGGATTCGGCAAGCGAATACCGGTTCAGGAGCTACGGACGCAGGGCCGGGCCGGTAAGGGCGTGCATGTGCTGCCAGAGCGAGATTCGGCGGGTTGACCTGGCAGGGATGGTCGAGGTACACCCGGGAGCTCTGATCGTATGTGTGCTGAGGGACGGGAAAGTGGTGCGGGTGAGCACGGAGAGGCTGCTGTCCGGAGGCCGGCGTGCGGCCGGTGTTCGTGTCCGCGAGCTCACCGACGGTGGCGGATCCGTGGTTTCCGTTCACCCGCTACGATCCGGGCCGGAGCAGGTGCTGGCTGCGACCGACCCGTCACCGGCCGAGGTGTCTGAACAGTCAGACAGCGCTGAGATTCGGGCCGAAACCGGCGTATCTCCCCGGCAGGGCGAGCTGGATCTGGCCGAGTGACCCGCCGGCGTGCAGACGGGTTCACACCGGAGCAGATCGTTGCGCCCCCCGGTGAAGCACGCCAATACCGGAAAGGTGTCTTTCTACCCGTAAACACGAACGCGATGGCCGACGCGCCGGACTCTGGCGCGTTCCCCTCCCGAGGGTCCGGCCCCCCTTTCAAGATCAAAGACGACATCCCCATCGCACTCGCCATGGGACTGGGCGCGGGAGAACTACTCCTCTGGCCCAATCTGATCACCGTAAACGGGTATTCGATCTGGTGGCTGCTCTGGCTTGGTGTTGTGACGCAGTTTGTTGTCATCTCCGAGATCGAGCGGTGGACAATCGCTACCGGAGAATCCGTGTTCGCGGGAATGGCCCGGCTCGGGCCAGGAGCCGTCTGGCCCTGGTTCTTTCTGCTGGCCACTATGGTGAGCTTTTCCTGGCCGGGCTGGGCGTCGACATCCAGCGACTTCATGGCGCAGATCGCCGAGGAGGTGACCGGTGTTCGGATCGCGTGGCAGCCGATAGCCCTGGCCATGCTCGTACTGATCTGGCTAGGACTGGCGTTGTCTCCCATCGTCTACAACTCCTTGGAAAAGCTGGAGATGTCGCTCGCGATCGGGTTCTTCCCTTTGCTCGCGGTCACGCTCCTGGTCGTCGGAATCGCTCCCGGAGACTTTCCTGACCTGCTACGAGGTGCGGTGAGCCTGGGCAACGCCCCCCCAGCCCTTCTGACCGGCGAGCAGTTCCCCACCCTGTTGATCGCAGTGGGCTACGCGGGGTCAGGAGGTACGCTGCTGCTGGCGCAGTCGCTGTGGCTACGGGACAAGGGCTTCGGAATGGGAGCGTTCCAGGGCCGGATCGCCGGCATTCGGGGCAAGAACGAACCTGTGCTGGACACCGGCCTCGTTTTCAGCGCGGAGACGCCGCTGAGCGTAGCCCGTTTCCGGGCCTGGATGCGGGTGGCAAGCAAGGAGCTGCTCCTGACGTTTGTCGGGCTGATCCTGATCAGTGTGGTCCTGACCACCCTTCTCGTTACAGCGACGCTAGGGACGGGAAACGTGGAACTAGCGGGCGATCTGACGGGGATGATTGAGCGCCAGGCTGCAGCGCTGCACGGGATCGGCGGAAGCCCATTAAAGATCACGTTCCTGCTTGCCGGGTCTCTGGTACTATTCTCGACTCAGGTCGGTATCGTGGACACCGTCACACGTATTGCGGGAACGATCGTCCACGAGCGCTACGGGTCTAGCACCCGGACCTGGAATCTGAGTCGGACTTTCTTCGTGTTCCTCACCGTGTTTGTGCTCGCGTCCGCGGCGATCATCGTATTCTCGTGGCTCGGTGGTACGTCGGTCAATCAACTACGGCCTAACTTTCTGGTGTTGATCGCGGGCCCGTTCGTGATTGCCAGCATGTATGCTTTCACCCTCGTGGTGGGGACGATGAACACGCGCCGACTCCCGCTCGCTCTCAGGCCGTCCGCCTGGCGGCGGGCTGCCCTGGTCTGGGCGGCGACACTGTGGGGCTGGTTCACGGCGGAGCAGGTAAGCCGGGTTCTGCTCGAGCTGGCAAACTCGCCGGAGGCCGCAGCCTCGATAGAATTTCATCCAGTCCGGGCGGCCGTATACGCCGCCTGGATCGGCTCGCTACTGTGGTTCGGATGGACTCTACTCGGACCCGGAGCTCGGCGGCCCCAACACGGCGTCTAGCCAGCGATCTTCCGAGCCGCCCTGGCTACTTCATCGATCGCGTCGGACACGTCTTGCTCGGTGCTGCGATAGTTAAGCGGACACAGCCTGACCACGTAGCTGCCATCCAGGAGCGTGGACGAGAGCATAAATTCCCCGTCTTTCTGGGTCTGGCGCACCGCTGCCGCGTTGATCTCGTCCGCGTCTGAGTCGGACAATCGGGGGTTCCCGAGATACCGAAAACACATGACCCCAAGTCCGCGGTGAGCGACGAGCTCCAGTTCGGGCTGGGACCGCACGTAGTCGGCCGCGAACTCGGCCAGGTCAAGCGTGTGGTCGACCGCTGCGGTCAGCGTTTCCAGGCCGTGTGCCTGAATGGATAACCAGACTGCAAGCGCGCGCGAACGCCGCGTGAGCTGTATTCCGTAGTCCGCGAAATTCACCTCCCCCGCGAAGCTTTCGATGTCTTGCAAGTAATCAGGCCTGACCCGGAATGTCTTTGAGAGCATATCCGCATCGCGAACTAACAGGCAGCCGCACTCATAGCCCGTGTAGAACCACTTGTGCGGATCCAGCACAAGCGAGTCAGCTCTCTCAATGCCCGACAATTGCTCCCGGCCGCGAGTCGTGAGCTGGGCGAATGCTCCATAAGCGCCATCCACATGCAGCCATAGACCCTCCTCGGCACAGAGATCCGCGAGCTCATGCAGCGGGTCTACGGCCCCGGTGTTGGTCGTACCGGCATTGGCAATCAGGCAGAACGGGCGGTGCCCGATCTTACGATCCGCCTCGATCTGGCGCCGAACATCGTCCGGTCGCAGCCGGCCGTGTTCGTCCGCCGGCAGACCGTGCAGTCTCTCGTCGGGGAAACCGAGCACACGAAACGCCCGCAGAGTCGCTGTATGCGTCTGGGCCGAGCAGTAGGCGGCACCGCCTCGCGGCAGCCCCTCCAGGTGCGCCTCCCGAGCCACCGCGAGCCCAAGAAGGTTCGCGGCCGATCCGCCGCTGGTGAGAAGTCCTGCGCCTTCGACCTCCGGGAATCCGAACCAGCGTAGGAACCAGTTGACGAGGATGATTTCGATCTGGCTGGGACCCGCGGAGGCGAGCCATGTACCCTGGAAGAAGTTGCAGCCGGTGGCCAACCAGTTCCCCATGACGCTCGCCCACGTCGGAGAACTGGGTATGAAGCCGAAGAAACGAGGATGGTCGATCGCACCCGAGTAGGGCTCAATATCGGACCAGAAGCGCGCCAGAATTTCGTCGAAGGAACGCCCCTGAAGCGGTACCGGCTCCGCCAGGCGAGCCTCCATCTCAGCCCTCGAGGCGGTCCGAAGCGCTGGCCTGTCCCTGAGATTTTCCCAACGATCGACCACCGAGTCCACTACCGAGTAGCCGACCCGGCGCATCTGCTCCGCGTCTAACTCAAGTGACTGCCCTTCCGATGTCTCTGGACCATGCGGATTCGTCACGGCTCTCTTCTGCGGGCAGATCCGTCGGAATCAACGACGATCTCGGTCCGGCTCGGCAGCGTCGTTAGGCCGCTGTCGTGGTCGAGGACTGATATGGACATGCGATAGGTCCCGGGTTCGGTTTGGCTCAGATCGATGCGCAGGCTGCTCCGGGTCACCACCCGTCCGCGGCCCGGCGACTCCCCTGGGTACGATAGCTCGAAGGGTTCACCGTCATCTATCGACTCCATGCGAACACGTGTGGTGTATTGAGTACCCTGGGACAGATTGTAGGCCTCGAAATACACGTAGGCCACTCCATCGGGACCGGTGGTGTGCGCTGGACTCGGCTTCAGGTAGACTCCGCCGCCCGGCGTCCACATCCCGCCACTGTCTGGAGCGACCACGATATCCGACAGAATCGGAACGGTACCCGTCAACCGGCGCACGGTCAGCGAGTCCGTCAGATATCCGCCCTGCACAGGATTCGCGTCCTGTCCTCCTCGTTCCGAAATCACGAGAGTGGACGTGTGGGTACCGGGAGGGAGATCCGCCCGAAGGCGAACAGGGATGCCATCATCTTTCCCCAGTTCCTGCTCGGTCGTGAGGTCGAACTCGTACGTCTTTCGTTCGTACTCTCCGGTCTCAGTGAGAAGAGACCACACCGCCGACAGTCGGTACAATGGAGGTTCCCCGGGCTCCGAGACCGGAGTCAATTTGGCGGCTTCAACAACGGCGTTGAGCCACACCCGGGTGCGATCTCTGGTCGGCGCCCGGAACTGGAGCCATTCCTGGACGAGCAGGGTTTCTCCGGTGACAGGCGGTCGATCCGGCACGTCGGCGATGGCGAACTCGCCATCTGCCAGGGTCCATTCTCGCTCGCGCGCCATTTCCTGCAGCACGACAACCCCACCCCCCCGATAGGCGATCTGCTGGTATCTGACGTCGAGTCCGGATCGAGACCGGTACAGCTCAGTCAATCGGCCGGCCGGGATCAGGCCGAGCGCGGTGGGCGCGGTATTAAAAGGATTTCGCCGGGCAGCGCCACACCGGTACACGAGGCCGAGATTCCGGATGAGCCACCAGTCGTCCGTCCCGCCTCGGGGTGAAAAATGATATAGCCGGGTTCCGCCCGGGTACTCGTACGCCCATGTGATATTCGGCTCGAAGCACTCGTCCCCGAGATACATCGACGTATCGTCTGGATGGCCCATCCGTATGAAGACGAGCCCGCGATCATCGAACACGGCGTTTTCGGGCCTGCCCAGCCGCGTGGTGAAGGTCAGCTCCTTCTTTCCGCGCCGCAGGTAGTGACTCTGGGCATACCGGAGACGCTCGTAGTGCAGGGCAATGCGATCTTCGATCGACGAGCCGGCCGCAGCGGCGCGCCGATTCCACATGCGACGGAGCAGGCGGCAGAGATCCCTCTGGTTGGGCGGCAGCGACCGAAACGCTTCCCAGACAGCAAACTCGTCCGGAGTGGCGAGTGACTGAACGTCCAGCCAATACTCAATGGATGCGTCATCTTCGGCCGTCGAGCACCCCCGCCAATAGTCTTCATCTCCGCCGAACCCGGCTCCCGCCAAGAAGGCGATACGCGCGCGGTCCAGCAGATACTGGGACTGCGGGATCCTGCCCTCGGCGCGGGCCAGGGCCTCGCCCGCGGCCGCGGGCTGCTCGGCGCGCAGCCATAACCGAGTCACGGCAAGCCAGTCGTACCCTGTCTCCGGGCCGCCGGCCTCTCGTGACCACCTGTCCAGAAGATCGGCCACGTCGGACGAGTCGGGATTGGAGCGGAGTTCGAGGCGTTTCGACAGGCGGGTGGCCAGCTTGGCGTGCCCATTGCTAGTCAGATCGTGGTATGCGGGACCCGGCAGGGATTGCGCGAAAGCCGGTTCAGACAGGCTGACCAGGAGAGCGGCCGCCAGTAGGACTGGCGCCGCCGCGGCTAGGAATCTAGCGGCCGTGAGAAGCCTAGGTGCCCGGACGGTGCTCGACTCGGACTTGGGTCCGGTAGGGCAGCGTGGACCGCCCTGATTCCAGGTCTTCGACGAGGACCGACATGTTGTAGTCATCGGGTTTCGTCTCGTTAAGGTCCAGCCTCAGTAGTCGGCGAACCAGGGTATGGCCGGCCGGCAAAGCGTCGGCCGCGAAGCGCACCTCGAATGGCTCTCCTTCGTCGTCCTTGGGCTCCAGCAGTATGTGCGTGGTGAACCGGCCGCCCGGTGTGAGGTTGTAGACCTCAAAATAGATGAATGCTATGCCGTCCGGACCCGTGAAATGGGCCGGGGTCGGCCGAAGAGCGATACCGGGGCCCGGCGACCACGCGCCACCCGAATCCGCTGCCACGGCCACGGACGATATCTGCGGTGTGGTCAAGTCGAAGTCCGTCACTCGCAGGGGCGCCGAATGGAAGTTGCCCGCTTGCGCCGCCCCGCCATTCTTTGCGTGCACGTCCCGGAGCAGCAGTGTGTAGCGATAGTCGCCGGGCGCCAGGTCCGCCACCAAACGCACGGGCACGCTCTGGTCCGGTCCCAGGCGCCTAAGCGTGTTTGTGACGACCTCGACCTGCTGGCGCCGGAATTCTCCGTCAGGACCAATCAGCGCCCAGTGGGCCTCTACCCTGTACCGGAACGTTCCACCAGGAATTATCTCGGGCGTCAGGCGATCCCCCTCCACAAGAGAGTTCAGCCAGACTCGGGTCGAGCCCGCCTGTCTCCCACCGAACTGAAGAGCTTCCACCAGCATGCGGGACCGAGCATCGACGCGGGGCCGTTCAGGCACGGTGCTCACCAGATAGCCCACGTCAGCGCGTGTTTCCTCGCTCTCGGCCTGCAGCTGCCGCTGCGCCTCAAGAGCGGCGCTTCCCCCGGTGCCTAACAGCGTTCCGCTCGGCGCCTCATAGCGCATCATCTGGGCGCGCCTAGCGTACTTTGGATCGAGTCCCTGTCTGGACCGATATAGATCCTGCAGGACCAGATTCGCGGCCTGGCTCATGATGGTTCCCCGGTGCTCGTTGACCGGTGAGAGCATGCCAACGCCCTGCCCTGACGCGCTGGCATCCGGGCTTCCGCAGCGGTACACATCCCCCAGGTTCTCGAGCAGCCACCAATCGTCCGTTCCTCCTAGCGTGCTGAAATGGTAAACTTTCGTTCCGCCTGGGTAATCGTAGGCCCAACTCTCATTCGGCTGAAAACATTCCGCGCTGACGATATGCTGCCCGATCTCAGTGTTTCCGGCAAAGGTAGTCGTGCGGTCGGGTGGGCCCATGCGCAGGTAGACCAGGCCTCTGTCATCGTAGACCGACTTCGTCGGCCGGCCCATCTGATTGGAGAACGTGACCCCCTTCTTGTTTCCTCGCCGCCGATGATTTTCCAGCGCGTATCGAAGTCGGCGGTAGTGCTCCGCCATGCGCGCCGGTACGGCCTGCGCCGAAGCCATCGCCCGTTCGTTCCAGAACCGCCGCAAGAAAGGACACAGCTTTCGTTGATTCACGGGTAGGGTTCGAAACGCCTCCCACCGTTCTATTTCCGAAGGCGTAGCCAGGACTTCCACATCGAGCCAGTACTCCAGCGATGTGGCTTGGTCCACCTGCTCACAGCCCTTCCAGTACGCTTCGACGGCCGTAGTACGCTGCCCCGCTAGGAATCCCACCCGGGCCTGGTCCAGCAGGATGGCTCCGGCGATGGCTCCTTCCTCCGCCTGATCCGCCTCGTGAAGCGCCATCTTTGCCTCGGCGGCTCTACCCGCACGAATCCACAGTCGAGTTACAGCCAGCCAGTCGTAGGCGGTCTCCGGACCGCCAGCTTCCGTATCCCAGCGCTGGAGTAGGTCCTGGACATCGTTTTCATCAGGGTTAGAGCGGTGGTCGAGTTTTTTGGAGATCCGCTTGGCGAGGTCCTGGTAGCCCCTTTGCTCGAGCGACCTATAGACCCGGCCCGGCATGGTCTGAGCCGATGCCACAGTAGGCAGCGTCGTCAAAAACAGGCCACCAACGGCCAGTCCGATTCTCCAGCGCAGTCCGCTCACGGCGTCTCTTCCGTGTTGGCGGGTTCAGCTACCTCGATGATGGTCAGGGTCGGCCGCCGCCGATCCCTCTCCTGAACCCGTAGCCTGGCGTGCCGGACTGGGCTGCTGAATCCGGTGCTCAGATCGACGATCCGCACCGTGATCTCGAATGGGCCGGGCTCCGTGCGCCGCATGTCGAGCCGGAGCGTCGTACGTACCGGGGTGTCAGCGTCGCTAGGCGCTGTGCCCCTGTACTGCATCTGAAACGGTTGGTACGCGCCGGCAAATCTCTCACCCTTTCCGCGCGACACCCACGTCGATCGAAGCTTCACCTCGCCCCGGTATTCGCCGCCGGGAGTGAGTCCGTAGACCTCGAAGTAGACGTACGGCCGTGATCGTTTTCGAACGATCCGCGCCGCGTTGAGCTTCAGGGCGACTCCGGGTGCAGGCTCCCAGGTTCCGCCGGAATCGGCAGCGATGGCAATCGAACTGACCAGAGGCCGTGTGATGTCGAACTCCGGGACGGTGAGGTCACCGCTCTTCGTGTTCGTGGATCGGCCTTCGCTCCAGTTGTAGTCCACGATCTCGATTCGGTACGTGTAGTCACCGGGTGGGACCTTGACGGCCGCCTGGAGAGGGAACCCATCCGAGATTTCGTGCGGCACCTCCCGGTTCAGCACGTGTTCAAACCGCCGCAGCTCAGACGCGACAAGGGAATCGCGCTCGAACAAATCGAAGCGGAGACCTAGCGAATACCTCCAGCCGCCGTCGAAGACACCTCGGACGCGGCCGGCGTGCACGCTTGCAACGGCCCACAGCTGAACGGAATCGGATCCCGGACCCCGGAAGGCCAGGTGCTGATAGTCGAACGGAAAGGCGCCACTTGCTTTCAATCCGCCGGTTTTGTCGAGGTCACGGAAGGCGGTGTCATTCGATCTCGGCGCCGTGTCTTGTTGCGCCAGCAGCTCGGAGGTGCCGCTGGCAGAGAGCGCCGCAATCAGGCAGAGAAGTGCCCCCAACCTAGCCGGCACTGCCGATCGGTTTCCCAGCATGCAGATCTCCAGAAGAGTGAGCCCGCGAGGTAGTACGGCATAAAAGGCAAAAAGTGCCCTTGGCCTAGTACCAAAGTGCCCTTGGCCGGTTACTAATCTAGAAACACGGGGACGCTGGCGCTTGTTGGGTCTCCAGCGGCGGATCCGGCCTACACGCCGATGTCCTCGTTCCAGATTGCAGGCTGGGCGGCTATGAAGGCTGACATGAGGCGGATGCACTCCGGATCCTGTAGCACATGGACGTCAACGCCACGAGACCGGAGAAGAGCCTCGTCTCCCTGAAATGTTTGATTCTCGCCCACGATTACCGCTGGAATCTCGTACAACAGGATCGCCCCTGAGCACATGGGACACGGCGATAGCGTGGTGTATAGCGTGCACTCCCGGTAGGTCGCCGCGGGTAGCCGGCCAGCGTTCTCCAGGGCGTCAATTTCGCCGTGTAGAACCGGACTTCCCGACTGCACGCGCCGGTTGTGACCGCGGCCAAGTATCTCGCCGCCCCGAACCAATACCGAGCCGATCGGGATCCCTCCCTCCCTGAGGCCGATCTCGGCTTCCTCAATCGCGGCCTTCATGAACGGACCCAGACTCATGCGTGCTCGATCACGACTTTGCCGCTGGCTACGCCCGCTTCGGCGTAGCCTATCGCAGCGTCGGTCTCGCGGAACGGAAACACGCGGTCCAGAACGGGCTCGATGACATGGTCATCAACGAGCCGGCAGATCTCCTCTAGCTGAGATCCGCTCGAACGCATGAGTAGGAACTTGTAGTGGCACCCCGCGCTGCGGGCGCGGCGCTGGACGGATCGGCCCATGAAGTACACGGCTATTCGGGCCAGAGGCCCAAGATTCCACTCACGCGCAAAATCAGAGTCAGGGGGACCGGTGATTCCGACCACGGTGCCGCCGCGTCGCAGCACGGAAAACGCTTTGTGCAAAGTTTCTCCGCCCACCGAGTCGAGAACCATATCGTAGTCACTCAGCATCCGCGTAAAGTCCTCCGACCGATAGTCGATCGGCTCGTCGGCTCCCAGTGAGCGCACCAATTCGTGTTTGGGCGCGCTGGCCGTCGTTGCGACGTACGCGCCAAGGTGCTTTGCCAACTGGATGGCGAGCGTGCCGACACCTCCGGCTCCAGCCTGAATTAGGACCTTGTGCCCCGAGAGCACGGGCGCGGCCTCAGTGAGACCTGCCAGGCCGTAAGTCCAGCCAGAGGAAGCGATGCTGCCTCCGTGTGGGAACAACGTTGTGGCTTCAGAGCGATCTCGTCCTCGCAAACGGCGATTCTTTCGGCGAACGTACCGATTCGGCTCTTGTCCGGGCGCCCGTACACCTCGTCGCCGACCGAGAACCGGCTCACCGCCGCTCCGGTCTGTACGACGACCCCGGAGAGGTCATTCCCGAGTATGAGCGGAAAATCGTGCTTGAGGATCCTCTTCGTGTCGCCGCGCCGGGTTTTCCAGTCGATCGGGTTGACACTGGCGGCCCGGATCGCCACGAGCACGTCGTTGGGATACACATTCGGTTCTGGTGCGTCGCCGAGCTCCAATACGTCAGGGCCACCGTACCGCCGAATAAGCCAGGCCTTCATGCGCGCATCCGACTGTCGAGGGCGCGGGCGAACCGACCAGGCGAGAGGGGATCCATTCTGAAGTACAAGGCCGGCTCCACGAGCTCCAACTCCATGAGTGCGAAGTCCTGCTGGTTGCCAGCCAGGCGGACGAGATCTACTCGCGCGTACAGAGGAGGTGTATCGAGTGCGCTCATCGCCTGCAGAGCCCGCTTCATGAGCACGGGGGTCGGCTCAGTAAGCCGGATCACACCCCCGTGCTCCTCCTGTACTCGAAAATCGTCGTGCTTGGGCGTCTTGAGGATCGCGTGGCTGTATTCCCCGTTGAAGAAGAAGAGCGAAAACTCACCTTCCAGGATAATCTGCTCCTCGAAGGCCTGGGCCAGATACACCTGACCTTGAAGAGCGTCGATGGCCCGCCCGACTCCGACCTCGCCGGCAGAATTCGTGAGTCGGAACGTGCGGTGAGCGCTCGCGCTCACGGCAGGTTTGAGTACCAGTTCCGTGCAGTCGAGTTCACGAAACAGGCTATTCAACGCTCTGTGGCCAATTTGGTGGCCCAGAATCGTGCGAACGATAGGAACTCCGGATGCCTCGAGGTCGAAGAGGTACCGTTTGTCCAGGTTCCAGCGGACCAACTCTAAGTCGTTCTCCAGTCGGCATCCCGTCTCGTGGATCGTCTCCAGAACTCGTATGAACGCCGCCGGGTCCAGGTAGTAATCCCAGGTCGTGCGGATGACCGCCAGGTCAAAAGCGCCCCAGTCCGCTGCCTCCGATGTCCATGACAGAGACTCGACTGACCAACCCAGGGCGGCCAAGGGCTCGTAGGCGAGCTCGTCGTCGGCCACGAAGCCTTCGAGATCGTCCATGGTGAGAAAGACGCAGCGCTTCAATCCCCGAAGCTGGTTCCCACCGTCCTGGCACTCGTAACCAGGTGGTGATCAGGAGGCACCAGCTTCTTTCTTCCGGCGACTTCCTCCAGAGGGACCGTGACAAGCGACTCCCCCTGAACCGCGATAAGAACTCCGTACCGGCCCTCAGCAAGAACCTGGATGCAGTAGGCTCCGAGCCACGTGGCAAGCACGCGATCAGCCGCGGAAGGGGTTCCGCCCCGCTGCACATGCCCCAGGATGGTAAGCCGGGATTCCAGACCGGTCCGCGCCTCGAGCTGGCGCGTCAGTTCGATCGTATGACCGACATGGCCGTCGTGAAAAGCCTGCAGCTCGGCTGAGATCGCGGCCCGCTGCTCCTGCTGCTCAGTCTGCCGTTTCAGTTCGAGCAGGCCGGCGATCGACTCGGCGTGAGATCCCGACATGGCACCCTCCGCCACGGCGACGATGCTGAAGCTCTTACCGCGCCGGGACCGCTCCCGGATAGCGTCGGCAATGCGTTCGACATCATAAGGAATCTCCGGGATCAGAATGACGTCTGCCCCGCCCGCTGTTCCCGCCCGGAGGGCAAGCCAGCCAGCCCTGTGGCCCATGATTTCGACGACGATCACGCGGTGGTGGCTGCTG
>JAZDDE010000472.1:0-4428 GCA_036679495.1 Gemmatimonadota bacterium | reverse complement strand
CCGCGAGCGAGCCGCCACTGTGTTCCTGGGCAAGTCTGGCACATCACCGACCGGTGTCATCGCAGACAGTGCCTGCGGAAGTTCGCCAAGGATCGCCACGCCTGGGTGGAAACATGCGCACCTGCTCGTGTTGGACCGCGGCCGGGACGAGATTGCGCCGAGCATGCAGTTGATCGCCGGTCGTACGGGACAGGACTACAACCGGCGCAAGCGGCGCCGCGGGGCGTTTTGGCAGGATCGGTACCACGCCACGGCGGTGGACACCGATGAGTACTTGGCGCGCTGTCTGGTGTACATCGACCTGAACATGGTGCGCGCCGGGGCGGTGCGCCATCCGCGCGAGTGGAGTGAGGTGCGCATTTCGGTCATCATGATCACTCGTTTCGGCATCGTGATCAGTTGTTTCGGGAACGTGATCACGGAAGGCGGAGTCGAAGTAGGTAGCAGCTATGTCGTGTAGACGGCGGGCTCCTTTCCGGTCGGTTGGGTTGATCCGTGAAAGGGGAGAGGCATCGATCCGCAGGGAATCGGAGCGAAGCGACGCTCCCCGTGTTGGCTCAGGACTTCTTCTCCTTTCGACGCGACGGTCCTTTTAGCACGATGCGATGGGAGTTGTGGAAGAGGCGGTTGCAGATGGCATCGGCGACGGTGGGATCATCGAGGTAGGTGTGCCACTTTTGCGTGGGGAGCGGAGAGGTGACGATGGTGGAGGAGGTGCCGTGGCGATCCTCGAGGATCTCGAGTAGATCGTGCCGGTCGTGCTGTTGTGAGGGAGCCAAGCCCCAGTCGTCAATTTATGTGGAGCTCCACATAAATTGACGACTGGTGAGACTTCAGTAATGTGGAGTAAGCAGCGGATTGCCGTGGGATCCGGGAGTCTCTGGCGTGTGAGTTCCACATTACTGAACGAGTTCACAGAGCTTCCAACCACTCGAGAATGCTCGTGTCCTGTCGCCATGCAGAGGCGGCCGGATCTGGCTTCCCCAATGGCTGGGCTCGGGCAATCGCATCGCGCTTCATCTCGAGATCGACGCTCGCGTAGCGGTTCGTCGTATTGACACTCGCGTGCCCCAGCCACTGGCTGATTGTCACGAGGTCGACTCCCGCCTTCAGCAGGTGCACGGCCGTGCTGTGACGAATGCTGTGGGGGTGGAGGCGTTTTTTGGCCAGAGTGGGGCACGTCGCACGTGCCTGGTCGAAGTACTTGCGCAGGATGTACCGAATCCCGAAGCGGGTAAGCGCTAGCCCGTCGCGGTTGGTGAAGACAGGCGCTTGCGAACGAAGGTCGATCTGTTGCTCGACGCAGTGCTGGCTGAGCATTGCGGCGGTCTCCGGCCACAAGGGGCAGATGCGCTCCTTGCGACCTTTGCCGAAGAGTCGAGCGTGGAAGGGGCGTGTGAGCTGGAGATCGCTAGCCTGCAGATCGCTGATCTCCTGAACGCGAGCGCCCGTGTTGAAGAGCGTGGCCACCAGGGCGTAGTCCCGGCGACCATTTCTGGTGGACCGATCGACCGCGTGCAACACGGCAGTGATCTCCTCGTACTCGAGATACTCGATGGGGCGGGTGCCGGTGCGTTTGAACGGGACGGCCAGGATCCGCTGGCACTGTTCCAGTCGGTCGGGGCGAGATTCGGCGACGTAGCGAAAGAACGCGTGGATGGCCGCCAGACGGACGTTACGTGTCGACACTGTGTTGCCGCGGACCTCCTCGAGGTGAGCGAGAAATGCGATCACTTCGGTTATTCCGAGAGCATCGAAGTCGAGCATCGCGACCGGACGTCCGCTTCGCTCGGCGACGTAGCGTAGCAAGAGGGCGAGGCTGTCGCGGTAGCTCTGCGTGGTATGCGGACTCAGGCCGCGCAGGCGAGGGATATGGTCCGCAAAGAAACTACGCAGGGCTCGGGCCAGAGGATTGGGGAGCTGTACGATCATTGATTGTCACCTCCGCAGATTGGTGAAAGCGGTTCGATCAAGCCAGCGTATCGGCGAGCGAAGCGCTCGCTCGCGGCACTTGTCAGGGGCTCGATGAGCTTGAGGTAGTACTGCGTGGACACGATGGAAACGTGTCCCATATACGTGGCGAGCAACGGCAGTTTGGCCTGCACGTCCTCCCTCGCGCGGTACCACCGCAGCAGGGCATGGACGGCAAAGCCGTGACGAAAATCGTGAATGCGCGGTAGATGGCCGTCGGGCTTGCGAATGTTGGCGGCCTCGAACAGGTCCCGAACGACCCGCCGGAAGCCGTGCGCAGTATAGCCTCGACCCCCACCGCGCCCGTTCCAGACCAACGGGGTCTCGGACGACACCGGGAAGCGCCGCACGCGCCGGGCGTGGATGTAACGTTCCAATTGATCGATGCCGTCGGCAGACAGAGGCAGAAGGCGCGACTTGTGAAACTTCGACTCCCGGACGAGCAAGGTCCCTTCGCTTGGGTCATAGTCGCCGATGGTCATCCGCAGGAGTTCTCCACGACGCAGACCGGTGGTGTAGAGAAGCGTGATCGCCAGGCTGAAGAGCTGCGGCCGAAGCGGACAATCACGTGAAGCCTCCATGCCGTTGGCCATCTGGAGCAGCCGTGAGATCTCGGCGTGAGTGAAGATGTAGGGTTGGATCGGTTGGTGCAAAGGCGGGAAGAGCGAGAGATCGGGGACAAAACAGGAGGGCTCACGCCGTCGACGATACAAGGCGAGGTTCCTTACGATTCGCATGCGGTAGCGGCGCACCCCGGAGGTGAGGTGCTCCTGGCTCTGAGACCAACGGGCAAAGGTAGATGGGCACAGATCGGAGCCATCGGCTGCCAGGAAGGCGTCGAGCGAGGCGAGCACTCGGCGTTCCCCATCGTATCGCCTGCCGAGGGCCTGCTTTAGCGCCACATAACGGGCTATCGTCGGACCGAGGACTGAGACGAATAATTCCTTGTCGTTCATGCGATTTCCTCCCGCGCTTCATTCCCGATGCCCGCGACTGGGAGGGGGAGGGCCACGCCGCGAAGATCCTCGACGGCCAAGCGCAGGTAGACGCACGTGCTCTCTGTTGTTCGATGACCCAGCAGGTCGCCGATGGTTTTGAGCGACGTGCCGACGCGGAGTAGGTGCACGGCGTAGGAATGGCGCAGGCAGTGCGGGCCGCGAAAGGGAATGGTCAGCCCGCTGCGCTTCGACCACGCCTCAAAAGCGTCTGTAACCGCGGTCCGCTTGAGCACTCCAGCCGGAGCTCGTGCGCGCAGAAAGAGCTCGCGATAAGGAAGCGAAGGCCGGCTGGTGCGAAGGTAACGGATCAAACAGTCCCCGACTTCATCGGTCAGCGGCAGGTATAGCGGGGCCCTCGTCTTGCTCTGCGGTACACGGATACGTCTGGCGCGCCAATCAATATCGTCGAGCGTGAGGCTTGAGACCTCGCTTGTCCGCAGACCGTAAGTCGCGATCAGAAGAAAGATCGCGTAGTCTCGCATCCCGCACCTGGACTTTCGGTCGATTGACTTCAGGAACGCGCGTACAGTTTCCCATGCTAGGGACCGGGGAAGTTGCTCGCCTCTGTAGAGACGGGGTGTATCGATCTGTGCGTCGAGCCCCGGCTTGATTTCGGCGCGGGCGGCAAGGAATCGCCAGAAGGAACGCAGCCGTGCAACGACGTGCTGCAGGGTGGCGCGGCTGAGGCGGTTTCCGCTAGTCCGAACGAATGCCTCTACATCGGTTGCGGTCAATGTCGACAGGTGTGACGGGTCCTCCGAGCATCCCGCGTGGTGCAAGAACTGGCCAGCGGTGCAACGGTGTCCGGCGGTGGTGGAGTGGGTGAGCCCGCGAATGTCCTGCAGGTATGCCTCGTAGGAGTTCAACAGCGCTTCGGTCCTACCGGGCGGCTTCGGCGGCGGCAGCAGTCTGTGTACATCGAGGTAGCTCGCTAGGGAACGTACTGTCGCGAAGAGCTTCGCGTCATCCCACGAATGCGCTGGGGCAGAAGCGCCCAGCTGCTCGCGCGTGACTTCGCTGAGCCGGCAAATGCCCTGTTGGTGCAGGGCCACCTCAACTCGCCGACTCATCCGGATGTGCTGACGGACACGAAGGTGTGTGTAGCTCTGCTGAAGGAGCCAGCTCGCGAAATCCCCCAAGACCGGGCCGAGAATCGCGAGTGACGCGTACCTGCGGTGAACGCGCGGGAAGAGCTGATCAAGCATCGGGACCTCCTTTCTCCGTTCGATCTGGGCACCACGATCGGCGCCGTCCCGATGCTACGTAATGTTCAGTAGGACCGACCAAATCCCCGCGATTCCCAAGGATTTACCGGTGGACTTCACATTACTGCGTCTCACCATTAGTCAATGACCAGGATGTCGAGGCGAGCCAGGCGGCCGAGCAGGCGGGCGTACGTGCCGTCGGCGCGCGCGAGGGTCAGTTCGTCGAAAAGCCGTGAGGCGCGGCGGTACACAGC
>JAZDDE010000471.1:0-14444 GCA_036679495.1 Gemmatimonadota bacterium | reverse complement strand
CCTACTGGACCGCGCGGGCGAGATCGTACGTGTTTCGCGGCCCGTACGGGTAGAGCTCGAGATTACTGAGATCGCGGACCGGTGCATGAAAAGCGCCGGAGGCGGCCCCGGGCTCCTCTTCGAGCGGCCCATCCTCCCCACCGGGGAAGAGTCCGCCGTTCCGGTCGCTATCAATCTGTTCGGGAGCCAATCCCGAATCGCGCTTGCGCTGGGGACGGAGAACCTGGACGACATTGCGGCCCGAATCCGGGATCTGGTTCAACTCAAACCGCCGGATGGCCTACGGGAAAAATTACTCATGCTCCCGCAGCTCGCCGAGCTGGCCAAGTTTCCTCCCAAGTCGGTGCGCGGAAAGCCGGCCTGTCAGGCTCAGGTGTGGCGATCGGAGGACGCTGACCTGACCCGCCTGCCTCACCTCCAGTGCTGGCCCGACGATGCGGGCCGCTATATTACGCTACCGCAGGTTATTTCGCGGGATCCGGCTACGGGCCGGCGCAACGTCGGCCTGTACAGGATCCAGGTTTTGGACGAGCGCCGGCTCGCCATGCATTGGCAGCGCCACAAGAGCGGGGCGGCCCATTGGCGCGAGATGTCCCGGCGCGGGGAGCGTATGCCGGTCTGCATTGTGCTCGGCGGCGATCCCGCCTCGATGTACTCGGCCAGCGCGCCGCTGCCCCCGAACATCGACGAATATCTGTTTGCAGGATTTCTACGCCGGGAGCCGGTGGCGCTAGCGCCCGCTGTGAGCTGCGACCTCGAAGTGCCGGCCCACGCCGACATCGTAATCGAGGGCTACATCGATCCGGCTGAGGACCTAGTCACGGAAGGTCCGTTCGGGGATCACACCGGGTTCTATTCGGAGGCGGATCTCTACCCGTGCGTCCACGTGGAGGCCATTACGATGCGTTCGGACGCCTGCTATCCCGCGACCATCGTCGGGCGGCCGCCTATGGAGGATTACTACCTTGGCCACGCCACCGAGCGCATTTTCCTGCCACTGCTCCAAATGACTCTGCCGGAGGTAGTGGATATGCACATGCCGGCCGAGGGTATTTTTCACAATCTGGTCTTTGTTTCCATCCGCAAGGAATTCCCGGGCCACGCGTACAAGGTCATGCATGGGCTCTGGGGCCAAGGTCTGATGTCGCTGGCCAAGGTGATCGTCGTGGTGGACGATTGGGTGGACGTTCAGGACATTCAACAGGCCTGGTGGGTGGCTCTCAACCACATCGACCCTGAGCGAGACGTGCTGTTTTCGCGCGGACCGATAGACGTTCTCGACCACGCCTCGCGAGGATTTACTTTTGGATCCAAGATGGGGATCGACGGCACCCGGAAGATGCCCGAGGAAGGGTTCGACCGTTGGTGGCCGCCAGTGATCGAAATGGACGCGGAGACCCGAGCGGCGGTAGATGGGATGTGGGGCGAACTCGGCATCTCGTTGACGTGAGCGCGGGTGGCGGACCGGCCTGGTTTTCGCGCCCGCGCCGGTACGCGAACTTCGTAAAGCTTCCCCACACAGGGTTTGCCTTACCGTTTGCGCTGGTGGGGGCCATACTCGCCTCGTACAGGTTCCCGGTGTCCGTGCTGGATATCGTATGGATCATCCTCGCGTTCACCGCCGTTCGGTTTGCGGCCATGTCTTTTAATCGACTGGTCGATCGGTCTTACGATGCCCGAAATCCGCGCACGGCTGACCGAGAAATACCGTCCGGCCGCATGAGTGTGCGCGAAGCCCGCATCCTCGTCCTGGCCTCCTCCGCGGTATTCGTCTTCGCGGCCGCCATGTTGAACCCGCTATGCCTGGCTCTGTCTCCGGTAGCGCTGGGGGCGGTCCTCGGCTACTCGTATGCTAAACGGTTCACGTCGGCCACTCACTTGATTCTGGGGCTAGCGGACGGGATCGCTCCGGCGGCAGGATACCTGGCCATTTCCGGGAAGTGGAGCGAACCATGGATCTTTCTTCCCGTCCTGGTCATCGCTGTGGGATTCTGGATTGGAGGGTTCGATATTTTGTACTCAATGCAGGACGCCGAGGTGGATCGCCGATTGGGTCTGCGATCGATTCCGACGCAGTATGGCGAGCGTGCGGCGCTACGAATCTCACGCGCCTTCCACATCGTCACCGTTGTCGCGTTGCTGTCCGTGCCTCTTATGGTTTCCGAGCTGGATGGGTGGTACCTGGCGGCCGTCGGGTCGGTGGCTGCGCTACTGGGCCTTGAGCACGGGCTCATAGACCCGGCTTCGAGTCGATCGATTCACCGGTCGTTCTTCACCGTCAACGTGTGGCTGGCCACTGTGTTCGCCGCCTTTGTGCTCGTCGGGCGGCTGGCGTGAGCGGCCGCTGGATTATCGGCATCACGGGGGCGTCCGGGGCTCCCTACTCCGTGCGCCTTCTCGAGGTGGCGGCGGAGGCCGGGGTTCGGGCCGACGTGATCATCTCGGGTCATGGCTGGCGGCTACTGGCCCACGAAACCGGGCTCTCGGACCTGGCTGCCCTGCGCGATCATCTCGGAGCCCGGGCGGACGCGTTCGACTGGTACGGGAACGCCGACCGTGGGGCGCGTCCTGCCTCAGGGTCTGTGCCCTACGCGGGAATGGTGATATGCCCGTGCTCCATGGGGACGCTGTCTGCGGTGGCGCATGGGAGTTCGCGCAGCCTTGTCGAGCGAGCGGCCGATGTCACGCTGAAGGAGGGTCGGCGGCTCATACTGGTCCCGAGGGAGACTCCGCTATCCCCGATCCATCTGGAGAACATGCTGTCTCTGGCCCGCATCGGCGTCACGGTGATGCCGGCGGCGCCCGGTTTCTACCATGCGCCGAAAGGCGTGGGCGATCTGATCGATTTCGTCGTGGGCCGAGTCCTCGACCACATGGGGGCCGCGCACACGATCAGCTATCGTTGGACGGGCGATGAAGAATCCGAAGCCGACCGGCTCGGTACGGCGGGCGAATAACGGCGGGCGAATAACGGCGGGTGAATAGCGGCGGACGCTTCCGCTCAGCTCTGGCAACTCGAGCAGAGAAAAGAGCTGCGGCCCGCCTGAACGATTCGCGTGATGGGCTTTCGGCAGCGGGGGCATGCCTTTCCCTCGCGGCCGTACACACGTAGCCGGGTCTGGTACCGGCCGGAGGCTCCGTTCACCGCCCGGTAGTCGCGCAGGGTAGTTCCGGCGCTCTGCAAAGCCTCCCGAAGGACCCGCCGCACAGAGCGATGAAGCCGCCGCGCCTCCTCGGATGTCAGCGATCCAGCGGGGCGTGTCGGGTCGATCGCTGCCCGAAACAGCGCCTCGCTCGCATAGATGTTTCCAACGCCCGCGAGCCTTCGCTGGTCGAGCAACACGTTTTTGATCGGGGCCCGGATATTCTCGAAAATCCGGAGCAGGTCGTCGGAACTGAACCGGCCCAGCGGCTCCGGCCCCAGAGCAGCGGAGATCCGGGTCCATTCTTCGGCCGACAGAATCAGGAAACCGCCCAGGCGCCGGACATCGTCATAGAACAGCGTGCGTCCGTCATCCAGCCTGAACTCGGCCGCCACGTGCCGGAAGCCAGCCTGCCCGGGCAGTGAGGGCCCGATAGCGAATCGCCCCGTCATCCGAAGCTGAGTCTGGAGGACGGTGTCATTGTCCAGCTCGAACAACAGGTACTTGGCCCGCCGGGAAACGCGAACAAACGACCTTCCGCGTAGGCGACGGCCGAACTCGCGCGGGGTCTTGCTGCCGAGAACTATGTCCGGCTTGTGCACGCGAACCGCCTCGATTCGGCGTCCCTGTAGCTCCGGGTCCAGCTCGCTCCGGATCGTCTCGACCTCAGGTAGCTCAGGCATTCAGGCAGGCGTCCCTATGTCAGCACGCCATGCGGCCCCCTCGAACAGAACCGCGGCCGCTCCCAGCCGGCTCTGTTCCGCGGCCTCGGCCAGTGTGGGCGCAACGGCTGTCACGCCCGCCACGCGGCCCCCTGCGGTAACCAGGACCCCGTTCCGGGTCGCGGTTCCTGCGTGAAACACCGTCAGGGTCTCGCCGTCCAGCCCGGACGCGAATTCGATGGGCTGTCCTTTCGCGACGGCTCCCGGATAGCCCTCGCTCACGACCACGGTGACGAGGGCCGATCCACCCCTGGTTTCAGCCTTCCACTCATTGAGCTGCTCGCCGCGCGCAATCGCCTGCATCGGCTCCACCAGATCCGATTCCAGAAGCGGGAGCACCACTTGGGTCTCGGGATCGCCCAGCCGGCAGTTGAACTCGATAACTTTGGGACCGTCGCAGGTCAGCATGAGTCCGGCGTAGAGAAAGCCTCGGTATGGGCATCCTTCCTCGGCCATCGCCTTGACCACCGGTTCGGCGATCTCAGCTTGGACCTGGGCCACGAGACCCGAGTCCAGTCCTCCGACCGGCGAAAAGGCTCCCATCCCGCCCGTGTTGGGGCCACGATCACCATCGAAGCGGCGCTTATGATCGCGGGCGGTACCTATCGGAAATGCCCGTTTGCCGTCGACCAGGAAGAACACGGAGAGCTCACTGCCCACCAGGAATTCTTCGATCACGACCTCGAGGCCCGCGTCGCCATAGTGGCCGTCCAGCAGCATGTGGTGGAGAATATGCTCCGCGTCTTCGATGGACTCACAGATCACCGCTCCCTTTCCGGCGGCCAGGCCCGAAGCCTTTACCACAATGGGAGGAGTGAGTCTGGACACATGGGAGGCGGCGAGTCCGAAGTCGGTAAAGCGTTCGAAACCGGCCGTCGGGATGCCGTAGCGTCGCATCAGGTCCTTGGCAAAGGCTTTCGACGATTCCAGGCGAGCCGCGGCCGCCGTCGGTCCAAAGAGAGGAATTCCGAGGGTGGCAAAGGCATCGGCGATGCCCGCCGCCAGCGGTTGCTCCGGACCGACTACAGTCAAATCGATGGACTCGGATTCGGCAAACCGGGTGAGGCCCGCAATATCGTCTGCGCCGATCGGTACGTTGGTTGCCCAGCGCATGGTGCCCGGGTTGCCGGGGGCGACAAAGAGGTCGGAATCAGGCCTGTCGGCCCGGAGTTTGGCGGCGAGCGCGTCTTCGCGCCCGCCGCCTCCTACGACGAGAATTTTCATGCGGCCTACAATGAGGCCGCGCCCGGCTCCGGCGCCAGCCGGCTAGGCCCGGGGGCGTCCCTTCCACGCCTCGGCGAAGCGTTCCTTCACCCGATCTACGGCGACGTCGACGTCATTCATGAAGCTATTTGCCGCTTCGGTATATCCCTTGGCGGCCTCCGCCAGATCTTCGTGGTACGGCCGCGTGTCCTCTTCTCCGCGCCGCTGGTAGTCGCCAGCCAGAATGCGCTCGTAGGAGCCGCTGTCGATCCAGTCTCGAAGTTCGGCCACCCGAACAACACTGAACGGATGCGTGGCACCAAGAACGTTGAGCACCTTGTACACCGAGTCGAGCACGTCGTGGCTATCCCGATATTCCTCGGACTGCGCCACGAACTCGTCCAAGTTGAGCTCTTCTCCTCTCATGCCGCCCGCCATTTTCATGAGGGCGCTGAGAGAGACGTCGGAATCCTGAACTGTAAGCAGGCCCACTCTGTCGCATGACAGCTCGCTCTTCCGGTACCATTCCAGCAGGGCAAACATGAGCGGCATGAGAGCCAGGCCCGCGATCGGATACCGAAACAGAGAGATTCGCATTATCAGTAGGAGCAGGGTCTTGTAGAGCACGTGGCCGCTCAGAATGTGGCCCAGCTCATGTCCAATGACAGCTTCGACTTCATCGGGCGTGAGGATTTCCAGCATGGAGGAATTGAGCACGATGAACGGGTCGCTCATTCCCACCGCGCCGGCGTTCACTACAGGCGTCTGCGAGACATAGAGCTCCGGCATCTTCTCCACGTCGAGCACTTCACAGGCCCGCACGAGGCGCTCGTGGATCCACGGATACTGGGCCTCGGTGACCCGTACGGCGTTGGCTTTGAACGCCAGCCTGATGGCCCGTTCGCCGAACATCCCGAACACCTTCCGGAGCGCCATGTCGAACCCCGGAAGCTTACGCAGCGCGTTGAGCGCCGCCCGATCGGCCGGGTGCTCCCACGCGAGCGGGCTGATCTGGGTCAATATGCGGCGCTGGCCTGGCGACTCGTCCATTCTATTTCCTCATTCAGTAGCAAGCTTGTGTATAGACTTTAGCCGCCGTCGGGCGACCCATGCACTCTGGTACGCTACAGACCCGGATGCGGTTTCAGTCCTCAGCCTGCCAGAGCCTGGTCGAGGTCGTCGATCAAGTCGTCCACTTCTTCAATTCCGACTGAAATTCTGACCATGCTATCGGTAAGACCCATTTGAGCACGGCGTTCCTCCGGCAGCGAAGCGTGGGTCATTCGTGCCGGCACGGAGATCAGGCTCTCGACTCCGCCCAGGCTTTCGGCAAGCGCAAAAAGCCGGGTCCGCTCGCACAGTGTCTCCGCTCTCTCTCTGCTTCCCGCGTCGAGCGTGATCATGGCGCCGAAGTCGCGCATCTGACTCTTGGCCAGTTCGTGCTGTGGGTGCGTTGTGAGGCCGGGATATACAACTCGCGGCACTTTCGCGTGGGCCACCAAATGGTCGGCGATGACCCTGGCGTTGGCGCAGTGCTGCTTCATGCGCACATGAAGGGTCTTGGTGGAGCGCAGCGTAAGCCAGCAATCCATTGGCCCCGGTACCCCTCCGGTCGCCTTCTGCTGGTAGTGCATCTTCTCCGCCAACTCGTCCGACCGAACGATCAAAGCGCCACCGATGAGATCGCTGTGCCCGTTCAGGTACTTGGTCGTGGAGTGCATCACGATATCGGCGCCCAGGTCCAGCGGTCGCTGCAGATAAGGCGTAGCAAAGGTGTTGTCCACAGAAAGCAGGGCGCCTGCCTGGTCCGCGATCTCGGCGCAGGCCGCGATATCGGACAGCTCCATCATGGGGTTCGTGGGTGTTTCCAGGTGGACCAGCTTCGTGTTCGGCTTCACGGCGGCGCGAAGCGCGTCCAGGTCAGACGTATCGATGAACGAAAACTCCACTCCGAATCGTGCCCAGACGGTCCGAAACATCCGCTCGGTCCCCCCATACACGTTGTTTCCGCAAATCACGTGATCTCCAGCCTCGAGGCTGGATTTGAGAATAGCCTCGATCGAGGCCAGGCCGGACGCGAACGCGATTCCGTGACGTCCCCCTTCCAGGGCGGCCAGGTTGGCCTCGAGCGCCGTACGGGTCGGATTGGTGACCCGCGCGTATTCGTTTCCCTGGCGTGGCCGGGCGACCCCATCCTGCACGTACGTGGACGTCTGATACAGCGGCATCATGATCGCCCCGTTTATCGGGTCGGGAGCCTGGCCCGCATGGACCGCCAGGGTGCCGAAACCGTCCGAGTCGAGAACGTCCATCAGCGTTGTCTCCATTCCGGTAGTAGCCGCCAAGCCCGTCGCTTCGCGTGAAAATATGTCACCCTCGAAGCCTGGCAAACGATCTCCGCGGAGCGGCCGCCGGAAGGATCCGGAACGTTGATCGCCGGATGAGCCGAAGGCACACAGTGCAGAATGATTCGTACGAAGCAAGTCTGGGTACAGCCTATCGAAACCGAGCGCTCGGAGCACCGCTTGTACGCCCACATCGCGTGGTCCACCCTAGGTGCGCTCCACATCCCGGGGCCTCGACGACAGGCGATCATAGAGCGTCATCTGATCGTGCTCTGCCGGCGGCTCGATGCTGAACCGATCGCGGTGGTGGCGGCAGCTGACCGGGTTCACGTTTTGCTGAAATATAAGCCCACCCATTCGCTTACCAGCCTCGTGGTCAGGCTGAAGTCCGGCTCGCGGACGGCGCTGCGCACCGCTGGGCACGGAGTCGAGTGGGCCTCAGGATTTGCGGCCGTGAGCATCGGGTCGCCTAACGTTCGGCGTGTGATGCGCCGTCTCGCCTGTCTCTCCGCGGACGCGGACGCATAGAAGTCAGCCCCCCACGCCGTTGACGCGTTCCTACGGGTCCCGTAGTCTCGCCCAGCGACTGTCACCAGGACTTTGGATCGAGCTGATTTCGACGTGCAAGCAGGTCTCAACTGAGTGCCCCACTGATCGTTTCGGCCTCCGGGATACGTGGTATCGTGGGCGAGTCGATGACTCCGGAGCTGACCTATCGATACGGTGTAGCGTTCGGCACGTGGATCCAGGCCGCTAGCCCGACAGGCCACGTACTCCTGGGCCGCGACTCGCGGACCTCAGGCCCCGAGCTTTGCGAAGCCGCCTCGGACGGTCTGAGGCAAGCAGGATGCGATGTTCGAATCGCCGGCCTTACGGCCACTCCATCCCTTCTCCTGGCTGTGAAGGAGGATCCGGCGGCTGTGGCCGGCCTGATCGTGACTGCATCCCACAATCCTATTGAGTGGAATGGACTCAAGCTGGTGTCATCCGCGGGGCGCTTCCTGACACCGACCGAAGGTGAGAGCGTGCAGGAAATTCTCGGCACTCTGCCTCCACTTGGGCCGGACGCTTTGACTGGTGGCCAGAACGGTCTCGGTCGCCGCTCAGAGATCTCCGGCCTCGGCGAGGCCCATCTCGACCGCATCCTGGCGCTGGAATTGATCGACGTGGAGGCCGTATCGGCTCGCGGCCTGAAGGTCGCTCTCGACTGTGTCCACGGTGCTGGCGGGGCGATCATGCCGCCGCTTCTTCACCGACTGGGCTGCGAAGTCGTTGCCATAGGCCTCGAGACCGACGGCCTGTTTCCGCGAAGTCCCGAGCCGACCGCAGACAACCTCGCCGAACTGGGCCGGCTGGTGCGGGAATCGGGGGCCGACATCGGGCTCGCCGTCGACCCTGATGTAGACCGTTTATCCCTAGTGGATGAACAGGGGCGGGCGGTCGGCGAGGACTGGACCCTCGCCATCGCGGCGGAGTATGTATTGTCCAGAAATCCGGGTCCGGTGGTGACGAATTTATCCTCCAGCCAGACGATCGAGGACGCCGCTGTTGGGGCGGGCGTTGAGTTCTACCGGACGCCCGTTGGAGAAATCAGGGTGGCGCTGAAAATGGCGGAAGTCGGCGCCGTAATCGGCGGCGAAGGCAATGGCGGAGTTATGCTGCCGGATCTTAACCTGACCCGTGACGCTCCGGCCGCTGCGGCCCTTATTTTGAGCTGGTTGGCCGGGCAGCCGGGATCCCTCAGTGAGGCGCTGGCCGCCCGGACGCAGTACAGCATGGCTCGGCGCAAGGCGGCGCGGCCCGACATGGAGCTGGCCGAGCTGTACGATTTGCTGGAGAGCGAAGCCGCGCCGGGCGCTGTAGCTGATCGGGCCGATGGTCTGCGGCTGGCCTGGGCCGACACCGGACAGTGGGTTCACGTTCGTCCGTCGGGGACCGAGCCGATCGTCCGGATCTACGCGGAAGCTAGGGACGCTCACTCTGTGGGTCGTCTCGCGGACTGGGCGCAACAGAAGCTGGCGATACTAACGGGAAGTGTGAGCGAATAATGTGCGGAATCGTCGGATATGTCGGAACAAGAAACGCGCAGCCGCTGCTGATGGAAGGTATTCGGCGTCTCGAATATAGGGGCTACGACTCTGCCGGCATCGCCACCCTGTCCTCAGGCAATCTGGATATCCGAAAAACAGCAGGCCGTATAGAGGGACTCGACGCGCTTCTCGTCAGAAAGCTGGTCGAGGGCACGGTCGGTATTTCGCACACCCGCTGGGCCACCCACGGTGCGCCGACGACCGTCAACGCCCACCCCCACACTGATGAATCCGGCTCCATCGCTCTGGTGCACAACGGTATCATTGAAAACTGGGACGTGCTCCGGACCAAGCTCACGGAGCTGGGCCACGAGTTCTTGACGGAAACAGACACCGAAGTGCTTTGCCACCTCATTGAGGAGGCCTTCGAGGGCAATCTGGAACACGCTGTCGCGGCCGCTCTTCTGCAAGTTGAGGGTACGTACGGAATCGCGGTCATCAGTGACAAGGATCCAGACAAGATTGTGGCGGCCCGGATGGGTTCGCCGCTTCTAGTCGGCGTGTCGGAACACGGCGGCGAGACGTATCTGGCGTCTGATGTAGCGGCGATTCTCGATCAAACACGAAAAGTTGTGTATCTGGACGATGGCGAGCTGGCCGTGTTAACGAGGGAAGGTCACGAGATCATCCGCCTCAGCGACTGGGAGAGTCACGGCACCTCGCGGCCGATCGAGAAGGAAGTAAACCATGTGAGCTGGGATCTCGACCGCATCGAACGGGGCGGCTACGAGCATTTCATGCTCAAGGAGATCTTCGAGCAGCCTACTACTATTGAAGACGCCATGCGGGGACGCCTGCTGGAAGAAGACGGCACGGCCAAGCTTGGCGGGCTCCATGAGCTAGCTGACGTCCTCGGCAACGTCGAGCGAATCGTGATCACCGCCTGCGGCACGTCTTGGCACGCGGCTCTGGTCGGCGAATACATGCTGGAGCAATACGCCCGCATCCCGGTTGAGGTGGAATACGCCTCGGAGTTCCGGTACCGCGAGCCTGTTATCCCGCCGAACACACTGGTCATAGCCATTTCGCAGTCCGGTGAGACGGCGGACACACTGGCGGCCATGCGAGAAGCCCGGAAACGCGGGGCTCCCGTCATGGGCATTGTCAACAGTGTGGGCTCCACGATCGCCCGAGAGACGGACGGGGGCGTCTACACGCACAGCGGACCCGAGATCGGGGTGGCTTCGACCAAGGCCTTCACAGGCCAGCTCATGGTCCTGGCCATGTTCACACTGTTCATGGCGCGGCGGCACGGCATGTCGCTGCTTCGGGGCAGGGAGATCGTGGCGGCGATGAAGCGGCTCCCGGCTCTCGTCGAACGGGCTCTGGAGCAGGAGGAACAGGTGAACCGAATCGCAGAGCTATACGCCGAGCATTCCAACTTCCTGTACCTGGGCCGGAGCTACAGTTTTCCGGTGGCGCTCGAGGGAGCTTTGAAACTGAAGGAAATCAGCTACATCCATGCCGAAGGATACCCGGCGGCTGAGATGAAGCACGGCCCCATAGCCCTGATCGACGACCAAATGCCCGTCGTGTTTGTGGCACCTACCGATTCGGTCTATACCAAGGTTCTTAGCAACATCGAAGAAGTGAAGGCCCGGGGCGGACAGGTGATCGCCGTCGTAAGCGAAGAAAACACCGATTTGGCGGGGAAGGCGGACCATGTGATCCCGGTTCCATCCACGATCACAATGCTGCAGCCTATCCTCGCTTCCGTGTCTCTGCAGCTCCTGGCCTACCGCATCGCGGTGCTTCGGGGATGCGATGTCGACAAGCCGCGCAATCTGGCGAAGAGCGTTACCGTAGAGTAAACTTTCTAGCATGAGCACAGACTATCTGGCGGGACTGAAAGAGCAGATCGGGGCCTACGAGGGCACCTGGAAAGACGTGGTCAGTCTCACGCCCGCCTTCGCCGAATTGATGTTCAAGATGCTTGCGGATCCGCGGCTGAAGCGGGAGCACAAGCTGCTCGTCGACGCGGCCATCGCCTATCTCGTGAGCCCGGACGACGTCATCCCGGAGAACGTTGTCGGTGCGTACGGCTACGTGGATGACCTGTTTTGCCTGGCCTACGTAACCAATCGAATCGCCGTCGACCGTGGTTGGGACCTCATTCAAGAGTCGTGGCCCTCGAGCGGCTCTGTGCACGAGATGGTCGATCGGATTCTGGCGCGCGAGCATGAGCTGCTCGGGCATGCGGGCGACGACGTGCTTCGGTACGCTGGACTCTTCGAGCCGGAAGACACCGGCGGCTCCCAGCCGATTGTTTCCATCTAGCTGTCTCCGGCGTATCCTCGCGCCGGCCGCAGTTCTCCTCCTCGTTTTCGCGGGCGAAGCCCGGTCGCAGTACGCCATGACCGCGCCGTCCGGTCAGGAGATTTCGTTTTCTCCCGAGCAGGTGCGAACCTTTCTGGACAGCGCGCGTGCGCTCTTCGCAGACCTGGAAGAAGATCCTCGAGTGCTGTACATGCTAGACTTTGGCGCCGAGACAGGGTCGGTTGAAGACCTGGAAGATTCACCCGATACCTACCCTTGGGACAGGGTGACTGTACGGGACGACTCGGTGGCTCTCGTACTGACTCCCGGCAACCTTCGTGAAGGCGCCCGAGCGTATTACAATTACGCCGTGCAGCGGATGAGGATCGTGCGCGGAACCGATCCGGACGTAACGTGCGACGAGCTTATGCGGCACGAGGTCGGAGTGGTGTCGTCTTTCGTGGAGGGTTGGGTGGTGGCCCGCACGCTGTTCGGTGGGCCGGCCTATCGGCCACTCGACGAGCTGGCCTTCGCCCGCGAGGCGGGTGTGCTGGACGGGCTTATTGCGGCGCGTGCCGACCGGCATCTGGGCTCGTGCTCCGAGACCTGGGCCGACACGCACGCCGATCGCCTTGAGGCCTACGAGCGGTTCCACCGCACAGAGTTTCTCGGACTCGAGCCCGTCGCTTCCGAGCCGGAATCCGAGTCCGCCTCAAGCTGAGCGCAGCGGTATGACGCTCGTTCTATACAACACGCTCAGCCGCTCACTTGAGCCGTTCGAGTCCCAGGTCCCGGATGAGGTGCGGATGTACACGTGCGGGCCCACGGTCTACGAGCGCGCACACATCGGAAATTTCCGAGCCTTCATCTGGGAAGATCTTCTACGCCGATATCTCACCTGGAAGGGATACCGGGTCACCCAGGTCATGAATCTCACCGACGTGGACGACCGGACGATTACGGCTGCGCGTACGCAGGGGCTCACACTGCAAGAGGTCACGGAGCCCGTCACCGAGCAATTCTTCCAGGACTGGGAGACTCTAGGGCTCGAACCGGTGGAGGTGAACCCCAAGGCGACCGATCATGTGTCTCAGATGATCGAGCTGGTCAAACAGCTTGAGGACGGTGGCTTCACGTATACCAAGAATGGATCGGTCTACTTCGCGATCGCCCGCCATCCGGACTACGGACGGCTGATCAATCTGGACACCTCAGAACTCGCCTCTGGCCGGCCGGTTGATGGAGACGAGGAGTATTCGAAGGACGACCCCCGCGACTTCGTGCTCTGGAAGGGTGGAGCAAGAGACGAAGGGGAGGCTGCGCAGTGGGATTCGCCCTGGGGCATCGGACGTCCTGGCTGGCATCTGGAGTGCTCCGCCATGGCCATGGAGTACTTGGGCCAGACACTGGATATTCACACGGGCGGAGTCGACAACATTTTTCCGCACCACGTGAACGAGATGGCCCAGTCGGAAGCGGCGACCGGTGTGCCGTTCGCTCGGTACTGGCTGCATGCCGAACATCTGCTGGTCGATGGCGGCAAGATGTCCAAGTCACTGGGCAACTTCCACACCGTGCCGTCGCTTCTGGAGGACGGGGTACAGCCTTCTGCCATTCGCTACCTGCTGCTGAGCGCTCACTACCGAACCCAGCTGAATTTTACGCGGGAAGGGCTTGAAAAGGCGCGAAGGGCGCTTGACCGGCTGACCGATTTCAGGCGCCGCGTGCACTCGATCGATGGGCCTGGCGATCCTGCGGCTGGCAAACAAATGGCCCAGGTGGCGGGTTCGTTCATGACCGACTTCGAAGCCGCAATGGACGAAGATCTAGCAGTAGCGGAAGCGCTCGCGGCGGCGTTCGCGCTGGTCCGGGACGTGAATTCATTGCTGGATGAGTCAGCCGGCGTGTCCGCGGCCGATTCGGTTCCGGTGAGGGAGGCGTTGGCGGCGTTTGAGGCCGTATTCGGTGTGTTCGCGCTTCGGGACGGGGAAGCAGGGGTGGACAGTGATCTTCGCGCATGGATCGAAGACCGGATTAACGCTCGCGAATCGGCCCGCCAGGAGCGCGATTTTGCACGGGCAGACGCGGTGCGGGAGGAACTAAAATCGAGGGGCTTTGTTCTTGAGGATTCACCCTCTGGGACCACCTGGAAACGGATCTCTCAGGAACGTTGACGTGCCCGCAAATCCGGCATATGTTAATGGACTCTTGCTGACGTAGCTCAACTGGAAGAGCATCGGATTTGTAATCCGAAGGTTGTGGGTTCGAGTCCCACCGTCAGCTCAGTGATGCACAGCAGACGTCACGCAGAGCACGCTTTGCCTCATCAGTAACAAAAGTCTTGGCAGCCAGACTCGGCCCGTCACCGAAACATTCGGTGAGGGCCGGTTCGAATGGTGGGTGGGGTACCGAAGCGGCCAAACGGAGCAGACTGTAAATCTGCCGGCTAATGCCTACGGAGGTTCGAATCCTCCCCCCACCATAAGCGTCAAAGAAGCGGGCTATGGGGATCGTGGTGTCGGTAGAGACTCTCAAATAGAACTCGTGGGTTCACAGCGCCACTAAGGCAACAGGAGCGAGCGGAGAAATGGGGAAGGCGAAGTTTGAGCGAACGAAGCCACACGTAAACGTGGGGACGATCGGACATGTGGACCACGGGAAGACGACGCTAACGGCGGCGATCAC
>JAZDDE010000470.1:0-5057 GCA_036679495.1 Gemmatimonadota bacterium | reverse complement strand
TGTCGCCGATGGGGGCAACATCACGATCGACGTGGCTCAGTTGCTGCTGCTGCGCGACAGTGAAATCACCACCTCGGTCGGCGACGGAACGGGCAGTGGCGGCAACATCACCATCGACCCGATCTTCGTGGTGCTCGACAACAGTGTGATCCGGGCACACGCCTTCGGGGGTCCGGGCGGCAACATCTTGATCGTGGCCGATCAGTTTCTCGCCACGCCGGACAGCCTGATTGAGGCCTCCTCGGCGCTGGGGATCGCCGGCTCGGTGGTGATCGAGTCGCCGGAGAGTGATGTCACGGCAAGCGTGACGGTTCTCGCGGAAACGCTCCTGGACGCCTCGGCGCGCTTGGCACAGCAGTGCGCTGCCCGCGGCGGTCAGGTCCTTGCAAGCTTCGTCGGCACCGGCCGGGGCGCGCTGCCGGCACGGCCTGGCGGCGCAATCGCCAGTTACTACCTGGCGAGTGAGGATGAGCAAATTGCCGCCGAAATGCCAGTTCCACAGGGGAACCGTCTCGGTGAACCGGTTTTTCTGCCCGGCACGATTGAAATCGCCTGTTCGGCTTAGACCAGCGACAAGAATCGTGCTCAACCCCAAAAACCAAAACCAAAGCCGGAACAGGATAGGTCTGGCTGGACTGCTTGGCGTACTGGCGCTCCTGTCGCTGCCTGCTGGTTCTTTGGCCGTGGCCCAGAAGTCGGATGAGTTGGCGCTTGGTGCTGTTGCCTTCTCGCGAGGACAGGCGGCTCAGGCCATAGAACATTGGAGCCGTGCTCTGAACGAAGCTGTCAGTGCCGGCGATACCGATACTCGAGCAATGATCCTGGCGCGACGCGCCGAGGCGCAGCAAGCTCTCGGATATCTTGCAAAGGCCATCGCCGACGTCGACGCCGCGCTGGCGCTCGTCGGGACAGACGCACCGCCAGCCAGGCTGGCACGGCTGCAGGGCACGCTCGGCAACCTATACACTCTGGCCGGACGCCGACAGGAGGCAGGGGAAGCCTTCGACCTCGCGCTGTCCTACGCACGGGCAGCGGGCGATCGGAGGCTGGAAGCGCGAACCTTCAACAACATCGGAACTCTTCTCTCGGCCGAAAAGCAGCATGCGGAGGCGCGTGATGTCTACGCGCAAAGCGCGGCCTTGGCCGCCGACAGCGGCGACCCGGAGCTGCGCTGGACGGCGATCGTCAATGCGGCCTATGCGGGGCTTGAGAGCGGAGAGTGGGAGCCGTCGACGGCCGATCTCGACATGGCCATTGAAGGGTTTGGCGGCCTTCCCGACAGCGCTCGAAAGGCCAACGGCCTCATTTCCCTTGGGCGTCTGATGTTGGATTTGGAGGCGAAGTCCCGCCAGAGCCGCCCGGATCGTCGGCGTATGGCTTATCGCGCCTTGGATCAAGCCTTGCGCACGGCCGAGCGGATCGACGACCAGCGGGCCCAGGCTTACGCCGTCGGATACCTCGGGCAGCTCTACGAGCGTGAGCAGCGCCTTGAGGAAGCCCTACAACTAACCCGCCAGGCTCTCTTCATCGCACAACGGCTGAACGCGCCCGAGATCGCCTATTTGTGGGAGTGGCAGATCGGACGAATCAAGAAGTCGCAAGGAGAGCTTGAAGCCGCCATCGCTGCCTATCAAGCCTCCATCGCCGCCCTGCGATCCATTCGTGCGGACATGCTGGTCAGTCTCGGCAGTGCACAGCTCTCCTTCCAGGATTCGGTTCAACCGGTCATCCTCGGCCTGGCGGACCTCCTTCTCCAGTTCTCCGACCGGATAGAAGCGCCTCAGGACCAGCAAGTTGCCTTGAGAGAAGCGCGACAGACGGTCGAGCTACTCAAGGCCGCCGAGCTCGAAGACTACTTTCATGACAACTGTATCGCAGCCCTACAGGCCAAGGAGCAAACGATCGACGAGATCGCACCTCACACGGCCGCCCTCTATCCCATCATCTTGCCCGACCGAATTGAATTGCTTCTGAGTTTGCCTGACGGGCTCTCGCGCACGACGGTCGCGGTCGGCGCGGAAACCGTTCGACCGGTCATCCTCGATTTCCGGCGCAAGCTCGAAAAGAGAACCACCCGTCAATACCTGCAACCCGCCCAACGACTGCACCGCTGGCTCATCGAGCCGATCACGCGCCGCCTGGAGGCCGCTGACGTGGGCACCTTGGTGGTTGTGCCGAGCGGGCTCCTCAGTACCGTCCCTTTCGCCGCCCTGCATGACGGCCAGCAGCATCTTGTCGAGCGTATGGCCCTGGCGGTCGCGCCTGGACTCACACTCATCGAACCTCGGCCCTTAGAACCCGAGCAGGCGGAGGTGTTGGCCGGTGGCTTGAGCGTCTCGGTCCAGGATTTCCCTCCCCTGCCTCATGTCGAGACGGAACTGCGCAACCTTCAGTCCATGTTCGAGAGCACGCTTTTCAAGAATGAAGCATTTACAGTACCGAGCATTCAGAGGCAGCTGCAGACCAAGCCATACACCATCGTCCACGTGGCATCCCATGCCCAGATCGAAAGGGATCCCAAGGACAGCTTTATCCTGACCTACGACGGGCGGCTGACGATGGATGGTTTGGAGCGGTTCATCAAGTTGAGCCGGTTTCGCGAGAAGCCCATCGAGTTGCTGACCCTCAGCGCCTGCTCCACAGCGGCCGGAGACGAGCGTGCTGCCCTCGGGCTCGCCGGCATTGCCATCAAGGCCGGTGCACGCACCGCATTGGCGAGCCTCTGGTTCATCAACGACGAGTCCACCTCGATCCTCGTATCTCGCTTCTATGAGCAGCTAGGCCAGCGGGACACCTCGATGGCCCAGGCGCTTCGCCACGCCCAGCTCTCCCTTCTGGCGGAACACCGCACCCGCCATCCCGGCTACTGGGCACCGTTTCTTCTGATCGGCAACTGGCTTTAATTGCGATCCGGACAAGCGCTGGGTCTAGTGCCGGTACACCGTGGCACGGATCGAGAAATTGATACCGTCGTCTTGTATATCGTGCGAGTCCGGCGTATCGATCTCGTTGAGCGCATAGCCATAGTACAAGGTGGCAAGCACGTCCTTGATCGGAGACCAGCGTAGGCCGATGCCGATCGAAGCGATAGTACTGGTCGAGGACTCCGGGCTGCCGCTGTCCCATGCCTGTCCGATGTCGAAGAAGGGTGCCAACTCGACCCGACCGTCGTTCAGATCGCTCGGCACATCCGGGATATCAAGATCCAGCACGGGAATCCGAAACTCGACGGAGGCTTGCCAGGCGTTGTCCCGGATGAAGAGGTTTTCCCGATAGCCCCGTACGGTGTCGAAGCCACCGAGAGCAAACTTCTCCAAGGGCAGCAGACGGTCGTTGGTGAGCTGTGCCTCACCCCTCAGCACCAGCCGAATGTCGGAAGGGCCCAGCCGCTGTACCCACTGGGCCTGGCCCAGCCAGGAGACGAACTCGCCATCGGGCGTGGATCCAGAATTGGTGGTGGCGCCGAAAGCGTCGATCCCAGCGCTCACCGTGGAACGCAGAGCTATCACGTGATCCTGGCTTCGGTCGATCCAATCGATGATCCCGCGAATAGCCGAAACGGTGGTCCGTCCATTGTCGGCGCCCTCGACGAAGGAGAAGCGCTCGCCGAGGAGAAAGGTCGTGCTCCGGCGCCAGTTGAACGTCAGGCTGGCTGCAAATTCTTGACCGGGTTCGCGATAGATCGGCTGCCGCAATGTGGCCTCGAGTTCAATCGTCTCCCCCTCAACATCCAGTTCGCTGAACGGCTTCTCGACGACCTCCGTTTCCGTGTATTCGGCCAATCCAATGAACTGCGTGCCCGAAACGCCGAGTGGGACTGCGAACTGTCCCTTCAACTCCACCAAGCCTTGCGCAGCGCTGGCCTCAAGCGCCGCGATCTCGCCGAAGCCTGTAAGATCCCGTAAGGTCACCAAACCGCCGACCTCCTTCCCGCCGACACTGGGCGCCCGGTAGTTGTCGGTGAACAGCGTCACTTCGGCCGGTGATGCTTCCGCGACACGGACCGTCAATTCACTCTCACCGGGCCGAAGGCCGGGGCCAAGTTCGGCATCGATACGATCGATCAAGGGGTCCTCGAGAAGGAGTCTAAGCCGCCTCTGCAATCGGTTCACGTTGAGCGGCGGCCCGGCATCGAGCCAGATCCGGTCCTCGATATATCCGGGACGTAGTCGGAGGTCGCCGACGACCGTGATCTTCGACAGCACGCCCTCGATGATCCGATAGGCGACGACCCCTTCCTCGACGGCTTGATCCGGCAGCACGGCCCCCGAATTGACGTAGCCCGCATCGATGTAATGGAGTGAGAGATTGCGGCGCAGGCTTTCGAGATCCTCGGCGCTGACCAATTGATCCAGGAACGGCTTTGCGACCTCTTGCAGTTCCTCATCGCTGAACACCTTGTTGCCTTCGAACGCAACCCTGCGCAATTCGAACCGCGGACCGCGCGACAGGGGTGCGCGTTCCACAGGCGGCGGAACCGGCGGGAGTATGATTTCCGGTTCCGGCGCTTCCTCCTCAAGCTCCGGCAAAGGGGGCCTGGTCTGACCCGGGCGCGGCGGCTCGAAGGTCGTGAAGGGTGAGGATTGGGCAAACACTGCCGACCCATCCATTGCCAAGGGGTCGACCAAGAGAACGGCGAGACTCACGACCAGTAAGACAGCATTCGAATGCACAGGCGCAGGCCCCCGTCGGCGGCGCGAGTTGAAACGCTTGGATTAGATATCTGTCATCGGCACCCACTGTCCAAACATGCGCGCCACAGGTGTCGTGAGCGTGTTCAAGCTTGCCCCAAACTCGGATCGAGTCCTAGGCATGTATTTCCATAACAGTTGTTATGACGGCGACGCGTGATGACGAAGCCGCGCTCTATGCGATTTCGAAGCATCCTTTGACAACGACAATAGATTGTCCAACGTCGACGGATTGGAGCAACAGTTCCGCACTCCGAGCAAAAAAGTAACAAAGGCAGGAACTAACAATAATGATCCGATGATTCGGATCAGCCGTGATGGTGCGCCATAGAGATCCGCACTTGGCCGCAAGACAACTTATTGAAA